>NZ_CP066308.1:1337500-1695625 GCF_016406105.1 Brevibacillus composti
GTCCTAAGGTAGCGAAATTCCTTGTCGGGTAAGTTCCGACCCGCACGAAAGGCGTAACGACTTGGGCGCTGTCTCGGCAAGAGACCCGGTGAAATCATAATACCTGTGAAGATGCAGGTTACCCGCGACAAGACGGAAAGACCCCATGGAGCTTTACTGTAGCCTGGTATTGGAACTTTGTGCATCATGTACAGGATAGGTGGGAAGCTGAGAAGCAGGGGCGCCAGCCTCTGTGGAGCTGTCGGTGGGATACCACCCTTGATGTACGGAGTTTCTAACTCGTCGCCCTGATCGGGCGAGAGGACCATGCCAGGTGGGCAGTTTGACTGGGGCGGTCGCCTCCTAAAAGGTAACGGAGGCGCCCAAAGGTTCCCTCAGAATGGTCGGAAATCATTCGTAGAGTGTAAAGGCAGAAGGGAGCTTGACTGCGAGACCTACAAGTCGAGCAGGGACGAAAGTCGGGCTTAGTGATCCGGTGGTTCCGCATGGAAGGGCCATCGCTCAACGGATAAAAGCTACCCTGGGGATAACAGGCTTATCTCCCCCAAGAGTCCACATCGACGGGGAGGTTTGGCACCTCGATGTCGGCTCATCGCATCCTGGGGCTGAAGTAGGTCCCAAGGGTTGGGCTGTTCGCCCATTAAAGCGGTACGCGAGCTGGGTTCAGAACGTCGTGAGACAGTTCGGTCCCTATCTGTCGCGGGCGTAGGAAGTTTGAGGAGAGCTGTCCTTAGTACGAGAGGACCGGGATGGACGCACCGCTGGTGCACCAGTTGTCACGCCAGTGGCACAGCTGGGTAGCTATGTGCGGAAGGGATAAGCGCTGAAAGCATCTAAGCGTGAAGCCCCCTCCAAGATGAGACTTCCCACAGCGTTAAGCTGGTAAGACCCCTCATAGACGATGAGGTTGATAGGTTCGGTGTGGAAGCGCGGCAACGCGTGGAGCTGACGAATACTAATCGGTCGAGGACTTATCCACAACCAATCGCTTAGCAAAGCATGCAGATCCAGTTTTGAAGGCGCGAAGAGCACTTGCTGTTTTTCGTTCCGTACATATTGTTCCTCGGTAGCTCAGTTGGTAGAGCAATCGGCTGTTAACCGATCGGTCGGGGGTTCGAGTCCCTCCCGAGGAGCCATATCACTTGCTCCTGTAGCTCAGTAGGTAGAGCGTTTCCATGGTAAGGAAGAGGTCGCAGGTTCGATTCCTGTCGGGAGCACCATGTAAGATGGCCCGTTGGTGAAGCGGTTTAACACAGCAGCCTTTCACGCTGTCATACAGGGGTTCGAATCCCCTACGGGTCACCATACTACCCCGCAAAGTGAAGTGAATGCTTTGTAGCATCACCGAGTACTTTGCGGGGACCCTTGAGGGGCATCTGGAGGCTTAGCTCAGCTGGGAGAGCATCTGCCTTACAAGCAGAGGGTCGGCGGTTCGATCCCGTCAGCCTCCACCATGTTCTTATTCGCGGCGATCGGAAACGGGATCTCCCGTACCGGTTCACCCTCGATGAAGAACGAGGAGCATTGCTCGGGCACTTCAGATCTTGCTCGCTTGCGAAGATGATTCGACGCAGTGTCGCAAGTGGAAGCGATCCCGTCAGCCTCCACCATTTACAAGGATGGTCAAGCGCCACGTTCTGTGGCAATGCTGATACTCATCCATCATAATCGTCGCGGGATGGAGCAGTCTGGCAGCTCGTCGGGCTCATAACCCGAAGGTCGCAGGTTCAAATCCTGCTCCCGCAACCAAATCTACTTGTACTACTATTCAACCCAAAAATGGAGCTGTGGTGAAGTTGGAGTTCACGCCGGTCTGTCACACCGGAGGTCGCGGGTTCGAGTCCCGTCAGCTCCGCCATTTTTGATCAAAAAAATTGCCGGTGTAGCTCAATTGGTAGAGCACCTGACTTGTAATCAGGGGGTTGTGGGTTCAAGTCCTATCGCCGGCACCACCATATAACTGGGGAGATAGCGAAGTGGCTAAACGCGGCAGACTGTAAATCTGCTCCCTCTGGGTTCGGCGGTTCGAATCCGTCTCTCCCCACCAGTTGTATGAGCCATTAGCTCAGTTGGTAGAGCATCTGACTTTTAATCAGAGGGTCGAAGGTTCGAGTCCTTCATGGCTCACCAGTTTTTATCAACACCATATGCGGTCGTGGCGGAATTGGCAGACGCGCTAGATTCAGGTTCTAGTGGTGGCAACACCGTGGAGGTTCAAGTCCTCTCGACCGCACCATATTTTCCCGAAAGAGAAAAGCGGACTTAGCGGCATGCGTTGAGTGCTTTTCGGGGAAACTC
This sequence comes from Brevibacillus composti, assembly GCF_016406105.1. NCBI lineage: Bacteria > Bacillati > Bacillota > Bacilli > Caryophanales > Paenibacillaceae > Brevibacillus > Brevibacillus composti. The sequence continues at coordinate 1,339,799 of NZ_CP066308.1, forward strand.
TAATGAATGCGGACGTAGCTCAATTGGTAGAGCGTCGCCTTGCCAAGGCGAAGGTCGCGGGTTCGAGACCCGTCGTCCGCTCCATAGATGCTTTGCTGGTCTCTCACCCGTACCGGGTTCACCCTCGGCGGAAACCAAGGGAGAAACGCTCGGGTGCCTCAGATCTGGCAGCGCATAGAAGCAGAGCGACGTCGTTTCGCCAGTGGAAGCGAGACCCGTCGTCCGCTCCATTTCCTTTATATACGTGCCCTTAGCTCAGCTGGATAGAGCGTTTGACTACGAATCAAAAGGTCGGGAGTTCGAATCTCTCAGGGCACGCCATTTTTTATCAAACCTGACGGCACAAGATGAGAAGGGTTTGATTTCTTACAATTGGATATCGGGAAGTAGCTCAGCTTGGTAGAGTACTTGGCTTGGGACCAAGGGGTCGCAGGTTCGAATCCTGTCTTCCCGACCACGATTTTGCCGGGGTGGCGGAATTGGCAGACGCAACAGACTTAAAATCTGTCGGGAGTATCTCCCGTACCGGTTCAAGCCCGGTCCTCGGTACCATCTAAAATTTGCGGGTGTAGTTCAATGGTAGAACTCCAGCCTTCCAAGCTGGTCGCGTGGGTTCGATTCCCATCACCCGCTCCATCTATAAAAAAGCAGATACCTGCGGGTATCTGCTTTTTTGGTTTTTCATCAACAGCCCTCATCCGATCAGCCCTTGCTGCGATAGGCTTCCCGTCCTCTGTTGCCCTCCTGATGTCCGAAGGTCCGCAGTTGGCGTCGAATGATGGGTGGGACTATAGCCCTAAATCAACGGCATAGATCGACAAGATTCCGGTTTTCCGCCGGATTGTCGAAAAAAGCTGCAAAGATATAGGTAGTAGAAACATATGTTTTTGTGTAGAGTAAGGACTAGATCGCTTACCCTGCGGGTAAACGGATCTCTTGCCTCGCCCTCTGGCTGATCAGAGGGCATTTTTTATTGGATTCGAGAAGACCGTACACCGGGTAAATGTGAACAGAGCGAGCAAACTCGAGGCTCCCTGTCTATTTAAACAAAGGCTTCGCCAAAAGGTTGGCGAAGCCAGGTTATCCCATAGAGCAAGTAGCTGCCGCATGCTAGACCAAAGGCAAGGTGACGATAAATCGGGTCGAATTTTGTGAGGATTCGCAGGAAATCGTACCATTATGCTTCTCGATAATGTTCTTGCAAATCGACAGTCCAATCCCGGTACCGTTTTGTTTGGTCGTGAAAAAGGGCTGAAAGAGGCTTTCTACGATGTCGGCCGGAATCATTTCTCCGTTGTTTTCCACCGTCAGGGTGACCGTGCTCTCGTCGCAGAAAGAGGTAATGCGAATCATTTTCTCCGGTCTTCCCTGCACAGCGTCAATGGCATTCGTCAATAGATTGACCACGACCTGCTTAAAGCCTTCCTCGTAGCAGTTAAACAGGCAGGGGCGGATGTCCTTTTCAAAATAGATGTTTTCCGCAAGAAGCCGCGGTGTGATCAACAACTCCACCTCGAGCAAAAGATGCTCCAGATCGACGGTTTTATAAATCTCGTCGAGGATGGGTTTTTTCGAAAAGCTGAGAAATCCGGTAATTTGCCGGTGAAGGTTTTCAAATTCATGCATGACCACTTGAATATACGATTGGAGCTTGTCCTGGTTGCGAGTAGATTCCGCGATCAGTTTCAAAAAACCCTCGATGGCGCACAAGGGATTGCGAAGCTCATGGGCCATGTTGGCGGCGATTTTCCCCAGCATGGTCAATTTGTCATTGTGTAGAAACGAGATCGTTTCTTCCTTTTGCACCAATTCTCTATTCATCATTTGTTCAAAATGGTAAACAGCCCAAAAAACACTTTCATCCATAGCCTTGCCCAGCTGCGCTTCCAAATAGAGCATCTGTTCCGGAGTGACTGACCATCTGTTCATCTCAGGGCGGATCACGCGCCAGAACACATTTCGATACAGCTGATAGGCCCGCAAAATGGACGAAAAGGGGTACTCTTGCGCCCGAAGCCATTCTCCCATATCAAGCGACCAGTTCTGCATGTCTTCCTCGACATTTTCCACTAAATAGCGGGCGAGGAGGACTGTACGCTTTTCAGCAAAATCGCGAGGAATCGTCAATTGCGTTTCCATGCTCAAAGCGATTTCCTGCAGCCACAGTGTCGTGATCATGGGAACCATGTCCAAAATCTTTTGCGAAACAATTTGCTTTTGAAGGTTTAGAGAGACAGTTTCCACCATACCTTATCCCACCCCATTGATTATCGTACGGAAGCAAGGCATGAAAAACAAGGTATATATCTCCTATATTCAGGGTCGAATTTTCTTTTATTGGCAATTTTCTTTCAACAAAATCTGCAGTTTCTCGTCCTTTTTCGAATAGAAAAAGGTTCATGTGTGAACAAGCACCCGCATAGAGTAAGAAGGACAAACGGATGAGGGGAACAGGGGGAGCGATGGACGGGCAATTTTGGATTGGATTTCTGCAAATCTTTCTCATAGATCTCGTGCTGAGCGGGGACAATGCGGTCGTCATCGGAATGGCTTGCCGCGGCTTGCCGCCCAAAGAGCGAAAAAGGGCGATTTATATCGGATCGCTCGGAGCGATTCTGCTGCGTATCCTTCTGACCGGCTTGACGGCCTGGATGCTGGAAATCCCGCTGGTCAAAGCAATCGGCGGCTTGCTCTTGCTGTGGATCGCCTGGAAACTGATGTACGGAGAACCGGAGGAAACGACCGAAGTCTCTCCGCACGGCAATATCGGGCAGGCGATCAAGACGATTATCCTGGCCGACTTCGTCATGAGTCTGGACAATGTGCTCGCGGTGGGGGGGGCGGCAGACGGCGACTGGCTGCTGATCATCATCGGCCTGGGGCTCAGCATTCCTTTGTTGATGTGGGGCAGCGCTTTCGTGGCCCGTTTGTTGAATCGCTTTCCCAGCCTGGCACTGCTGGGCGGGGGCGTCCTGGTCTATACCGCAGCCGAGATGATTTTGGAGGACCCGTATGTGTGGAAAGTACTAAATCCCCTGTTGTGGAACCATTCGTGGATACCCTTTTTGGCCGCTGTCGGCGTGGTGGGATGGGGCCGCTATCGCAGGGCGATGGAGTAGGCAGAGGAGAGAAAATCGACTTCCGCCCAGGACCGTCGTGTTTCCCGTGAACAGGTTGGGGCATACTACAAGTAAAAGGACAACACATGCAGGAAAGGAACCGATTGTGAAGATGAACACGGACCTCTTGATATTGTGGGGGATATGGGACAACATCTATCAACGCTGCACCAGGCTCAGGTATATCGAGAAGGGCAATAATATTTTCCGCATCGTCCGAATGCGTTACCGCGGAGAGCCGCTATTCACATCCGATAACCGTGTAATCGACAAGGGCGATCTGATCCTGAAGCTCCATATTCATAATTACTACTTTGCGACGCTCTGCCGGGGATTGCGCGATGATCTGCGAGTCGCTCTCCTGCTCCGTCAGCAAATCCTCCATTCCTTGCCGCAGCTGGCCGCTTATCTGAATCGGATGGAAGAGCGCGATAAAATCAAAGGCATCGTGGGCACGACCATGCTGAACAAAGGAGTGGAGCCCTTAGGCTTTTCCATTTCCGATGTGCCCATGGGCTTGTTTTTTCGATACAAGCGCTGGTATCTGAAGCTGATGCTGCGGATGATTCATCCCGACGGAAAAGGCCGAATGAAAACGTTGAACCATGAAATGCCGTTGAAGCGCGTCTACATGTCGAAGGAGGAACTGCTGCGAAGGTACCTGCCAGCACAGCCGGAATCGGCGGGTGATACCCGGTGAACCGCAAGAGGATCTTGCTCGTAACCGAGGAATGGGCGGGCAGCGGACACCGGATGGCGGCCGAAGCTCTGGCCGATGCCTTGCGGGAGATACAACCGGATACAGAGGTCAAGATCGTGATGGGATTGCAGACAGCCAGCCCCATGCTGCGGGAAGTATCCCGTTTTTTTTATCTGAATATCCTCCGCTACCGTCCCTCCATCTGGCAACGCCTGCATGAGCGCGACCACAAGTGGGCGGCAGCCCTGAAAAAACCGCTGGGCATCTGGCTGTCCCGCAGGCTGGTCACCCGTCTGATTGAACAGGAGAGGCCCGATATCGTCGTCGCGACGCATGCCTATTGTTTCGCCGCACTTGCGGAAGCGAAGCGGAAAGCATCCAAACCGTTTTCGTTAGTAGGGATCCCGACGGATTATTGCTTCCATCATTTTTGGGTTCATCCTGGGGCGGATCTCTACGCCGTCGCCCACCCGCAGTTGGCCGAACAGATACGCGTGCACGCCGGACTGGAGCATGTATCCATTCTGGAAGCGGGCATCCCCATCCGCCGAAAGTTTCAGACTTTCACCGAATATGAAAAAGTGCAGTGGAAACAGAAGCTGGGGCTGCAGCCGCAGCTATTTACTGTTTTACTTTGCGGAGGCGAAGGTGGATACGGGGCGATGGAGCAGGTGCTGCGAGGACTGGTCGCGGAAACAGACCCTCTCCAGATCGTCGTCGTCACGGGACGGAATCAAGCGCTGCGGGAGCGGCTGTCCCGATTGGTCCCCGAGCTGCCGAACCGGACGGGTCACGCATTGGTCATTCGCGGCTATGAGCCGGCGATCTGGGAGTGGATGGCCGCAGCGGATCTCTTCATTACCAAGCCCGGTGGCATCAGCTGTGCAGAGGCGCTCGCTCTCCGCACGCCGCTCATTCTGTACCAGCCGCTGCCCGGTCAGGAGCAGCGGAATGTCTCGTTTCTCGTGCAGCAGCAAGCCGCTCTGTTTGCGGGACAAGCTGATCAGGTCGGAGAGTTGGTGGGCAGGCTGCGGACGTCAGCCGAAGAGCGGGAGGAGATCATCGGGAGGATGAGCCAGCTAGGAAAACCGGATGCCTCGGAGAGAATCGCCAGATATCTGCTCCAGCTATAAGACTATAAATTGCCAGTGAAAACAGGGAAGTCGCGATGAATGAAAGGCTGGAGCTTCAGACATATTAAACTTACAACCAACGAGGAGGTGATTACAAATGCCAAACAGCGGTTCCCGTAACAACCTTCTGGTACCTCAAGCCAACCAAGCTCTGGACCAATTGAAATATGAAATTGCTGCAGAGTTCGGTGTACAACTGGGTGCCGACACCACTTCCCGTCAAAACGGTTCTGTTGGGGGAGAAATCACCAAGCGTCTCGTTTCTTTCGCTGAGCAACAACTGGCTGGTCGCGGATAACCGAATAGGTTGGATGTGGAAAGACACCCGAAACGGTGTCTTTCCTTTTTTGTTGCCAGCTGTAAAAAATATACAGACGTTTTTTGATAAGCGCGGGATTAAATAACTGTGCTTGGGTGATTCTATAGGTGCTAGGAGGTGAAGAACATGACCGTTGCATCACAAGTCAAACAAACACTCGCCAGCTTGAAGGGCGCCCAAGCCAATCTGGAAACATTTGCCCTGAACACGCAAAACAAGCAGGCCAAGCAACTGTATGCGGACGCCGCTAAGCAAACCCAGGCGATTGTGACCAACTTGCAGCAGCGCGTAACCGAGTTGGAAAATGAAGAGCCGCAGTACAAGGGTTTCTAAAAAGGAGTCACGGAGAGAGGGCTTCTCTCTCCCTTTTTCAGTACATCAGCAGGAGGGTTCTCAATTGCCCGATTGGTTGCATATCGCCTTACGCTCATTAGGGGCAGTCGCTTATCTGTTTATCCTGACCAAGATGATTGGCAAAAGACAGATCAAGCAGTTGACGTACATTGAATACATCGTCGGGATCACGATCGGTTCGATCGCCGCCTATATGGCGACAGAGATGGACGGCCCGGTATACCACAGCCTGATCGCCATGGCGGTGTTTGCCCTGGTGCCGTACGCCTTCGATTGGCTGGCGTTGAAGAGCAAGACCCTGCGGGACTTCTTCCAGGGGAAATCGACTGTATTGATCAAAGACGGCAAGATATTGGAAGACAACTTAAAAAAAGAGCGCTTGACCAATGAAGACTTGTTGGAGCAGCTGCGCATCAAGAATGTCTTTCGCCTGGCTGACGTGGAATTCGCCTGCATGGAGACCAATGGGGAACTGAGCGTGCTGCTGAAGTCCCAGCACCAGACCGTGACACCGCAGCATCTGAATCTCCATGTAGCTCCTGCGGAAGAACCGCAGGCTGTGATTCTGGATGGCGTCATTATGGATGAGCCGCTTTCGACGCTCGGGCTGAATCGCCAATGGGTGCGGATGGAGCTGGAAAAAGCGGGCGTCGCCTTGGAGAATGTCTATTTTGGACAGGTGGACAGGGCAGGTCAACTCTACCTCGATTTGTACGACGACAAGCTGAAGGTGGCCGAGCCGCAGGCTTTGAAATTAACCTGGGCGCAGTTAAAAAAATGCCAGGCCGATCTCGAGCTGTTTTCGCTCTCTACCAAAAATGAGCAGCAAAAGCGGATGTACCAGCGAGATGCGGAACTGCTGCAAAAAGTGTTAAACCAAGTGATGCCGCTCTTGACGAAATAAGAAAGGAGGCAGGGTGATGGCAGATCAAAAAAAGAAGAAGCTGACCCTGGCACAGCAGCAGTATCAACAACTGGCCAAACGCCACGAGCCGCCCCGCCCGCTGCTGCGCAATTTTGTCCGGGCTTTTTTGGTGGGAGGCGTGATTTGTTTGATCGGACAAGGGATTCAAGAGATGTTTATTCGTTATTTTGACTTTACGGAAAAGACTGCAGCAGCCCCTACCGTCGCCGTCTTAATCTTCCTTTCCGCTCTCCTGACCGGGCTGGGCGTGTACGACAGAATCGCCCAATGGGCAGGGGCGGGCACCAGTGTGCCCGTGACGGGATTCGCCAATTCGATCACGTCGGCCGCGATTGAGCATCGCAGCGAAGGTTTTGTCCTCGGCGTAGGCGGAAACATGTTCAAGCTGGCAGGCTCTGTGATCGTCTTTGGCGTGTTTGCCGCCTTTGTGGTAGGGATCGTGAAAACACTGTTCAAGATGGGAGGCTAAACCATGCGGCAAGGTTATCAATCATGGGTGTTTCCTTCCAAACCGGTCATTCTGGCCTCCTCTGCCATCGGCGGCCCGTTTGAGGCGAAGGGACCGCTGGGTGAAGATTTTGACATTACCCATGGGGATTTGATGATCGGGCAAGACAGCTGGGAAAAGGCCGAGAAGGTGCTGCTGGAGGAAGCCTGCGACAAGGCTCTGGAGAAAGCCGGGCTGCAGCGGGAACAGATCCACGTCTTATTGGCGGGAGATCTGATGAACCAGATCATCACTTCCAGCTTCTCGGCACGGACACTGGGCATCCCGTATCTGGGCCTGTTCGGGGCCTGTTCGACGGCGATGGAGGGACTAGCTCTGGGGGCATTGCTGGTAGAAAGCGGCGCCAGCGATTACGTCATCGCGGCGACAGGCAGCCACAACGGGGCAGCCGAAAAGCAGTACCGCTATCCCACCGAGTACGGGGGACAAAAGCCGCCGACTGCTCAGTGGACGGTGACGGGAGCGGGTGCGGCGGTGATCGGCAAACAGGGCAGCGGACTGCAAATTACGGCCGCGACAATCGGCAAAATCGTCGATATGGGGCTGAGCGATCCCTTTAACATGGGGGCGGCCATGGCGCCCGCGGCGCTTTCCACCATCGAGACGCATTTCCGCGATTTGCAGCTTCCGCACGATCATTATGATCTGGTGGTTACCGGAGATTTGGGGAAAGTGGGCCATGCGATCCTCTCGGAGCTGTTGCCCCAGCATCAGGTCGCCATTCCGCTCGAGCGGTACATCGACTGCGGAAAGCTGGTCTACGGCGATCACCCGGCGGTCTGGTCAGGGGGCAGCGGCTGCGGATGCGTGGCAACGGTTACATACGGACATCTCTTCCGCAGGATGAGGGCCGGCGAGTGGAAGCGGATCCTGGTGATTGCAACGGGAGCCCTGCTGTCGCCGATCTCCTATCAGCAAGGGGAGAGCATTCCCTGCATTGCGCACGCGGTCGCGATCGAAGCACCGCCTGCAGAGGAGGGATAACATGACGTTTCTTTGGGCTTTTTTGGTGGGGGGAACGATTTGCCTGATCGGTCAGTTTCTCCTCGACGTCGTCAAGTTAACCCCCGCTCACACGATGTCTTCGATGGTGGTAGCCGGAGCCGTGCTGGATGGTTTGGGCCTATATGATCCGCTCATCCATTTCGCCGGAGCAGGTGCCACGGTACCCATCACCAGCTTTGGCAATGCGCTGGTGCACGGGGCTATGGCGGAAGCAGAGCAGCATGGCTTGGTCGGCGTGATTACAGGGATTTTTGAAGTGACCAGCGCGGGGATATCGTCCGCCATCGTGTTTGGCTTTTTTGCGGCGGTACTGTTCCGGCCGAAAGGGTAACAGGAACGTGCTGGCAGACATGCCAAAAAACTCGAATTGAACCGCTCTTCCTCACTCGATAAAATGGGTGTTTGAAGGAGGGGATTCAGCTTGTTTTCACAAAAAAGAGGAATTACCTTGATGTTGCTGCTTCTGGTCGCAAGCCTGCTGGCGGCTCCGGCTTCCGCGGCTCCCTTGCTCAAGCCGGGCAGCCAGGGCGGCGACGTATGGGATTTGCAATATCGCCTGCAGGTACTCGGAATGTACCAGGCTCCTTTGGATGGCATCTATGGGACGAAAACAAAACAAGCCGTCCGCAAATTCCAGGCAAAGTACGGAATGCCGGCAGACGGGGTGGCAGGGAAGCATACATGGCGCACGCTCAAAAGGGTTTCGGTGAACCGCTCCGAAATGCAGTTGCTGGCCCAACTGGTCTATTCGGAGGCGAGAGGGGAGCCTTACGTCGGGCAGGTAGCCGTGGCAGCAGTCGCGATGAACCGTTTGCGTTCCAGCGATTTTCCCAATAGCATCGCAGGGGTCATCTTTCAACCCTACGCATTTACGGCAGTGGATGACGGCCAGTTCTGGCTGACGCCAGGTAAGACCGCCTACCGTGCGGCCTATGAAGCGGTGCGGGGCTGGGACCCAACCGGCAACGCCTTGTACTACTTTAATCCGCACACGGCCACGTCCAAATGGATTTGGTCCAGGCCGCAGATCAAAAAGATCGGCAAGCATATTTTCGCCAAATAACGAAACACGATGGGAAGCCAGTGACAGCAAACGGAGCGATTGCCAACGATGAAAGCATTAGTATCTGTTCTGTCAATGATTCTTATGCTCATCCTCCCGCTGTCCGCGGTGCATGCGGAGCAAAGGGATGAGCCTGTCTACGTGTATATCAACCTATGGCAAAACAAACTGTATCTGAAAACAGAAGCAGGTGAAGAGCTCGCCAGCTACAAGATCGCCCCCGGCGCCGTCGATACGCCTTCCCCCGTGGGCTCCTTTCAGATCAATCAAAAAGCGCTCAACTGGGGCGGCGGATTTGGCTCGCGCTGGCTCGGGATCAATGTAGAGTGGGGGACGTACGGCATTCACGGCACCAACCGGCCGGAGTTTATTGGCCGCTACGTCAGCCACGGCTGCTTTCGCATGAAAAATCGGGATATCGAGAAACTGTATCCGCAGGTGAAGGTAGGGACCAAGGTCATCATCGACGGCCCGATCATGGGACATGAGCGACTCACGTATCGGATTTTGGTCCCCGGGTCACGAGGCGCACTGGTCAAACTGGTGCAAAATCGGCTGAAGGCAGCCGGCTATTACCACGGCCGGGTGAATGGCCAATTTGACAAGCAGACGGAGCGGGCGGTCTATCGGTTTCAAAAAAGCGAAGGGCTCCCGGTGACAGGGCAGATCGGTCTAGAAGACATGCTTTATTTGGGGATTGTAGAATAGGCGTCCGGCTGTGCTTTCAATTTGCAGCGAGGACGCCCTTTTTATGGGATTTCCAAGGATTGAGGGTTGTTTTCTGAATATTTTCCATTAGAATAGTACAAGAGATTTCCAGCTATTCCTACAGGAGGTTGATGATGAAAAAGATGCTGATTCTAGCCTCGCTGGCTGCCGTCATGATGACAGGCGCGCCGGTGGCGGAGGCAGAGACGATGCGAGAACCTGCAACATTCACAGATGTAGCCGGACACTGGGCAGAAAAAGAAATTCAAGAATTGTACATAGCAGAAGCAATCAGCAGTTCCCCCGCTTTTCGGCCTGATGACCAGGTCACCAAAGCAGAGCTGATCACCATGTTTGTCAAAGCGAAAAAGCTGCAGCCGAGCACAGGCAGCTCCCCTTTTGCCGACGTCCATTCGGATGACTGGCTGGCTCCTTACGCCTTGACAGCGTACCGGCTGGGCATCATCGACGGAGAGTGGGTGGAGGGAAAGCTTTATTTTCACCCGAATCAGCCTGTTCAGCGGGAAGAGATGGTCACGATGCTGATCCGCGCCAAAGGGGACAGCGGCAAAGTGAATGCCCTGCCGTGGTCGACAGCGATCCAGACCCTGCAGACCTACCCGGATGGCAGCAGCATCGAAAAGCCTTATCAGCGCAGCTTTGCCTATGCATTGCAAAACCAGGTGGTCAGTCCGTATGAAAACGGTCAACTCCAGCCGGAGCATGCCATCACGCGTGCAGAGGCTGCTACCTATACCGCCTTGCATTTACTTAAAAAGACAGACGAGCAGAGGACCCCCGCAGGCCTTTCCTTCAACCAGAAACTGACGGTGGAAACGACTGCCTACACCCATCCGGAAAACAAGGCAGAGGCCTTGTCGTATCTGGAGCTACCGCTTCGCGTCGGCATTGTCGCGGTCGATCCCGAGGTAATTCCGCTGGGCAGCCATCTGTTTATCGAAGGGTATGGCTATGCCATTGCGGCGGACATCGGCAGTGCAGTCAAAGCGGAGAAAGTGGACCTTTTCTTCGCTTCCCGAGCAGAAGCGCTGCAGCATGGCATCAAAAAAGGCGTCACGGTTTACGTGCTCGATTGATGTAATCGCTTCAGCCAACATATTTTCCCATCCTTTCGCTCACACTAAGGGCGGAAAGGATGGGATTTTTTGTTGGGCTGGTGGATACTTTTTGCTATTTTTCTGATCATGGTTTTCATTGTCATGACCCCGGTGCGGATATCCGTCTATTACGGCAGGGTAGGCGATAACGATCATCTGGTGATGGAAGTCTCAGCCTGGTTTCGCATTATCCGGCGAAAATTCGAGCTGCCGGTGATGACCCTGCAAAAAACAGACAAGGGTCCAGAACTGCGGGCTAAAGTCGAGACGGTCGATCAACAGACGAAGAGGGATGAACGCGTAAAAGGCGTGGACCAAAAACAACTGCAAAAATGGAAGAAAAACTATCAAAAACTGCTGAAACGTTTTCACGACTTTCAACCGATCATCCAGAAATTTCTCAAACAGGTGCGCTGCCAACGGTTAGAGTGGCACACCGTGCTGGGGGCGGGGGATGCTGCGGAAACGGGGGCGATACTGGGTGTCATCTGGGGGGTAAAAAGCATCATCGTCTCTTTGTTTTCCCATGCCATCTCGCTGCGCAGCATGCCGCGGCTTAGCGTTCAGCCTGTGTGGAACCAGATGGTCATCCGCACACAGGCTCGCATCATTCTTCATTTTCGGCTGGGCCATGCGCTGCTGACCGGAATACGTTTGCTGGTCAGACTGCGCCAAAAGCCGAAACCTCAATGGAAAACCACTCCTTCAGGAGCCTAGGCGGGCGTGTACATGTCCGGTAGCGGTTTGGGGCAGGATAACTAATGCTAAAGCAACCAAGCAAACAGCCATTTCACCCAGGTGAAGGAGGAACAGAACAATGGCAGACCATCCCATTCAGGGTTTAATGAGAACCGCTATGGAAAACATCAAGCAAATGGTGGATGTCAATACGATTATCGGCGATCCGGTGGAAACGCCGGACGGCAGCGTAATTTTGCCCATCTCCAAGGTGGGGTTTGGCTTTGCGGCGGGGGGAAGCGAGTTCCAGTTTGAAAAGGATCATCCGGGTGTAATCGGCCATCCGTTTGGCGGTGGTAGCGGCGGCGGTGTCTCCATAACGCCTGTCGCGTTCCTGGTCGTGGGCAAACAGGGCATCCGTTCGATTCCGCTGGAAAACTCCACGCATTTGTACGACCGCATTTTGGACACCGTACCGCAATTTGTGGAGAAAATGCAAGGGATGTTCGGGAAAAAGGAAGAGCCGACCGTCTCCTCCACCACGCTGGTGACCAATGTGGATGAGCATGATCTGGAAGAACTGATCCAGCGCAGCTGAGAAGTTCCGCACGCCAAGTCTTGAGGCAATTGCATTCGGCATAGATGGGTGGAATAAAAAAACAGGTACGTCCACAAGGGGCATACCTGTTTTTTGTCTGCCTGCCGCGTCGCTACACCTCGTGTAACAGCCGCGCGACTCCGTACGAAAACACAGTCTCCCGCGTGTCATGGCCGCGCGCAGCATTTCCTTACCACAGCTGATTGACAAGCAGGCCGGTATAGACCGCCTGCTTGAAAAACTGCCGCGGCAAAAACGAAGGCGAAGGGCTCCCGTACGGTTTTTCCTCCGTTAAACCAGTTAGCTGGCTGGGCGGAGTCGAGCGCCAGGCTCCCGTCATTTCGATGATGAGCCGGGACAGATCAGACGCCTTTTCCACAAAATGGGGATAATCGCGCTCCAGCGCATGGCGGAGCCATTCCTCGTCCAGTTCCAGTGAGCGGTCGGCGGTTGCCCGAAGGCCAAAATCGCCCAACTTCGCCCGAGCCTCAAGGGAGATGTCCTGCAAGGTTTCGGACAGATAGCCCATCAGCATCTGCGGCCGACCTTCCAGAAAGCGGTGCAGCCGATTGAAGCGATCGACCCAATCACGGGCAGCTGCCACGATGCCATCCAGATCCGGTTCGATCTGTAGGACAACCTTGCCGGGCTGCAGCAAGGTCGCGGTGACCTGTTCCATCAGCTCCACCTGATTCCCAGGCGAGCTGGACCACATCCCGTCGACGGCAAACGCCGCATCCTCCGCCACGCGAGCGATTCGGTCCAATCCAAGGGCACGCACCAGACTGCCGTCGCGATCTGCCAGCGCGAAGCCCTGGTCCGAACCGCTCCGGAGGGAACGGAGGACGAGGCGGCTCGCTGCTCCCTGGTACTCGATCACGCTGGTCACGCCCGAATCGCTTTGCTGAATCGCACCGGCGATCCGCCTCAATGCCTGTTCATGCGTATCGGCGCTGCTCACCAGCACGGTGAGGAGCTTCTCCTGTCCCTGGGCCGTCAGGGTGAACGAATGGAGACCTGCTGACACGGGCGAGGGGCCACTGTTTTCGGCCGACATCCCGATCGTTACCTGCGGGCTGGCCAGACGGGCTACTTCCACCTGATGGCGGCCCGGTTTCGCTTTGGCTCCTGCCTTGGCCTGAAGCGTATCCGGGCGGGAGCTGAGGGCGAGGCGAGCGTACAACACACTCTGCGGACGGGACGCATCGAACTTGCCCGCCGCCTGATTCAGTTCGGCTGTATAGCGGTACAGATGGGAGAGGGAGTCAGCCAAATCGGTCATCCATTGCTGATGGCGCGTGTAGAACGGCTGCAGATTGTATCCCGTGATCGGCTGTACCGGCCCGCTTAGCTTGGCCTGGATCATTTGAAAATGATACGGACCGACCCGCTGGCTGTACGGAATCTGATGAACCGCTGCGAGGCGCACTCCCATCTCCTCCTGTCATCTGGGATTTTCTTTCAGTATGAGGGTATTTTACTCCATTTCCAGGAGCAAGTCACCCGTTTCGATCGCATCCCCCGCTTTGACATAGACCGCCGTCACTTTGCCGTCGATGGGCGCCTGAATCGTCGTCTCCATTTTCATCGCTTCGCTGACGAGGAGATGCTCTCCTTTGCGCACCTTGTCTCCGACCGAGACCAGCACCTTCAGCACCTTGCCCGGCATGGAAGCGCCGAGATGGCCAGGCTCCTGCGGGTCAGCCTTGCGCCGTGCCAGTTCGGAGACCTTGGCTGCCTGATCGCGGATGAAGATCTCGCGCGGCTGGCCATTCAATTCAAAGTACATGATCCGGCGGCCGTCCGGATGCAGCTCGCCCACAGCGACCAGCTTGATGATCAAGGTCTTGCCTCGCTCAATCGTGATCGCAGTCTCTTCGCCCGGACGCAGTCCGTAGAAGAAGGTAGGCGTGTTGAGCACAGACAGGTCCCCGTAATCCTTGATGCTCTGCTCGTACTGGAGGAATACCTGCGGGTACATGATGTAAGAGAGCACATCCAGTTCGCTTGCTTCCCGCCCGATTTTCTCGGTGAGCTCCAGGGCGACCTTGTCGAAATCGACGGGAGCCAGCAGCTCGCCCGGCCGCGTGGTAAAGGCGTCGCGCCCCTTCAGGACGAGCGCCTGCAGCTCTTTGGGGAAACCGCCCGGCGGCTGTCCGAGATAGCCCTGGAAGAACTGAATGACGGAGTCCGGAAAGTCGAGCCGCTGCCCTTTTTCCCAGATGTTTTCTTCGGTCAGTCCGTTTTGCACCATGAACAGCGCCATATCGCCGACGACCTTGGAGGAAGGCGTCACCTTCACGATGTCCCCAAACATCCGGTTGACGACGGCGTACATGTGCTTCACTTCATCCCAGCGGCCTTCCAGACCGACAGCCTTGGCCTGCTGCTCCAGATTGGTATACTGGCCGCCCGGCATCTCATGGATGTAGACCTCCGTATTGCTGGACTTCATCCCGCTTTCGAAGCCCTGGTAGTACGGGCGGATATCTTCCCAGTAGTCGGACAGCTTGTTGAAGGGCTCTTCGGCAAGTCCGGTGTCCCGCTCCGTATGGGCGAGGGCAGCGATCAAGCCGTTCAGGCTGGGCTGGGAGGTCAGGCCGGACATGGAGCTGACGCACGCATCGACGATGTCGACGCCCGCCTCAATCGCCTTGAGCAGCATCGCTCCGCCGTTGCCGGACGTATCATGCGTGTGCAGGTGAATCGGGATGCCGATCTCCTGTTTGAGCGCACGCACCAGCTCATAGGCTGCATACGGCTTGAGCAGGCCCGCCATGTCTTTGATCGCGAGGATATGCGCGCCGGCTTTCTCCAGCTCTTTGGCCAGCTGTACATAATAGGAAAGCGTGTATTTGGTTTTGCTCGGATCGAGAATATCGCCCGTGTAGCAGATGGCCGCCTCAGCCACTTTGCCGGAATTGCGCACGGCTTCAATCGCGGTTTGCATGCCCGGCAGCCAGTTGAGGCTGTCGAAGATGCGGAAGACATCGATGCCGTTTTCCGCAGACGCTTTGACAAAAGCGTGAATGACATTGTCCGGGTAGTTGGTATAGCCGACAGCGTTTGCTCCCCGCAGCAGCATCTGGAACAAAATGTTGGGGATGCGCTCGCGCAGGATTTGCAGGCGCTCCCAGGGAGATTCCCGCAAAAAGCGCATCGACGTGTCAAAGGTGGCACCGCCCCACATCTCCAGGGAGAAGAGGCCCGCCCCCAGCTTGCCGGTCGCTTCCGCTACGGCTGCCAGGTCGTAGGTGCGGACGCGCGTGGCGAACAGCGATTGATGAGCGTCGCGGAAGGTCGTGTCGGTTAAAAGGACGCGATCCTGGGACTGAATCCACTTGATCAGACCGTCTGCGCCTTCGCGCTCGAGAATTTGTTTGGTTCCCTCCGGATACGGCTGGGCAAACGGCGTGCGCGGAATCCGCGGCGTATCGAAATGCGGTTTTTTGTCCACTTTTTCCAGGCCAGGATAGCCGTTGACGATGGTGTTGCCGATGTAGCTCAACAGCTTTGTGCCGCGGTCTTGGCGTCCCGGGAATATAAACAGCTCCTGCTTGGTGTCGATAAACGACGTGTCGTAATTGCCGCTGAGAAAATCAGGGTGGGTGACGACGTTTTCCAGGAACGGCAGATTGGTCTTCACGCCGCGAATGCGGAATTCGCGCAAGGTTCTCAGCATTTTGCGGGCGGCCTGGTCAAACGATGCGCCATAGGTAGAGATTTTGACCAGCAGAGAGTCGTAATACGGCGTGATGATCGCGCCCGGATAGCCGTTGCCGCCGTCCAGACGGACACCGAAGCCGCCGCCCGAGCGCCAGGCCAGCAGTCTGCCTGCGTCCGGCAGGAAATTGTTCTCCGGATCCTCTGTCGTCACACGGCACTGGATGGCGTAGCCGCTCATCTTGACGTCATCCTGCGAGGAGATGCCGATCTCCGGATCAGACAGGCGATGCCCTTCGGCGATTCGTATCTGGGCCTGGACGATGTCGATCCCGGTGATCAGCTCCGTGATCGTATGCTCTACCTGGATGCGCGGGTTCACTTCAATAAAGTAGAACTGCCGATCGGGCGTGAGCAAAAATTCGACGGTACCGGCGTTGGAATACCCCGATTCCTTCATGAGTTTGAGGGCAGACTGACAAATCGCTTCGCGCAGCTCATCATCGAGAGAGAGGCTGGGTGCGACTTCCACTACTTTTTGATGGCGGCGCTGCACGGAGCAATCCCTCTCGAACAGATGCACAATATTCCCGTGCGTGTCACCCAGGATCTGCACTTCAATATGCTTCGGATTCTCCAGGTACCGCTCCAGGTACACCTTGGCATTGCCAAAGGCGGAGCGTGCCTCGGAGCGGGCGCGGTCCAGCGCGTCCTGCAGTTCATCCTGGCTGCGAACGATCCGCATGCCGCGACCTCCGCCGCCCGATACTCCCTTGATGATGATCGGATAGCCGTATTCTTTCGCAAACAGAAGCGCCTCCTGGAGGGAATCGATCGGCTCGGGCGTTCCGGGAATGACGGGAATCCCTGCTTCTACCGCCATGCGGCGGGCTTCTACCTTGTCTCCGAATTTATCGATCAATGTGGAGGAGGGGCCGATAAAGAGAATACCCTCTTCCTGACAGCGCTGGGCAAATTCAGCGTTTTCCGCGAGAAAGCCGTAGCCCGGGTGGATGGCATCGATATCGTTGCGCTTGGCGATTTCGATGATGCTCTCAATGTCGAGATAAGCTTCGATCGGCCCTTTTCCAGCGCCGACGAGATAAGACTCGTCTGCTTTGAAACGGTGGATGGAGACGTTGTCCTGCTCGGAATAAATCGCGACCGTGCGAATGCCCAGCTCGGTTGCGGCGCGGAAAATCCGAATGGCGATTTCGCCGCGGTTTGCTACCAACAAGCGGTTAATCTTTCTTTTTCTCATGGTTCTCCCCCTATTCATCGCTCAAATCTGAATTACGCAAAAATAATATATATACAGTAAATATACAAAATTGCAGTTACAGAAACACCCTTTTTCCGAAAAAATATTAGGGCGGTTATGAATATTTACTTCTCATGGCCTAGAGAATGAGAAGAAAAGAGCGTTTTGATCAGGGCTTATCCAGGAAATTGCATATTTATTCGATTGAATAGCGAATCCTCCGTTTGCCCAAAATGGTAGGGAAAGGAGGGGATGACTGCCATGGATTTCCTGCATAAGACCCCTGCTGACATATGGCGAATGCTGATTCCCGTTTCCCATTGGATGTTTCGCGAAAGCATGCCCGAGGATGAGCTGATCTTTCACTATCGGGATCATATTTATTTCGTGAATGAGGACGGTTCTGTCCTGGCGCTGCCCAAACCGGCATGCTTCGAGCAGCTCGATCTGGAGACCTTGCTCAAGTGGCTGGCGACGTCGGAGGAGACGATCGACTTCGATGATAACGGCCAGTTTGATTACGGATTTGTGCTGAAACAGATGGGGTATCTCATGCCCACGCGCAAGTCCCGGGAGATGGGCTCCTACCGGATTGAGATCATAAATACAGTGCTGCCTTCGGCAAAACCCACCTGCTATGTACTGAAGAAAGTCAGTTTTTTGTTTGCCTTGTATCACGGGCTGATGCGCTGTCACAACCTGAACCGGCGCAGCGGTTGGGAATATGAGCATGAGATCAAAAGCATCTGGAAACAGGAGCAGAATCAGCATGAGGGGAAGGTTTTCGGATGAAATGCAATATTCCCTGTTTCCATAGTGAAAATCATAGAAAAATAAGGTATGATGAGAACGTACATATTTACTTACATCCAAATTGTTAGGAGGAAGAATTGATGACAGCTGCAGTAGAACGTCAAGGCGTTGTTACATTTAAAGGCAACCCGGTAACTCTGCTCGGACCTGAGATCAAGGTAGGAGATACAGCTCCAAACTTCACCGTATTGGCAAATAACCTGACTCCGGTGACACTGGATGATTCCAAAGGAACCGTTCGACTGATCTCGGTTGTGCCTTCCCTGGATACAGGCGTGTGCGATGCGCAAACCCGCCGTTTTAACGAAGAAGCGGCCAAACTGGACGGCGTGACCATCCTGACCATCTCCGTCGACCTGCCGTTTGCCCAGTCCCGCTGGTGCGGCGCTGCCGGTATCGACAAGGTGCAAACCCTCTCCGATCACCGCGAGCTTTCCTTTGGCCTGGCCTATGGCGTCGTGATCAAGGAGCTGCGTCTTCTCTCCCGCGCCGTATTCGTCGTAGACGCCAACGACAAGGTGGTTTACGCAGAATACGTGCCGGCTGTCGGCGAGCATCCGAACTACGAAGCGGCCATTGAGGCTGCCAAAGCAGCGAAGTAAGATTTTCTTGATTCGTCCACTGTCAAATCGAAGCCCCCTTCCCGGTGAAGGGGGTTTTTTTCGTGCCAAGGTGCTTCCAACCATTGACTTCATTTCCCTGCTTTCAGGACGCAAAGACTCGTTTTTGCTATACTATCAGCAGATATACACGACAGAAGGTGCAAACATTCATGCTGGAAGAGCTTTTGAGAATAAAGGCGGAGAAACGGCACGCAGGCATGACGATCAGGGATGTGCTGCAGAGAGATTACGGAGTATCCCGCCGGCTGCTGGTGAGGGCCAAGTACCAGGGAGAAATCAGCCGCAACGGCATCCCGGTATACGTGACGGAGCAGCTGGAGGCAGGAGATGTCGTCCGCGTCCTCGTGCCGGCGGAAGAAGAGATGCTGGCCCCGGAGCCGATGGATTTGGCAATTCGCCACGAGGACGAGGATATTCTCGTGATCGCCAAGCCAGCGGGCTTGGTCGTCCATCCGACAGGCAATCACACAGGCCATACGCTGGCCAATGGCGTGGCGTATTATTGGCAGCAGCGGGGAGAGCAGCGGCGATTTCGTCCGGTGAATCGGCTCGACAAAGACACATCGGGCCTGATGATCGTCGCGAAAAATCAGTGGGCGCACGAACAGTTCAGCAGACTGCAAAAGGAAGGGGAGCTGCACCGCTTCTATCTGGCCATCACCGAGGGTGTCTGGGACGAGACAGAGGGAGTGATCGATGAGCCGATCGGCCTTCGGGATGATTCGATCATCGCTCGCGAGGTGCGGCCGGACGGGCAGCGCGCGGTCACCCATTTTGCGGTGCGAGAGCGGGGAAGAGGAATGACGCTGGTGGAGCTGAAGCTGGAGACGGGCCGGACGCACCAGATCAGGGTCCATCTCAGCCATCGCGGATGCCCGCTGGCTGGAGACGATTTATACGGGGGAGGGCGCACCTGGATCGGACGGCAAGCGCTTCACGCTGCACGACTCCGTTTTGTACATCCGCGGACAGGCGAGCAGCTGGAGTGGAGGGAGCCGCTGCCCGATGACATGATGAGGCTGGTGCGGCAGTTTTTCCCGGCTGGGGCACAGGCGTATTTGGGTGAATCTTTGTGATTTGCCCTCTGGCATCTTGTAAGCGTTTTCGCTATGATAGAGGTACTGAGAAGAATATACGGCATGAGCTGGTTGTCTGCGGGGGAAGGCCCACAAGGTCTTCTTCGGGGAGCAGACAGGGCCCAGCGTACGTTCAAGAGGAAAGCAAGGGGGCTGCCGAAAGCAGGAAAAGCTGTTTTCGCGCTTCTTTCTTCCGCTGTGCGTATGCTGGGCCTTTTGTATCGTCACGGGGCTATTTCAGCCTCCATACCTTTTTGCGAAATGAGGTGGAACCGATGAAGATCGTTTCCTATCGCACGGCTGAGCAGGGACCCTGGCGGGCGGGAATCCTGCGCCGCGAGCGGGTCGTGGATATCGCCTCCGCTATAGAGGGAGCATCTGCGGACATACAGGAGCTCCTGGATCAATGGGAGCGCTGGCAGGAGCCGCTGCAGCAGCTCTCCGCACGGGAAGCGGACGGGGAAGAGTCATATCCGCTGGCCGAAGTCACGCTGGGCTCTCCCGTGCCGCGACCGCGCAGCTTTCGCGATTTCTACGCATTCGAAGCGCATGTCAAAACAGCCCGGGCCCGGCGCGGACTTCCGATGGTCCCGGAGTGGTATCATTTTCCCGTCTTTTACTTTTCCAATCCGGCCGCTTTTCTCGGGCATAAGGCGTCCGTGAAAAAGCCGAAAGCTGCGCAATGGCTCGACTACGAGCTGGAGATTGCCTGCATCATCGGCAGGGAAGGGGTGGACATTCCGGTCGAGCAGGCGGATGCGTACATCGCCGGCTATTGCATCCTGAACGACTGGAGCGCCCGCGATCTGCAGCGCGAGGAAGTAAAAGTAGGGCTCGGCCCCGCCAAGGGCAAAGACTTCGCCACTTCGATGGGGCCCTGGATGGTCACCCCGGACGAACTCGCCGATATCGAGATCCCCGGTGCGGAGGGCGCCCGCTACCCGCTTGCGATGGTCGCACGCGTCAATGGCATCGAGCTGTCGCGGGGCTCTTTGCAGGACATCCATTACACCTTTGCCCAGATGATCGCCCGGGCATCCGCCGACTGCCCGCTCTATCCGGGCGATGTCATCGGTTCGGGCACGGTCGGGACCGGCTGTATTCTGGAGCTGGGCACCGAGCGGCATCGTTGGCTTGAGCCAGGCGACGTGGTGGAGCTGGAAGTGGAGCGGCTGGGCGTCTTGCAAAATATCATCAGCGAATAGGAGGAAGAGCGAATGGCTTTTTACCACCGAATGGGGGAGATCCCCCAAAAGCGGCATACGGTATTTCGAAAACCAAGCGGCGAGCTGTATCGGGAGCAGGTGATGGGGACCAAGGGCTTTTCGGGCATCCAGTCGATCCTCTACCATCACCACCCGCCGACACAGGTCCGCTCGACGCGCAAAGTGGCCGATGTCCGGCCGCAATTTGTGGAGCAGGCGGACCTAAAGCATCAGCATTTCAAGACGTTCGAGGCTCCGGCAGGAGGAGATCCCGTATCGGGCAGAACGTATCTTTTGGGCAACAGCGATGTCTTGATGGGCGTCTGTGTCCCGACAGAGCAGATGAACTATTTTTACCGAAATGCGGACGGAGATGAACTGCTCTTTGTCCATCAGGGAGAGGGCGAGCTGCAAACGATCTTCGGAACGATTCCCTACTACCCCGGCGATTATCTGGTCATCCCGATCGGCACCACGTACCGGATCGAGACCAAGACGCCCAGCCGCTTCCTCGTCATCGAATCGCAAAATGAAATCGTGCCGCCCAAGCGCTATCGCAACGAGTACGGGCAATTGCTGGAACATTCCCCGTATTGTGAACGAGATATTCGCGTCCCGGAGCAGCTTGTGACCCATGTCGAGGCCGGAGACTTTGAAGTGAGGGTGAAGCGGCAGGAAGTGCTGTACAGCTATCAGTTCGACTTTCATCCGTTTGATGTGGTCGGCTGGGACGGGTATCTGTATCCGTACGCGCTGAGCATCCACGATTTCGAACCGATTACCGGCCGGATCCATCAGCCGCCGCCGGTTCATCAAACCTTTGCCGGTCAGAATTTTGTCGTCTGCTCATTTGTGCCACGACTCTACGACTACCACCCGGAAGCGATCCCCGCTCCTTATTTTCATAGCAATGTAGAAAGTGACGAGGTACTCTACTATGTAGATGGCAACTTCATGAGCCGAAAAGGCATCTACGAAGGGTCCATCACGCTCCACCCGATGGGCATCCCCCACGGTCCCCACCCGGGCAAAGTGGAGGCGAGCATCGGCAAAAAGGAGACGAAGGAGCTGGCGGTCATGCTGGATACGTTCCGCCCCTTGCAGGTGACCAGACAGGCACTGGCGATCGAGGATCCCGATTACATGGCCAGCTGGCTTCCGCCCGCAACGACGTAAAGAGAAGGAGGAAGCAGACGTGGAAATCGCAATCAGCGCGATCGAACGACAGGAAAAATACAAGCTGTTGATTGGCTGCATCGTTCCGCGGCCGATCGCCTGGGTGACGTCGCTCGGGCATGAAGGCGTCCTGAATGCAGCCCCGTTCAGCTACTTCAATGTAGCCAGCATCGAGCCGATGATGGTATCGATCGCGGTGATGCGCAAACCGGGCAGCGTAATGAAAGACACGGCCCGCAATATTCTGGAGAGTGGAGAGTTTGTGGTCAATATGGTGGATGCGTATAACGTGGACGCCGTCAATGAGACCTCTGCCGATTATCCGCCGGAGATCAGCGAAGTAGAGGCGCTTCAGCTATCGACGATGCCCAGCGCGTCCATCCGTACGCCCAGGCTGGCAGCCTCCCGCATCCATTTTGAGTGCAGGCTGCATCAGATCGTCACGCTTGGCGATCCGGTCACATCCGATCTGGTGATCGGCGAAGTCGTCCATGTCCACGTAGACGACAGCCTCTACCAGGACGGCAGGATCGACATCGCCGCTTTCGCGCCCGTCAGCCGGCTGGCGGGACATTCCTACGCCAGGGTGGCAGAGCCGTTTGATCGGCCGCGGCCTGTATATTCCCCTGACAGAAAAGACCGTCCGTAAAAGGGGCGGTGCTTCTTCTTGCCCACAGCTCCGTTTTGGCATCATTTTTCAACCAGCCATGCACCCAGACCCGCCCTTTTTACATAAACTGTGGTGGCCCCATCGGGGAAGAGAGATATGTAGAGGAGGAGTTTTTGGGTGCAATTTTACTACGATGATAAGATGCCGCTAAGAGTGCTGGACGAAGGGGAGTTCTGGAAACAGCAGGAGATGGAGCATACGGTCGTCCTGCGCGAGCTCGCCCCCAATCTGGAGGCGCCGTTCGTCGAGGCGCTGAGAGCCTGGGAGCAGTCATTTGCCCAGACGCAGGGCCTGTTTGTCCGTTACGTGGAAGCGGTCGTCCGTTCCGGCGACCGGGTAAACGAAGACATGCTCCGGCAAATCAGGGAACTGGTTGTCTTCGCGATGCAGCAGAGCGAACAGTTTATCCAGCTGCTGAACCAAATGGGTTCGACCAGCGCGCCTTTCCGGAACAATCCGGTCGCCGCTTCCGTGCTGAATCACATCAGACGCGAGTCCGAATACTTTATCGGCATTACCAAGGCGCTTCTGTCGCAAGGCATTATTTAACCGGCTCCCACCCGGGGTAGGATGAAACCGCATCCGGCCGGATCGTCCGTCCGTATTCGCCGGCCGTCCCGAAGTTAGTCGGTGTTCCATAGGGCGTGGCGTTGGGCTCCGTCCCTGGGGGGAGCAGGACGTTTTGTTGATAGTACATGGTTCGGTCGCTCTGCAGGATCGCGTTTGTACGCAGCGGGTCTGCTTTCTCTTGATCGGCTGCGCACCCGGCCAGCGATACAGCGAGAAGCACGAGTAAAAAGGGCATCAGGATCACCTCCCTTGTAGAGTAGACCAGGCCGTCCTTTTTCATACCGGGCCGACGCTCCCCTCCGTCCCGGGACGGAGGACAAATCCCTCTGCGGCCAGTTTTGGCCGGCCCACTGTTCCGGTATCCTAGAGCTATAAGGAAACGGATACAGAGAGGAAGGAATGTCATGATGGAAAGGCGTTTATATCGATCTCGCTACGACAAGCGACTGTTTGGCGTTTGTGGAGGTGTTGCTCACTTTCTCGGCATCGATTCGACACTGGTTCGGATCGGAGTGGTGATCCTGACGCTGTTTACGGGTGTACCGCTTCTGATCTATCTCCTGCTGGGCATCATCATGCCCAAGGAGCCTGTCTGGACGCATAGCCCGGACAGCTACCCGCCGCATGATCCGCTTTTCGGAAACAGCTACGGTTCTGATCTGGACAGTGAAATCGACCGGCTGGAAAAGCGGGCGCTGCTGCAGGAGGTGCAGCGGCTGCGCGCGGAATTAGCCAAGTGGCGAGGGGTTTAGCGCAACTTTTTCTCCCCCCTGCATAAGATGTAAGGTGGAAGCCAGCACTTACATAGGGAGGGAAAGGCAGTGCATCTCGGCGTGTTTGACATGAACAAGCGTCTGGAGCAGACCCGCAAGGTCCTGCGGGAAAAGCAGCATCTGAAGAAGCTGATCGAGGAAGATATTCGCGAGCTCGAGGACGACGTGAAAAAGCTGGAGGAGTTCACCAGCGCGTCCGCCAATAAAGTTCGCGCATAAACAAAAAAAGTGGCTCCTGCATAAGGGCCACTTTTTCCTATTCAAAAAAACCACTTGCGCTATTGCTTTGTCAAAATCAGGGGGCCGTCAGCGGTGATCGCGATCGTGTGCTCGTATTGCGCGGACAGCTTGCCGTCGCGCGTCCGCGCGGTCCAGCCGTCTTCGTCAATCTGCACGTGATAGGTGCCCACATTCAGCATCGGCTCGATCGTGATAACCATGCCTTCCTTGAGGCGGGGGCCGCGTCCCGGGGGACCGTAATGGGGCACATACGGCTCCTCATGCATTTTCTGTCCGATGCCGTGGCCGGTAAAATCGCGAACCACCGAGTAGCCTTGCTCCTGTGCGTAGCTTTGGATCGCGTGGGAAATATCGCCGATCCGATTGCCAACGACAGCCTGTTCTATCCCTAAGTAGAGGGATTTTTCCGTAACCTCCAAAAGCCGTCTGGCTTCCTCCGAGATGTTGCCGACAGCGTAGGACCAGGCCGAATCGGCGAGCCAGCCGTTGCGGTTGACGACCATGTCGATGGTGACGATATCGCCATTCTTGAGCGGTTCTTTTTTGGGAAAACCATGGCAGATCACGTCGTTGACGGATGCGCATGTGGCATAGGGATAGCCGGAGTATCCTTTCTGCTCGGGGGTGACTTTATGTTTTTTCAGGAATTCCTCGACAAATTGATCGATTTCCCAGGTCGTAATCCCCGGTTGGATCAGCGTGGCCAGCTCACGGTGGCAGGCAGCGAGAATTTCTCCTGCCGCTCTCATTTGTTCAATTTCTTCTGGACTCTTGATGATGATCATCCGAACGCTCCTTCTTGGGTAAGTCTTTGCTCTATCCTATAGTGTAGACCTGTTTGCCGCCGATTGCCACACTTAGGTTGCACATGATAGGATGGGAATGAAATGCTGATGATGGGGGTTTCTTGACATGGACAGGTTTGAAGAGCATTTGGTGCAGTACCAGGCTCAGGTAAAAGAGGATCTGGAGAAAAGGGTGGCCTTTATTCGCCAACAGGTAGACGGACCTGGCCTGGGCGGAGTCGTGGTCGGCATCTCCGGCGGGATCGACAGTGCGGTAACCGCGGCGCTCTGCGTGCGGGCACTGGGCAGCGAGAGGGTCATCGGCGTATGGATGCCAGCCTATTCCTTGCCCGTCCACGAGGAAGATTCCCGTAAATTGGCGGAAGCCATCCAATTGCAGCTGGTTACAGTGGATATCGGGCCGGCCTATGACGCCCTGCTGCCCGCGATCGAAGCGGTCCAGCCGCTGGATGAGAAAACAAAGGGGAATACCAAGGCTCGTCTGCGGATGACGACCCTCTACGGCATCGCCAATCAAAAAGGCTACCTGGTGGCTGACACGTGCAACCGCAGCGAGATTTATGTCGGCTATATGACCAAGGGGGGCGACGGATTGGCTGATTTTAACCCCGTGGCCAGCCTGACCAAGCATGAAATGCGCATTCTCGCCCGCGAACTGGGAGTACCGGAGTCCATCATCACCAAAGCTCCTTCGGCCGACCTCTGGGAAGGACAGACGGACGAACAGGAAATGGGCTTCACCTACGAAGATCTGGATCGGCTGTTGATCACCGGCCAGACCCGCCCCGAGGTGCGAGAGCGCATCGAGTACCTTCACAAAATCTCCGAACACAAGCGGAAATTGATGCCGGGGATCTGACGTTGATTCTTGGACAGGTTTGTACGATAATGAAAGGTACGCGAAAATCTTCCGAGGAAAGAGGGGAAAATAGATGTCCACCACCGAATTGATGCTCAAAACAACACTGGAAGGCCGCGTGCTTCGCACCCTGCAAGCACATTTCCGCCGTCCAAACATCGTCTTGGTCAAAGAAAGTCTGGCTGCCAACGGGCTCAATCCTGAGCAGGTAGAAGAGACGCTCCGTTTGCTTCAGGAAGAGACAATGACTGTCGCGGAATTGATGAGCCACCTGCGCGAAAAGGGCTTTTTCGGATAATGTACGGCATCAGGCAACAAAAAAGACCGGTCTGACGGATATGTCAGTACCGGTCTTTTCGTTACGTTACGGCTGAGATTTCCTCGCCAGCTCCGATTTTGCGGCAGCAGCGTCGCGGGCAGGTGTGCGCCGCGCCCGCTTGCGGCGATACCATTGCAGGGCGGTGTAGACCAGGAAGTAACTGCCGATGGCGACGATCAGCCCCATCACGGCGCTTCCCGTGAAGTAAGCCAGCCCCTTTTCCTTCATCCAGATCAACCAGCCTTGCACCGATTCGTTATTGTGCTCCA
The DNA here is from genome assembly GCF_016406105.1 of Brevibacillus composti. Taxonomy (NCBI): domain Bacteria; kingdom Bacillati; phylum Bacillota; class Bacilli; order Caryophanales; family Paenibacillaceae; genus Brevibacillus; species Brevibacillus composti. Next base: position 1,366,350 of record NZ_CP066308.1, read on the forward strand.
GATGTTCCTGCAGGGGTTTTCCGACGATGGAATAGCCCAATTTATAGTTCAGTACCATAAATACAGGGAGAACGAGCTTGCCAATAACGAAGCCGATCAAGCCGGCGGGCAGGCTGCAGCGAAACAATTTGACCAGGGGGAACAACAGGAGAAAGGCCAGGCCAAACGTCGGCAAGGTGATAAACTCTACAAAAATGCCGACGGAAAAGCCGCGAGCCACAAAGGAAGGGGCTCCTTTCATCCGGATCAGCTTGTAGTACTCGTACTTCAGTTTTCGGTAGATTTTTTTCCACATTCCGGCTTGTCCCTCGTTTACCAGTCAACTCACTCCATCCATTATAGCGAATAGGGGTGGGGAAAGCCACGTTTGGAAAAATGTTTTTCGTCAATTTTCGCGATTATTGGAAAAAATAGGACAATTCCTGGCGGAGCTTGTTTGTGTGACTGCTATATTTTTGGCATAATGAGGGAGTGACTCATCTGGTTGAAACGTGGTGAAGTATATGGAAGAAATCGCGGCTTCGCTTGGCAACTACATTTCTCAATATGGGTATGGCGCTTTGTTTGGCTTGTTTTTTTTAGGGATATTGGGCATGCCCTTGCCTGAGGAGACGCTGCTGGTCTTCTCCGGTTTCCTCGTCTCTACCGGAAAGCTGGAGCTTTTCCCCACCTTTCTCGTCTGCTTTCTCGGTTCCATCTCAGCGATGACGACGGCTTACTGGATCGGCAGGACTCTGGGCTTTTCCTTTATCGAGCGGTACGGCCGCCGATTCGGCTTGGGCTATACGCTCTATCAGAAGACGGAGGACTGGTTTAACCGAGTGGGCAAATGGGCGCTGCCGCTGGGGTATTTTATCCCGGGAGTTCGACAGTTCACGGCCTATTTTGCGGGGATTACCCGCCTCCCGTTTCCCACCTTTATGCTTTATACTTACTCCGGCGGGCTGTTTTGGAGCATTTTGTTCGTGACCCTGGGCTGGCAGCTGGGAGAGCGCTGGGACGAATTGTTTGGCCTGATCTCCAGAAACCTGGCGATCTTCTTTTTGGTCTTGCTTGCGGCCATTGCGGCCTGGTCTTTTTGGCGCACGCGCAGATCCAAGCTGAATCAGAGGAGGAATCGTCCTTGAACGAGAATCAATCACCGCCATCAGGCGAAAATTTGCCCGCGGTCCAAAAGCCGCGTGAGCTGGTGCCGATCGAGCTGCCAGAGCAGCATCAACGATTTTACGATAAACTTCGGGCCAAAATCGAGGCCTTCATCCGCGAACACAGCGGCAATGAAGCGGTGGCGAAATACATCTTGCTCGCGCCGGACCTGTTTGTCCTGTTGGCCAGACTGCTGGTCGACAAGCGGGTCGGCATGCAGGCAAAAGCGATTGCCGGTGCGGCCGTCGCCTATTTTATCTCGCCGATCGATTTCATCCCGGAGGTGCTTACGGGCGGTTTCGGCCTGATCGATGACGTCGTGTTTGCGGTCTATGCCCTGCGCAAGATCCTCGTCGACGTCGAGGAGAGCATCGTCCGAGAGCACTGGAACGGAGAAGAAGACTTGCTTCGCGTGATTACGCGCGTCATCCGCTCGGCAGACGAACTTCTGGGGAAAAAGCTGGTGAAAAAAATCGAACAGGCGCTGTTTCGTAAAAAATAAAGGAGAGGCTTTGTGATGAAATATCTGCTGGACTATCAAGAGGGAGAGAGGGTAGTCGCGTACTGCCTGGTAAAAAGCAAAGAAGCGGGCGTGGCCAGCAATCAGAGCGAGTACCTCAATCTGGAACTGGGAGACCGCTCGGGCACGATCGCAGCCAAGCTGTGGGACGTAGGGCCTGAGCTGAAAGAAGCGATCCAGGTCAAGTCCATCGTAAAAATCGACGCGGTCGTGCAGACCTATCGAGGTAAAAAGCAGCTCGTCATCCAGCGGATCCGGCTTGCCACAGCCGCTGATGAAGTATCGATGGAGTCGCTGGTCCCGGTCTCTCCCGTCCCGCCTGAGGAGCTGTGGGAAAAGCTGACCAAAGCGGTAGACAGCCTGAAGAGCCCGACGCTGAAAACGATAGTGACAGAGGCGCTGCGGGATCCGGAGACGGGTGAACGCCTCCGCTCCTATCCGGCTGGCGTGCGGATGCATCATCAATACTACCACGGCTTGCTGGAGCATATCGTCTCCCTGCTCGCGGCGGCGGAGCGGCTGCTCCCGCTCTATCCCCAGGTGGACCGGGATGTGCTGGTGGCCACTTGCATCCTGCACGACATCGGCAAGCTGTACGAGCTGTCCGATCCGATCGCTCCCGAATACACGACGCCGGGCCAATTGATCGGCCATCTGGTGATGGGCGTCGAGATGGTGAGCGGCATCTGCCGCAAGCACGGCATTCCGCTGGGAGACGCGGAGGTGCTTCATCTCAAGCACTGCATCCTCAGCCACCACGGCGAGGTGGAGAACGGCTGGGGCAGCGCGGTCTCGGGCAAGACGCCGACGGCGATCCTTTTTCACTATTTGGACATGATCGACAGCAAGATGAACGCCCTCGGCCAGACCTTGACCGACATGGGAGAGGAAGAGGAGTGGGCGTATTCCGCTGTCGTCAAACGAAAAATCTGGCGCGGCTTCTGAGGGGATTGCGTGACATTCGAGCGAATCCGTAGTAGGATTTTTTTTATTCGCGTCGAATATCTTTGTGATTCCCATTTGTTTGGCGCTTGATTTTGCCAGACGAACATGAAGGAGAAAGTATATGAAACGGCCAACCTATACCCTGTCGAGTATGATCAAAAAGGTGTTTCGGTCAGGCGAACGTTCCCTTCCGCGCGAGGAAATTTGCAGCCGATTGGAAGAGAGCGGACTGATTGCCCATCTGGATATGGAGGCAGAAGCCCTGCTGACCAAGGTATTGCAGATGAAACAGTCACCTGTGCGGGTTGGGCGAACCGACGCGATTGTGGAAGTAACGTACCAGCCTCATCAACTGTTTGACCTGGCATTTCGCTATTTGCGCGATACCCAAACGCCCAAAACGTTGGAACAAATAGTGGCTGAGCTTCGCCGCCAAACGCAATTTGGATGGAACCAGATTACTCGCTTGCTGCAACTGGACCGCGATCTCCGCTTCGTACAATTCCAGGGAGATGTCCGCTGGTTTTTGGCCGATTGGACGGTCGCCAATGATCAGGTTTATCAGTTTTGCAGAAGCAATGGGATTGCCCAGATCTCGTCCCGATCGCTCGGACATTTTCTCGAGCAGGAGGCGAAAATCCCGCCCGGCGCTGTATTTTTGCCCCCGTTGGACGACCGGTTTCGGCTGGAAGGAGAGCGTCTTCACATCATCGTCCGTGAAGACGACATCTGTGCCGAAGAGGAGCAAGAGGCGGAGGAGGATCTTTTGCCTGGCGAGGACGGCGGGCAGGTGGAGTGGGAGATCGAAGAGGCCAGGCTGGAAGCGGCCCCTGCTGAAGCCCCTGTGAGCGCACCCGGGTTAACCGAGCTGCACACCCCGGGCTTTCCGGCAGACGCGAAAGCGGATGAATCATCAGAATCGCCAGAGGCGACTGAATTGCAGCATGAACATCACGAACAACTACATTTTGAGGAGGAAGTGCCGATGAATTCCGTTCAAACACAATCGACCATTCAGGAAGTTCAGGAGATGCTTCGTCTCGCTTTGGACAGACTGCAAGCCCGCAATGCGGAAATGTCGCAGGAAGTTGTTTCTCACTTCCAAAAAAGCAATATGCAAGCTATAGAACTCCTGATGAAAGAGAAACATAAAAATGAACAGCTCGCACTTGGCATCGAACAAGTGTTGACGGCAAGTCAGCAGCAATGAGCAATCTGGAGGCCAAAATCCGGTTGGAAGTTCGGTTTGACTTGCTGCGCGAAGTCATTACGAGTTATCGGATGCGCCTACAGGAGATGGAAGTGGAAGTGGTGGAGCTGTTTGCCGCCAATCAGCTCTCGGCAATCTCCGAATGCATGAGGGAACAAGAACGCATCAGCCGGCTGATTCGCAAGCTGGAGCGCTTTATCCTCGAGTGGGAGACTGCCGAGACCACAGGCATCTCTCATGATACCAAACGAGAACAAATGAACACCTGAAAAAGATGCGGTATTTATAGGGGGATTGAGCGAGAATCCCCGCGCATGCCGCGGCGGGATAGAAAGGAGATTCAAACCCCTTATGTCTGTAGGAAGAAACGAACTATGTCCCTGCGGTAGCGGGAAAAAATACAAAAAATGCTGCGGAGTCGTGACCCCGATCACGGAGCTTCGCAGCCGCCATGAACAGAAACTCCAGAAGGAGTACGCACACTGGGTGGAGCGCTTGAACCACTTCGTCAGCAGTCTTTTGAGCAGCGAAGCGGTAGACGAGCTGCGGACCCGTTTTGCGAGAGAAGTGGGCCTCGCCGAGGGAACCATCATGAATCCGGAATGGACCGCACACTTCTTCAACTGGCTGGTGCTCGACCTCAAGACGAACGGGGACACGCCGCTGGAGAGCTATCTCAAGCAGCACGGCCGCCGGATGGAACCGGATCTGCGCCGGGCGTTTTCCCGTCTCCACCTCGACATCTACGAAATTACCGAGGTGGAGCGTGACGTCCTGACGGTCCGGCATCCCCTTCGCGGTGAGCAGCGCTACGTGATTCGGACGAATACCCTGCAGGTGCAGCCGGGCCAATTGCTGGTCGGCCGCCTGCTGTCGCTGGGATTGCGCGATCAGCTGTTCACAGGCAGCATCATTATGCAGCCTCACGTCAAACCGGCGCTGCTGGAATGGATGGATGCCCATCCGGAGATGGCCGAGGCGGCAGATGATCCTGCCAAGCGGACCTACACCACGGAGCTGTACCGCTTCATTACCCAGTTTGGTCAGGCGGAGGTGCCGCGGAGAGCAGACAGCCTGCTCCGCCGCGTGTACCAGGTACCGGATATGGCCAGGCTGACCCGGAGTATCGAGTCGAACCGGATGCTGGAGCTGAAAAAGCGGGATGGGGCCAAGGAAATCTGGGTGTACGCTCCCCGCAAGGAAGAGCATCTGTTCCCGGCGCTGAAGGATGCGCTGCTGGAGCTGTATGAGGTCCAGGCCGAACTCCTGGTGCAGGACAACACGGTCTGGCTCGAAGGGTATGCCGCACAGCTGGAAGAGCTGGCCGCCTTGTTGCAACTGCCGCAAGCGTCTGCGGAGGAGGCCATCTCGGTCCTCACCTCAACCGGCGCCAAGCTGACAAAAGGGACGTTATTCATTACAAGCCAGCCGACCCTGCCGCCAAAAGTGCTGCAGTGGGCGGTGCAAACCTATTTCACGGAAAAATGGCTGGTCTCCGCCAATGACGAGCTGCAAGGACTGGCTCCCCTGCTGGTGGCGGCTTCCGACAATGCGGAACTGCTCCAGAAACTGGGCAATCTGCTGGATCAACTGGAGCAGGACAGCAAGCTGGGACAAGGCGTCGCCCGTTTCATCCGCGTCGAAGTGCTGAAATCTCGCCTGGCTGTGGCCAAGACAGATCTGTACGTCACGAACCTCTTGGCCCGCCCGCTGATCGAGGGTCTGCCGGAGAGTGTTTACACGGTTCAGCCTGAGCTGCTCGCCGAGATTAACCGCTTTGTCCAGGAGATGACCGAGGGCAAATCGGAGGCGACCGTGAAAAAGTACGACGAAGTGATGAACAACTTCCGCTCGTTTGTCCGAAGTGCTTTTGGCCCGGGCTTTACCTGGGAGCAGCTGCGCCCGGAAGATCTCGCCTACTTCCTGGTCCACGACATCTTTTCCCGTGTGGATGCCGCGACGAAAACACTGGCAGCCAATTTGCTGTCCGTGCTCACCGCCTTTTTCAAATGGCTGGACAAGCAGCATGGAACCTCGCTGGCCAGCGTGATGCAGCCGCTGCTTGCAGAGCTGAAGGATACGCTTCCGGAAGCCTACCGCGGACGCAATCTGCTGGAAAAAGAGGCGCATCAGCGGTTGTTTTCCGCCGCATCCCCGCTGCAGACGGTGGCGGAGCAGACATGGGTGCTGGATGAGCAAACAAACGGCGGCTGGTACGCTAAAAACCGCCAAGGCGACAGAATCCTGGTGACGCTTCCGACCGATGGCACGCTGCCGCTTGCGCCGGACTGGCTGATTTCCGGATTGTTCGGCCAGTCTGCGGACGGGACATGGAGCTTGCTTAGCACCCCGGAGCTATACCCGCCTGTCGTGGGTCAGTTGATGGGACTGCCGCAGCGCGTGACCGTGTAGACGGAATCGGGCAACCTGCAAAAAAAGAAAGCCCCGAGGCTGATGCTTCGGGGTTTTGTATTGCCGCAGAGAAAAGGCGCAGGAGATCACCTGCGCCTTTTGCTTGTGCCGATTCATGGTCTGCAATTCCTGCGTAAGATAAGGATGCTGGACGGCTAGGCCGTCTGATTCCAGCGGTTGATCTCCTTGTCGCTCGGCAACAGGAAGCCCAGGGCTCCGATCAGCGGCATCAGGGAGCAGAGCGTGATGACAAAGGTGATGTTCTGCAAATCGGCCAGATAGCCGAGCACCAGTGCCCCCATGCCGCCCATGCCAAAGGCAAGCCCGATGATCAGTCCCGAAACGGTGCCGATGCGGCCGGGCAGCAGCTCCTGCGCGTAGACGACGGTCACGGAAAAGCTGGACAGCATGATCAACCCACTCGCGAAGAGCAGCGGATACGTCCAGACACCGCTCACGTAAGGAGTGAGGAGCGTCAGCGGGAGCGAACCCAGCGTGGAGAATACCAGCAGGTTGCGCTTGCCGAAGCGGTCGGCGATCGGACCGCCGAGGAAGGTGCCAATCGCGCCTGCGAGCAAAAAGCCAAACACGCAAAGCTGGGCGCTGGCGTATTCCATGCTGCGCACATCCATCAGGAAAAATTGGTAAAAGCTTTGGTAGCCCGCATTCAGCCAGGAGCGGACGCTGACGATCACGACGAGGAGACCGAGCGCCAGCATGCGCTTCTGTTTGTAGCTGTGAGAGATGGCCTCCTGCACGGTTTTCTTGGTACGCTGCTGTCCGCGGTACCAGAGCGCCACGTAGAGCAAGACGGCACTGGCCGCGGCGGCGGGTACGAGGAACCACATCGCCCCCGGCTGGCCCAAGGGCTGGAAGATCAGGATGGTCATCAGAGGAGCCAAGGCCTGACCGGCATTGCCGCCCACCTGAAAGATCGATTGTCCCAATCCGCGCCTCGGACCGGACGCATGGTGGGCGATGCGAGAGGCCTCCGGATGGAAGACGGCGGAGCCGATTCCCACGCAGGCGACAGCGAGCAGAACGATGTAATAATGGTCAGCCAGGGCAAGCGCGAACATCCCCAAGCCGGAGATCAACAGGGCGATCGGCGGCATCAGGGGGCGGGACTTGCGGTCGGATACGTAGCCGACGACAGGCTGCAGCACCGACGAGGTGAGATTGACGACCAATAAAATAACACCCACCTGTGTGTATGTCAGGGCGAGGTTGCTCTCCAATATCGGCAGCAGGGCAGGGATCACCGCCTGGATGCTATCGTTCAGCAAGTGCACCAGGCTAATGGCAAACAGCATGCGGTAGACCGTCGGCGCAGCTGTCATGGCCGGACGGGGATGCACACTGCTGGTTTGAGCGCTCATACTTTCATCTCCGTATTTTTTTGTTTTTTACTGTAACACTGTTTCGCAAAATCGTCATTACTTAAGACGCAACATATGACAAGGATAAATAAGGGATGGAAAGCTGCCGCCTCGCGCACACTATGCGGGAGCGCGAGAGGAGGGAGACAGGATGGAACAAACGTCAAAGGATGCAAACGGCAAACAGGATGGACGCGTCCGTCACGGCGGAGACGCCCACCGCTCTACGCAGAAAGAGCCCCAAGGGCCGGTTCAGGGCTTCAGCCAGGCTCCGCAGGGAAAACAATAAGGCATTGCCGCCGCCAGCTCCTCCATCGACAAAGATGGAGGAGTTTCGCATTGGCGGAACATTTTTCTACAAAACAACCGACGATTATGATACAATACCATAGTCAGTATTTACCCAATGTATGAAAAACTTAGTGCTTCCTGTCGAAAAGCACTTTTCTTATTTATAGAAACACTTGCAACCGATACCCAAGCGTTTCGCTGACAAGGAGACTGATGCATATGCCGGATATGGTCGGAAAAACGCGTGCGATTACCCATAAAAAGAAGCCGGTCCGCCGCCGCAAGGTCCGCAGATGGCTGATGTTTTTTTCTGTATTTTTCCTGCTCCTCGCCGGAGGAGTTGCGGGTGCCGTCTACTGGAAAATCGAAAATGCCTTGAATACGGTCACCTCGCCGCAGGATGGATATGCAACCCCCGGATCGGAGAATCTCGATCCGAAATACCATAACGATAAACCGCTCTCGCTGGTTATCCTGGGAAGCGATACGCGGCCGGAGACCGGCTCGATGAACACAGACGTCATGATTGTCGCAGTGGCGAATCCGACCACCAAAAAGGTGACGATGGTTTCCCTGCCGCGCGACACCCGAGTGAAGATTCCAGGCTATCGCGACTATCACAAGATCAACTCCGTATACGCCAACGGGGAAGCCGAACGGCGCCAGGCGGAGAGAAAGAATCAGGTTCCCACGGAAAACGGCATCTCGCTCACGAAAAAGACATTGACCGAGCTGCTCGGAATTCCGATTGATCATTATGTTGCCGTCGATTTTGAAGGGTTCAAAGCGGTCATCGACGAATTGGGCGGCATCGAGGTAAATGTAGACCGCAAGCTCGTCTACGATGACCCGACGGACGACACGCACATCAATCTCAGCCCCGGCCTGCAGCTGCTGAACGGGGAGCAGGCGCTCGGCTACGTTCGCCACCGCCATGACAACCGCGGCACCAAGTACTACTCCAGTGACTTTGACCGCAACCGCAGGCAGCAGGAAGTGATTCAGGCCGTGATCGACAAGGCCGGATCGCTGGAGGGCCTCACCAAGGTATTCGCGATACTGGACGTAGGCGCCAAGCACATACATACGGATTTGTCCAAAGAACAGATCAAAGGACTTGCCTACGATTTCAAAGGCTTGAATTCCTCATCGCTGCAGACGCTGGATAATGGCGCTTACTGGCAAGGCGGCTACACCTACCTGCCAAAAGAGAACCTGAATGCGATCCGCAGCGCGCTTCAGACGGAGATGGGACTTTCCGGATCTGTAGTCGCGAAATTAAATGACTCGCCGATTCTCGCCGGGGGAGATGACTCTGTCGCTGCGAGAAAGCCGTCCAGCGCGAAAAAGAGCAGCGCCTCGGCCGCTTCCGCACCGGCAAAACAACCGAAAAAAGAAGAGCCGTCCCAACCGGAGAACGTGACGCCGCCGGCAGAGGATGCGGTAGGTGCAGATGCGCCGCCGCCTGATATCGCGACTCCGCAGAATCCTTCGCAGTCTCCAGCGCCGTCAACCAGCCCGGTTCCCGGAACGAGCCCGGCACCGCCGCCGGACATCATCCAGCCGGAGCCGGCGCCGACTCCGGAAACAGTGCCGCCAGCTCCGGAAGGCGAGAAAACGACCTCATAATCCACACAGACGAGCATCCAGTCGCCGGGATGCTCGTTTTTTTTTCGAAAGAATCATGCAAAAAGGTTTAAAATCCGCAAAAGCATGGTAAAATGTTAATATACTGATAAAGCAGATTAGTCAGATAAATAAGCGGATAGGGAGGGATTCGGATGACGATTTTTCTGGTCAACCTGTTTCTGGTGATCGCGTTTGTATACCTGATTAGCCGACAACACAACGATGAAACTGTGTACGATGAAGATTATTTTCTCCAGAACCCTTCAGCCCTTGAAGAATATCAGCAGATGCCCATAGATTTTCAGCAGGCATTCTTTCGCAAGCATAAAGACTGGATCAAGGAAAAGTACATGGGCGGCGAGAGTTATGTCCTCGCTTTCTGCCCGAACAAGGAAGTCCGGCGTGCCTGGCTCTCCGAATTCGTCAGTCAAAAAGAGCTCAACAATACACCCACCCCTTCCTCCTGAAGGGGTTTCTTTTTGTCTCGCTGCTCATGATATACTTCCTGTAGAGAGGCACAGAGCGTGCTGAAATCAGAGGAGTGTGTCAGATGCTGCAGACTATGATTCAATTATGGGATCAACATATCGCGGATCACGCTGCCGTGAGCGACGTCATCCTGCGTTCGGAGCATTCTTTGCTGGAAGACGAGGAGACGAGGGAAGTGAAATTGATCATTGCCCCTGTCGGAGCGGAACAGCCTGTCGCGTCCGTCTTTCTTTTTGAAATCGAGGCAGGACGTACCTATGAGGTGGAAATCGAGCTGGAGTACGCCGAAGCGTCACTCACCGACGAGATGCTGAGCCGCTGGGAGCGGGCGAAGGAGATTGTCGCGGAGATCTCGCTCCAAGAGAAGAAGCGATTCCTCGCCCCCGGTCAGCTCGCGGAGTCCAGCATTGTCCTCGACTATCACTTCATGCTGGATATCGACGGAGGGGAAGAGGCCGGACGGGAAGCGGAAATAATCATCAAACAGGCTGCGAGTGATCTGAGCCGGCTGCTCCTGTTGTAGCGGAGGGACGAGTGAGAGGAATTACGAAAGAGCAGGAAAACGAAAGGAGCGTGGAGAATAGTTTTTACAGAAAAAATGAATGAGCATTCATTCGGAGGGGCGAGGTGGGCTGTTTTGGCATTGAAACAAGTATGGGAGCCGATTCAGATCGGAAGCCTGACACTCGAAAATCGAATCATGATGGGGTCGATGCATGTCGGATTAGAGAGGCTGGAGGGAGGAGTAGAGCGGCTCGCTTCTTTTTACGCTGAGCGGGCCCGGGGAAAAGTAGGGCTGATCGTCACCGGGGGGATCGCCGTGCTCCCGGAGGGCGGCATGGGAGAAGCGTATTGCAATGCGTACGCAGATGAGCATATCGAGAAGCTGCGTCCGATCCCGCGTGCCGTTCATGCGGCCGGGGGGAAAATTGCCTTGCAGCTGTTCCATGCGGGGCGCTATGCCTACAAGGAAACAACTGGGCTCGATCCGGTCGCACCCTCGCCGCTGCAAGCGCCGATCAATCGGACGAAGCCGCGTGCGCTGGAGCCGGAGGAGATCGAGCGGACGATCCAGGCATTTGCGGATGCTGCCTTGCGGGCCAAGAAGGCGGGCTTTGACGCAGTCGAAATCATGGGGTCGGAGGGCTACCTGATCAACCAGTTTCTCTCTCCCGTCACCAATCACCGGACGGATGAGTGGGGCGGCGATTTTGCGCGCAGAGCCCGGTTTGGCGTCGAGGTGACCAGGCGGGTGCGCCAGGCAGTGGGAGACGGCTTTCCCATCATCTTTCGCATGTCCGGTTTGGATTTGGTGCCGGACAGCACGACGATGGAGGAGACGCTCCGCTTTGCCCGGATGATTCAGGAGGCTGGAGCCGATGCGCTCAATGTCGGGATCGGCTGGCACGAATCCAAAGTCCCGACGATTGCGATGATGGTGCCGCGTGGAGCCTATGTCTGGGTAGCCAGACAAGTGAGGGAGGCCGTCTCGATTCCGGTCATCGCCAGCAACCGCATTAACGACGTCCGGCATGCGGAGGAAATCCTCCGGGATCAGCATGCCGACATGATCTCCATGGCACGGCCGCTCCTGGCCGATCCCGAGATCGTGAAAAAGAGCATGGAGGGAAGATTCGCCGAGGTAAACACCTGCATCGCTTGCAACCAGGCCTGCCTGGATCATATCTTCGACGGAAAGACAGCGTCTTGCCTGGTCAACCCGGTCGTCGGCAGGGAAGAGGAGTGGAGGCTTGTTCCGGCTGCCGTGAAGAAAAAGGTGGCCGTCGTGGGCGGCGGTCCGGCGGGATTGGAGGCTGCGCGGGTGCTGGCCGAGAGGGGCCACCAGGTCGTGCTGATGGAAAAGCGGACACAGCTGGGCGGACAGCTCACCTACGCCGTTCAGGTGCCGGGCAAGCAGGAATTTGCCGAAACATTGCGTTATTACCGGACGCAGCTGGATAGGCTCGGAGTGGAAATCCGCCTCGGCGTCGACGTGCGAGCGGGCGATCTCTTGGCAGAGGGCTTTGACGAAGCGGTTCTGGCGACGGGGGTCATCCCGAGAAAGCCGGAGCTTCCCGGCATCGACCTGCCGCATGTGGTCAGCTATCCGCAGATTTTTGAAAGAGAAGTAAGCGTAGGGAGCCGTGTGGTGATGATCGGCGCGGGCGGGATCGCTTGTGACCTCTCCCATCTGCTGAGCGAGAATCTCCAGCTTTCCCCGGAGACGGCAAAATATCTGATGGAATACCGCATTTTGGGGCCCAAGGAGCTGGAGAGCGTGAAGTCCAGCAGACGGCGGATCTCGATGCTGAGACGGGGAAAACAGGTGGGAACCGGCTTGGGAAAAACGACCAGATGGGCAACACTGGCCAATCTCAAGCGAAATGGAGTAGAAATGTTCACGGAAATCGAGTATCGTGAAATTACGACAGAAGGCGTGCGTTTTGTTCATGCCGGCGAGGAACGGCTGCTGCCCGCCGATACGGTCGTGATCGCAGCAGGGAGCACGCCGAACAACCGCCTCTACGACGCCTTGCGGGAGAAACTGCCGGTCCATCTGATCGGCGGGGCCAGAGAGGCAGGGGAGCTGGATGCGAAGCGAGCGATCTTCGAAGGGGCCCGAATCGGCAGAACCATCTGAGCAGAGCAGCAGTACGGAAAGATTGTCAGCTTTTCGGATGTTTTGTCGAAGGACTACCATTTACCCGGTATTTTTTGCACAATAGCTGTAGATGCAGCGAATAAAAAATCTTTTGATTGGGGGCTGTCTCCTTGATGAATCACAATGGCATCTTATTGGGGAAACGTCATTTTTTATACTCTACTGGCCGGGTCGTAAAGGTAGAGGGGTGGACGTTTGCCATAGCTCCCGAGTTCAAGGTAATCGCGGGAGGCAGCGCCAATCCGTTGCAGACGCTCATCAGCATTTACCATGAAACCGAAAAAGTGGCGCAACTTGTGCTCAGTCATCGGCGCTTTGATTCGGATCTTGCCGTCCAGGCGATCTCCAGTGAAATTTCTCTGGAAATGTCCCCTGCGACCCGTACGGTCAACGTAACGGTTAAACAGTAGAGCACCCGAATCGGGTGCTTTTTTGAACGAATAAGCGTTGATAAAGTTTTGAGAACCGATGGGCCCCTTTTTTCATGCTTTCAGGTTTCCTTAGTCGACAGCAATAGATAGTTTGTACCTAGTGAACGCGATAGATGAGTGGCTAAAAATAGAGAGGCAAAGGAGCGGTTGCGGATGAAGCTGACAGAGCTGAACATAGGGGAGTTTTCGTTGACGTGGTTGCGGGGCGGACTGACGCAGCTGGACGGCGGCGCGATGTTTGGGGTCGTGCCGAAGCCGCTGTGGAGCAAGCGCTACCCGAATAATGAACATAATCAGATTCCGCTGCGGGCAGATCCGATCCTGCTCCGGGCCGGGGGAAAGCGCATCCTGATCGAATCCGGGATCGGCAATGACCGCCTGACGGAAAAGCAAAAGCGCAATTTTGGCCTGCAGGAAGAGTCGCAGGTGCTTGAATCCTTGCAATCGCTCGGTTTGACGGCCGACGATATCGACATCGTTTTGATGACGCATATGCATTACGACCACGCCAACGGGCTGGTGGCGATCATAGAAGGGCGTCCTTCCTCCGTTTTTTCCCGCGCTGTCATCTACGTGCAGGAGCAGGAGTGGGCGGAGATGAGAGAGCCCAACATCCGCTCGCGCAACACATACTGGGAAGAGAACTGGCGGCCGATTCAGGACCAGGTACATACATTTGGCAGCGAGCTTGCGATTTTGCCGGGACTCTCCATGCACCATACCGGCGGCCACAGCCAGGGGCACGCAATCGTGCGGATGGAAAGCGGCGGTGAACTGGCGCTGCATATGGCCGATCTGATGCCGACCCATGCCCATCAGAACTCCCTGTGGGTGCTGGCTTATGATGACTACCCGATGGACTCCATCTACGCCAAGGAAGAGTGGATCAAGCCGGGGATCAGAGACGGTGCGTGGTTCACCTTTTACCACGATGCGATCTACCGTGCCGTCAAGTGGAACGAGCAAAATGAGCTGATCCAGTCTGTGCCTGTCGAATTCGCGGAATAGGATATTCGAGGAATAAGGAATGGAACGTAAGGCATGTCCAGAACCAAAAACCGGGGGAGCGCTCCGGTTTTTTGTGTACCCTCTCGTCAGACCCGCCTGCCAACCCGGCTCGGTGTTATCGAAAATCTGGTTCTCTCCATCGAAAAGTTGCATCAGTAAAACGGTCTGCTTCGATTGACGAATGCAAAGGCGATCACTACAATAAAAAAAACTTACGGAACTGTTCTGGTTATCCGAAATAGCAGAACACTTAGAGGAGAGAAAGAGATGAGCAGGGTCAGGGCGTTATTGCATGAGTTTCATCCGATCGTGTGGTCCCTTGTCGTGGGGACCGTGTTTGTTCGGGCTGCCAGTTCGATGAGCATGCCTTTTTTGTTTCTGTACCTGTCCAAACAGACAGATATGGATTTAGGCATGATCGGGCTTACGATCGGCGCGGGGGCTCTCGCGGGGACAGTGGGGGGATTCTTCGGGGGGACCCTGTCGGACAAAATCGGCAGGCGCCGCGTCATGCTGGGTGCGCTCTATGTCTGGATGTTTGTTTTCGTCGGCTTTGCCATTGGGAAAAGCCCGCTCTTGTTTTTGCTGCTCAATATGCTGGGGGGATTGTGCCGCTCCTTCTATGAGCCGGTCTCGCAAGCCTTGATGGCGGACCTGACTCCGCCGGAAAAGCGTTTCCGCGTATTCGGCCTCCGCTATACCGCGATCAATGTGGGCGTCGCCGTCGGTCCGATTATCGGCGCCATGCTCGCCTTGACCTCGGCAGTCCTGCCCTTTCTGGTGACGGCAGGCTGTTATTTTCTGTACGTGATCAGCTTGCAAATGATGCTGAACTATTTCGGAGTCAAAAAGATCGAGGGGCAGAAAAAGGAAGCGGTCAGCTTTCAGCGGGCTTTTGAGGTGGTCGTCAAAGACAAGGCTTTCCGGCTCTACATGGTGGCCGGAGTGCTGGGTGCGATCGGGTACTCCCAGATGTCCACCACGCTGGCAAAATACGCGGAGATGTCCGTCGTCGACGGGACGAAGCTGTTTGCCATCCTGATGAGCGTCAATGCCGTCGTCGTCATCTTGATGCAAATGCCGCTGACCCGCTGGGCAGAAAAAAGGACGCCCCTCACCAGCATTGCGGTAGGGAACGTCATGTATGCGCTGGGCGATGTGGGCTATGCCATCGCCGGTTCCTGGACGATGTTCATCATCGCCATGATCGTCTTTACCTTTGGTGAGATTCTCACCTTTACCGCCTCTGATGTGCTGATCGACCGCATGGCACCCGAGCACATGCGGGGCACCTACTACGGCGCCAAAAGCTTTAGCAATCTCGGGCAGTTTATCGGTCCCTGGGTGGGCGGCATTTTTCTGGCATCCTACGGGGGAGCGCCGCTCTTTTACGCCGTCGCTGCCTGTTCGCTGATCAGCACGGCCTTTCAATGGGCGGGGCAGCGTGTCTACTCAAAGGAGACGGGAAAATCGATCAATGAGGCCCGGGTCGTGTAGAGCAGACCGTGGCGGCGAATCGCGCAGAGCGAATCATGTCCCTACTCCAGCGCCTGCAGCATGCGTTCGGCGATCCGTTCATACCCGGCGCTGTTCGGATGAAAATGGTCCGTGTACAAGTAAGTCTGCTCCTTGCCCGCGAACAGATCATAGGTCGGAACGACAAGGACGCGAGGGTACTTGGCAGCGATGGAGGCTGCCGCACTGTTCCAATCGAGAACAGGCTGGATCGTATCCGGGGCCGCTTCTGTGTCGCCAAAGGGATTGTACAGAGAGGCGTAAAAGATCGGGGCCTCCGGGTTTTGCTCACGAATATGCTTCAGGATTTGCTCGAAATTGACCGCCAGCCGCTCTGTGGCTTCGGTCAATTTTTTTTCATCGATGTCGGCCAATTCGCCCGACTGCTTGAAGAGATCGTTGCCGCCGATGGTGAAGAAGACCAGGTCGGCTTCGGCCAAGAGCTGCTTCACCTGGGTCTGGGTGATTTGGGCGGCCAGCGAGGGCGATTCCTGTCCGTTGATGGCCAGGTTCGCCAGTGTAATCGATTGTCCCGTCTTTTTTTCCAGGGCTTGGCGGACTCTCCCGAGATATCCCTGACCATCCGCGTCTCCCACCCCGCGCGTCAAGGAATCGCCGAGAGCGACGATTTGCCGGATGCCTTCCGTCGTCGGCAGGACACCTGGCTGTTTGGCGGATGGCTGCGGACGGACAGCGGCCCCTTCGGGAGCCAACTGACGCGGGTCGAGGGCAAACACAAATCCTGCGGCAAACAGGATAAATGAAGCCAGAGAGAGGAGTCCAAAGAGGCGCCATAGCCTTGTTCCGGAGCTTCGCATGGGTACCTCCCATTCTGTATTGGCTGGTTCTTCATGGTATAATCAGCATTGTACATATAGGGTTAGTGTAACACAAAATGACCTCCTGCGCCCAAATCGGGGCGGTCAAGGAGGCGAGGAGGACGGTTTGGTGACGGAGACGGTCCTGTCTGTAAAAGGATTGCAAAAAAAGATAGGCGGCAAGCCTATTATCCGTGATATCACCTTCGACGTATTCGCCGGTGAGGTATTCGGTTTTCTCGGGCCCAATGGTGCCGGAAAGACAACCACCATCCGCATGCTGGTGGGGCTGGCTTCCGCGGATGCCGGAGATATTCGGATCGGCGGCATATCGCTGCGCGATCAGTTTCCGGAAGCAATCGCCCAAGTGGGCTGCATCGTGGAGAATCCGGAGATGTACAAGTTTATGACGGGACGGGAAAATCTGGAGCATTTCGCGAGGATGAGCGGCGGCATCGGTCCTGAGCGCATCGAGGAGATTGTGCGGTTTGTCGATCTTCAGCGCGCGATTGACGACAAGGTGAAAACGTACTCGCTCGGCATGCGGCAGCGGCTGGGGATCGCGCAGGCGCTGCTGCACCGGCCCAAGCTGCTGATCCTCGACGAGCCGACCAACGGCCTGGATCCGGCAGGTATACGCGAGCTGCGCCAATTTATCCGCAAGCTGGCCGAAGAAGAGGGGCTCGCCGTCTTCATCTCCAGCCATCTGTTGAGCGAAATTGAGATGATGTGCGATCGGGTCGCCATTATCAACAGGGGAGAAGTGATCTCGGTCGGCCTCGTCAAAGACCTGATGGCCCAGTTCGCCGATCAGGTGGAGTGGAGCGTAGCCCCGGAAGCAGTGGAGAAGGCTGCCCGTCTGCTGCAGTCGCTGCCCTATACGGATGAGGTCAGCATATACCCGGAAAACAGGCTCAAATGCAAGATGGATACGGCCCGGATCAGCGAGGCCAATCTGGCGCTAGTCAAAGGGGGAGTTCCTGTCGTGGGCATCGCTTCCAAAACGGTCACGCTGGAGGATCTCTTCCTCTCCCTGACAGCCGATGGAGGTGAACCGAGACCATGAGCATGCTGGCCCTGGTAGAAAACGAAACCGTCAAGCTGCTGCGCCGCCGCCGGTTTCTGGTCGTCGTGCTGATTTTGGCCATCCTGATCCCGATCTTTACCTATGCGCAGTACCGCGCTGTCCAGACGGCGCAGGAACAGATGGGGACCAGCGATTGGCGAGCTCTCCTGCAGCAGCAGATCGTCGATACGCAGAACCGCCTTGCCTCCAGCCGGCTGCCGGAAGAATGGCGGGAGTTTTTGAAAATTCGCGTGCAGCAGCAGCAATACTACCTGGATCACGACATCAACCCGATGGCTCCGGGCGCGCCGACGTTTGCCCGCGGTTTTATGGATCAGGCTGTTTCCCTGTTTCTGCCGATGATCATCGTCGTGCTGGCGGTGGATCTCGTCTCAGCCGAATACAGCGAAGGGACGATCAAGCTGCTTCTCACCAGGCCGATCCGGCGGTGGAAAGTGCTGACCAGCAAATATATCACCTTGCTCCTGTTCACGTCGCTTACCGTCCTGATGACGCTGCTCCTCGCCTATTTGATGTCAGGAGTGGTCTTCGGCTATGCGGGGTGGGACATGCCGGTGTTGACCGGCTTTGAGGTGGAGGGAGGCGAGTTGAATACGGCGGGAGTCTTTATGCTGCCGCAGTGGAAATACCTCCTGATGCAGTACGGGCTGGGCTGGTTCGTTTCAGTCGTCGTCGGCACGATTACGTTTATGGTCTCGGTCCTGGTGCGGAGCGCGGCAGCAGGCATGGGGATCATGATGGCTGCGTTGATCAGCGGCTCCATTTTGACGCAGATGGCGTCATCCTGGGAGAGCTCCAAGTACCTGTTCGTGGTCAATCTGCAGCTGACGGACTATCTCGCAGGGACACTGCCCCCGATCAAAGGGATGACCCTTCCGTTTTCGCTGGCCGTCTTGAGCGTCTGGGTGATCGCTTCCCTGATCGTCGCCTACGTCTGGTTTATCCGGCGCGACGTCACGTCATGACGCAAAAGCGCATAAACAATAGAAAACGAGCCGCGGACATCGATGCCATGTTCCGTCCGGCTCGTTTTTTTATGGGCTAGTGCCAGCTTACTTGTTTGGATGCTTCGACCAGTTGTTCTAAGGAGATGCCGCTTGCGGTGATCACCACATAGAGCGATTGATTCTCCGGATCGGCATTGAAGTGGACGGCGTGGTCTGCCGCAGCTTCGCTGTCAGCGCTGGCTTGCTTGTCGAACGTAACGCCGATCGCTTGCTCCGACTGCACGGTAAAGAGCTGTGTGGCCGTAAACGTACCCGGTATCGACAGGCTGCGTTTTCCGTGTTCGTTGCGCACCACTTCCACTTTGATCCAGTCGCGGTTTCGCTTGTATTCTGTCGTCAGTCGCACGACCTTTTGACTCGTCTGCGATTCGTACTGCGCCGTGATGGCGTGCAGCGCAAACCCTTCAGGGAGCTTGCCCGCTTCCGGGACGGGCATGTCGGAAGCATGTGCGGCCGTGACGACGTCGGTAAAGCTAGACAGGGTAATCTCCGGTTTGGCCATGGTCATGACGGGCGGTCCGACAAGTGCCGGCGACTGCTCGACAGTCTGATGTTCCTCAGCCGCGAGACTGTTCATCCGCTGATCAGCGAGCGAAGTCTCCTGCTGATCGCCCGGCGGCAAGGCCGCGATCGAGTGCGCCTCATTCGAGAGCGCGGGGGTCGGCCCCGGCGCTGCAGCTTTTGGCTGTTCCGTTGCCGGCTTGCCATTAGCGTTTCGCGCGGCGATTATCGGGCGTTTCGGTTCGGCGGCTGCAGATGTCTCAGACTCTGCCGCTGCCGGCACTTTCGGCGCCATAGCGATCGAAAATGCTTGGCCGGCTTCCTGTGCGGCTTGATTCTGTTCCGTGCCACTGTCCTTGGCGGCAGTTTCGTGAGATCCTGCTATTTCTGCCCCCGGTTCCGCAGCCGAACTCAGCGTGCTGTCGGCGCTTCCCGCAGCGGGCGCTGTCTCTGCAATCGCCTGGTTGGACATGGACTCATTGGGGTTATCCAGGGCAGTTGCCTGCTGAACGGCGGAAGCGGGTGCCGAAGCGATTCCTTCCATGGCTAGGCTCCCATGTTCAACAGCGACTTCCTGATTGTCCTGCTGCAATTGCTGATAGCCCAGTACACCGGCGAACAGCAGTATGGCTGCGGCGCTGGCCCATGTCATCACGGGTTTTGTAAAGATAAAGCGGCGCGGCTTTGCCTGCGTGACCTCGGTGAGGGCAGGCGCGGCAGCTGCCTGAGGAGTCATCCCCTGGCCAGCCGTCTGGTAGATGGCTTGCATAATTTTGTCTTCCAGCTGCGCAGACGGTTGAGGAATCTCTTTCAAGAACTGCACCTCCTCGCCGATCGCCAATTGCGCCTCGATCCAGACCATGCATTCTTCACAGGTTTCAATGTGTGAAAGCATCTCTGGATCTGTGATGTCATCCCATGCGTGTCTAAATTCATGGCAGTTCATGTACGAGCCCCCCTTCCTTGCGTGAAAGCAGTTTGGCTAGTTCCTGGCGAGCGCGCAAATATCGGACGCGGGCCGTCGACTCGGCAATGCCGAGCAGA
This sequence comes from Brevibacillus composti, assembly GCF_016406105.1. Taxonomy (NCBI): domain Bacteria; kingdom Bacillati; phylum Bacillota; class Bacilli; order Caryophanales; family Paenibacillaceae; genus Brevibacillus; species Brevibacillus composti. Next base: position 1,386,444 of record NZ_CP066308.1, read on the forward strand.
GCGGCAATTTTTTCAAAGGGATACTCATGTGTGCAGCGGAGCACAATCACTTCCCGATACGATTCGGACAGCAGGGAAAAGGCCGCCTCAATTTCGCGCCGGGTTTCCTTGGTCATCAGAGACTCCTGCGGAGATTCGCTGCGCACCTGGGAAGGAACGTAGGCCAGTTGTTCATCGGAGTCGTGAAATTTGCGCCGGCGGATAAAATCGATGGTCTTGTTGCGAGCAAGCGTATGAAGCCATGAGGAAAACTGACTGTCTCCCCGGAAGGTGGACAGCTTCTCGTACGCTTTGACGAAGACCTCTTGCGTCAAGTCTTCCGCATCGGTGCGGTTGTTTACCATTTTGTAGATAAACACGAAAATCATATGCTGGTACCGCTGGATCAACTCCCTGTACCCCTCGGTGTCGCCCTGGAGAATCCGCTGAATCATTTCAAGGTCGGATTGCATCGAATCTCCGGCCTCCTTCCCTCTATGTGACGCTGGCTTTTGCGTAAACGTTTCAGTCCAGCGATTCTATTTCTATCACTTCGTATTTATATCCTTGTTCTATCAGAAACAGCTGCCGATTCATAGCAAAATCCTGTTCCCGCGTATCCCGGGTGACCAGTGTGTAAAAGTGGGCGGCGTTTTCCTTTTGCTTTGGGCGCAAAATGCGGCCCAGCCGCTGTGCCTCCTCCTGGCGAGAGCCAAATGTGCCCGAAATTTGAATCGCGACATTGGCATCCGGCAGGTCTACCGCAAAATTGGCCACCTTGGAGACGATGAGGCGGTTGATTTCGCCCGCCTTGAAGCGCTGGTACAACAGCTCCCGCTCTCTTTCCGGCACTTTTCCGGTGATGACGGGAATGTCCAGGAGCTTCGCCATATGCTCCAGCTGCTCCACGTACTGTCCGATGATCAGGACCTGGTCGTGCTCATGCCGCTCCAGCAGCTTCTGGACCACAGCCAGCTTGCGCGGATTTTCGGCGGCGATCCGGTATTTTTGCCTGGCGCCGGCGAGGGCGTATGCTTCCCGCCATTTGCCTTCAAAGGGCAGGCGGATTTCCTTGCAGGTGGCTTCGGCGATCCAGCCCTGCTCCTCGAGGACCTTCCACGGCATTTCGTACCGCTTGGGGCCGATCAGGGTAAACACATCTTCCTGCCGTCCGTCTTCCCTAACGAGGGTAGCAGTCAGTCCCAGGCGGCGCGTCGCCTGGATTCCCGACGTCACGCGAAAGACGGGGGCGGGCAACAGGTGAACCTCGTCGTAGATGATCAGTCCCCAGTCCCGCTCGGAAAACAGAGCCATATGCGGGAACTCGCTATCGGCGTCGGGATGGTAAGTGAGGATCTGGTAAGTGGCCACGGTGACCGGTCTGACTTCTTTTCGCTCGCCGCTGTACTCCCCGATGCATGACGGATCGAGATCCGTCTTGTCCCGCAACTCGGCAATCCACTGCCGGACGGACGTCGTGTTGGTCGTCAGGATCAGCGTGGCCTTTTGCAGCTGACACAGGACGCCCAGCCCGATCACGGTCTTGCCCGCTCCGCAGGGAAGCACCAGCACGCCGCTTCCGCCCATGACCGTTCCTGCTGCGTAAAAGGCATCGATGGCCTCCTGCTGATAGGCGCGCAGCTGAAGAGGGCGGCCGGAAGACGTGGTTGCCCGCAGGGAGACAGGGCAGTCCTCGCCTTCGTGATAGCCCGCCAGATCCTGCACAGGGTAACCCAGGCGGATCAATTCCTGCTTGATCAGACCGCGGGCGTAAGCCTTGACGGGGACGGCCGCAGTCTCTGTGCCGGGTGCTAGCGAATCTTCACCTGCATCCAGCAGGGCGGAGACGCTCTTGTAGCTTGTCAACTCCCGGAGCAGGAGAGGGTCGCTGCTCACCAGCCGAAGCTGTCCTTCCGATTGGATCAGGCGAAGCAGGCCATAGCGTCCGATCGTCTCGTGGATGTCGCGCACGATCGTCGGCGGGACTCCGTATTTACTATACGCCCCGAGCAACCCGGTTACCTGCTCCGGCTTCATTCCGGAAGCCGCTGCATTCCACAGGGAGAGGGGCGTGATCCGGTAGGTGTGAATGTACTCGGGACTTTTGATCAATTCCGCAAAAGCAGCGATAGCCTGCCGGGCCTCTTCAAATTGCGGATGCTGGGCCTCCAGCAGGATCGTCCGATCGCTTTGCACGATCATCGGCAAATCGGGACGGTACGACAAACAACTTCACCTCACCGATTGTATGTTCGTTCCTACAAGTATGTTAACACATCCAGAGAAAGAAAGAAAAACGGCGATTCCCGGTGGAAAATGGAACCACTGTGCGCTCATTCTAGGCGAGGGGCAACTTTTGGGGCGGTCTGGGTTACACTAACCCGGAGAAACCTGACGAGGGGGGAGCGATGGCATGGACTTGTGGGGCAGTGTATTAAACCTGTTCCTGATCGCAGTACTCGTCCTTCTCAACGGCTTTTTCGTCGCCACCGAATTTGCCGTTGTCAAGGTGCGGGAATCGCGCATCACCCAATTGGTGTCAGAGGGCAACAGACGGGCAGGCAATGTGGAGAAGGTGCTGGACAATCTGGATGCCTATCTCTCCGCCTGTCAACTCGGAATCACCCTGGCTTCGCTTGGTCTGGGCTGGCTGGGCGAACCGGCGATCGCCCATCTGCTCCATCCTGTCTTTCGATACTTCGGACTGAATGAACCGCTGGTCGGCAGCATTTCCTTTATCATTGCCTTTTCCATTATTACCTTCCTGCATATCGTCCTGGGCGAGCTGGCTCCCAAATCGCTGGCGATTCAAAAAACAGAGTGGGTCGCCATGCATGTTTCCCGTCCGATTCAACTTTTTTACAAGGTGATGTATCCGTTTATCAATTTTCTCAACTGGTCGGCCTCTAAAATGCTGAGCATGGCGGGCATTCACGTCGAGCCGCATCAGGAGGCGCATACCGAAGAGGAGATCCGCATCCTGGTCAATGAAAGCCACAAGAGCGGCCTGATCGATCAAACCGAGCTGATGCTCGTGGACAATATCTTCGATTTCTCAGAGACGATGGCGAGAGAAATCATGGTGCCGCGGACTGACATGGTGGTGCTCAATCTGCGGGACTCCTTTGCGGAAAATATCAAGCTGGTGCAGCATGGCCGCTATACCCGCTTTCCGGTCGTGGACGGGGACAAGGACCACGTCGTCGGCAGCTTGCACATCAAGGATTTGCTGACCAGCCTCTTGGAGGGGGAAAGCGACAGTCTGGAAGCGATCATGCGGCCGATCCTGACGGTGCCGGAGACGATCTCCATCAGCCGTCTGCTCACCATGCTGCAAAAGCAGCGCGTACAGCTGGCGATCATCATCGACGAGTACGGGGGGACAGCGGGCCTCGTGACGCTGGAAGATATTATGGAAGAAATCGTCGGCGACATACAGGACGAATTCGATGACGAACGGCCGGAAGTGGAGAAGAAGGACGACCTCATCTTCTTTGACGGGCGCGTGCTGCTGGAGGAAGTGAACGATTATCTGGACATCGACCTGGAAGACGCCGAAGTGGACACCCTGGCCGGATGGATCTACACGAGGATCGACCATACGCCGCGAGTGGGGGACATCGTGAGAGAGGGCGGGTACGAGTTCGTCGTAAATGAGGTGAACCACTACCGGATTACGCGGGTGCTGGTGAGAAAAAGCGCGAGGGAAGAGGAGAAAGACAAGCAGATGGAGCCTGTGTAACGGCGAAAAAGAACCTCTTTTCAACCACAGGAAATATGTTATAATGGGACTCAAGTTTAGCGTAGCTGAGACTAGAGGAGGAAGTTGAGATGAGAATAGCAGTTACTTTTTTACTTACGGCAGCTCTGGCAGCCGGATTGACGGGCTGCGGCAGCCAACCGGAGCAACCGAAGGCAGACGCAGGCGCAGGCACTGTGCCCGCTGCGGCTGAAGCGAAAACAGTGAAGCTCGGGCTGACCCAATTCGTGGAGCACCCGGCACTGGATGCGATCCGTCAGGGGATTATCGACGGCCTGAAGGAATCCGGATTTGAAGAGGGCAAAAACGTGGAGCTGGATTATCAAAACGCCCACGGTGACATGAATAATACCGTTTCCATCGCGCAAAAATACGCATCTGATGCGAAAGATCTCGTCATCGCCATCGCGACGCCGTCCGCACAAGCGGCAGCCAAATCGATTTCCGACCAGCCTGTCGTGTTCAGCGCGGTGACCGATCCGCTGTCTGCGCAACTGGTCAGCGCACTCGATAAGCCAGATAAAAATGTGACGGGCACCTCCGACAAAGTGTCCATGGAGCAGCAGCTGGAGCTGGTCAAATCCTTCATGCCGGAGCTGAAAAAGCTGGGCGTGATCTACACCACTTCGGAGGTCAACTCCGAGGTTCAGGTGAAAGACCTGGAGGAAGCAGGAAAGAAAGCCGGCGTGGAAATCGTCAAAGCGGGCATCTCCCAGCTCTCCGAAGTGCAGATTGCCGCTCAGGGCTTGGTAGGCAAGGCGGATGCGCTGTTCATCCCGATCGACAATACCGTTGTCTCCTCTTTTGAAGCGGTTTTGGGCGTAGCGGAGCAGAGCAAAATTCCCGTCTTTGCATCTGACACGGACACAGTGAAGCGCGGAGCCGTAGCGACCTATGGAATCGACTACTACCAGATGGGGAAACAGACTGGCGAAATGGCCAGCCGCATCCTGAAGGGACAGACTGTAGCCGATACGCCTGTCGAGGTCTCCAAGCAAGCTGATTTGTACATCAACGAAAAGGCAGCGGCCACTTTTGGCCTTGCGATTCCGGAAGCGCTCAAATCTCAAGCAAAAGAAACGTTCCAATAAAAAAAGAGAGAGCGAAATGCTCTCTTTTTCCTTTTTTCCAAAAGAATCTTGGTTTTTGGGAAAAGAATCGCCGATTTCGTTTGCAACGTGCAGAATACTGCTTTCCTTACTGTTTTAATCGTGATAAAATTAAAAAAATTTATAAACTATAGGGGGCCAAGATTCATTATGAAAAAACGAAAATCTATGCACCTAGTGCAGAAAATTCTGTGTCCTTTGCTGCTTTTGTCCGTTGCAGCATGTGGGCAGCAAAGTGCCCCGGCAAACAATTCTGCCCAGCCAGCACCGGCTGCTGAAACTCCGGCACCTGCACAGGAAACCAAGCAGTTGAAAATCGGGGTTGTGCAAATCGTGGAGCATCCGGCACTCGATGCTGCGCGTGACGGCTTTATCTCCCAATTGGCGAAAAATGGATTTGAAGAAGGCAAACAAGTCGTTTATGATAAACAATCGGCACAAGGCAACATGGATACAGCCATTCAAATCGCGCAAAAATTCAATTCGGACAAAGTGGATATGATTCTGGCCATCGCGACGCCAACCGCTCAAGCGGCAGCGCAAACCACCTCCGATATCCCGATCCTCTTTACGGCAGTAACCGATCCGGTCGAAGCAGGATTGGTCAAGTCCATGGAGAAGCCGGAAGGAAACGTAACCGGTACTTCTGACATGAACCCTGTAGAAGAGCAATTGAAGCTGGTGAAGGAACTGAAGCCGGAAGCCAAAACCGTAGGCATCATCTACAGCTCCGGCGAAGTGAACTCCAAGGTGCAGGTGGATGCGGCCAAAGCCGTTTCGGATAAACTGGGCCTTGCGATCCACGAAGCAGCGGTAACCAGCCCGACCGAAGTGAAGCAGGCAGCTGAGTCGATGGTTGGCAAGGTTGACGCCTTCTATGTCCCGACAGACAACCTGGTCGTTTCTTCCATTTCCGCCGTTCTGGGTGTGGCTGAATCGCAGAAGATTCCTGTCATCGCCGGTGAAGAGAACTCTGTAAAGAGCGGCGCCATCGCTACTTACGGCATCGACTACACCAAGCTGGGCGAACAAACGGCCGACATGGCGGCGAAAATTCTCAAGGGTGAAGCAAAACCTGCCGATATGCCTGTTGAGACACAAGCTGACATGAAGCTGGTCATCAATAAAAAGGCAGCCGAGAAAATGGGCGTGACGATTCCGCAAGCCATGCTCGACCGCGCCGGCGAAGTGTTTGAGCAATAATTGCAGTAACAGGAGGATACTATGAACCTGGCATTACACGGAGCAATCGAACAGGGCCTACTCTTTGCCATCATGGCCCTGGGCGTTTACTTGACCTTTCGCATCTTGAACTTCCCTGACCTGACCGTGGATGGCAGCTTTGCACTTGGCGGCGCATTGGCAGCCAAATTGATCATCGATGGCATGAACCCATTTCTCGCCACCCTGCTGGCCTTTTTGGTCGGAGCCGTTGCGGGGGCGTTTACGGGAATCTTGCATACAAAAGGGAAAATCAACGGCCTCTTGGCCGGTATTTTGACCATGATCGCTCTGTATTCCATCAATCTTCGCATCATGGGAAAAGCGAACCTGCCGCTTTTGCGTGAAGACACCCTGTATACCTTTGTCAAGGATCTGGGCATTCCCAACCTGGCCGTCGGCGGTTTTGTGCTGCTGACAGGCATCGCCATCGTCTTTATCGTCGGGATTTACCTGCTGAAGACGATCATTGACTGGTTCTTGCAAACGGATCTGGGGTTGGACATCAGAGCGACGGGAGACAATTCCAAGATGATCCGCAGCTTTGGCGCCAATACGGATACGACTACCATCATCGCGCTGTCTCTGTCCAATGCGATGGTCGCCTTGTCCGGGGCGTGGGTGGCCCAATACCAGGGCTTTGCCGACGTCGGTATGGGGATCGGGATGATTGTGATCGGTCTGGCCTCCGTCATTGTCGGGGAAGTACTGTTTGGCAGCTCATCCATCTTCCGCGCTACCCTGGCCGTAATCCTCGGCTCCGTCGTCTACCGCCTGGTGATCGCGCTTGCCCTGCAGGCGGGTCTGAATCCGTCCGACATGAAGCTGATCACGGCACTGATCGTCATCGTGGCACTGACGCTGCCGACGATCGCCAAAGGCTTCTGGAAAAAGCAGTCGCTTTGGGCAGCCAAAGGAGGGAATGGCGATGCTTAAGATTGAAGGCGTGCGCAAGGTTTTCAACCAAGGGACCGTCAACGAGAAAATTGCCTTGCGGGAAATTAATCTAAACGTCGCACCCGGTGAATTTATCACAGTCATCGGCAGCAATGGCGCAGGAAAGTCGACGCTGATGAACGTGATTTCCGGCGGCTTGATCCCCGACACGGGCACTGTGATGATCGATGGAAAAGATGTGACGAAACTGGGTGAGCACAAGCGCGCTACATTCGTCGGACGCGTCTTCCAAGACCCGATGGCGGGCACGGCCCCCAATATGACGATCGAAGAGAATCTGGCGATCGCCTACTCGCGCGGCAAGCCGCGGACCCTCTCTTTCGGGGTGAACAACCGGAAGCGGGAGTTGTTCCGCGAGCAGCTCAAACAGCTGGATCAGGGGCTGGAAAACCGGCTGAAGACGAAGGTCGGTTTCCTCTCGGGAGGGCAGCGCCAGGCGCTCAGCCTGCTCATGGCTACCTTTACCGAACCGAAAATCCTCTTGCTTGACGAGCATACGGCTGCCCTCGACCCGAAGCGGGCTCAGTTGATCGTCGATCTGACCCGGAAGGTCGTCGAGCAGTACCGCTTGACCACGATCATGGTCACGCACAATATGGAACAAGCGCTCAACATGGGGAATCGCTTGCTGATGCTGCATGACGGCGGCATCATCCTGGATATCCCCGAGGAGAAGAAAAAGACGATGAAACCGCAAGATCTCCTGCGAGCCTTCGAACAGGCCCGCGGGGGAGAGTCCTTCAGCGAGGACAGGTATTTGCTGACGTAGGAAACCACATGGCCTGGCAAGCGGCACGCCGCCTATGTCTCAGACGACGCGGCGTCCGCAGGCCATTCAACTGGCCGAAGCCTTCCCGACATATCGGGGAGGCTTTTTCCATACGTTTCAGGTGTGGAATCGGGCGTGCGTAGAAATTTGTCACATTTTTGTATGAAACCGCTTTCGTGTTTCATCGTATAATTAGAAAAATGGATGAACCGCAAGAATTGCGCCTTGGGTTTTCGAGGGAGGATATAGAATTGTTAACCAAAACGGAAAAAGATAAACATATCCTGTTTGCCTCCATACGACTGATGATTTGCGTCGGTCATGCGGATGGCTATATCGGGATGAAAGAAGTGGACCGCATTCACGAGCTGGTCAACTCCGAGCATTTTACCTTGCGGGAGCGGCAGATCCTGATGGACGACATGGACTACCCCAAGCAGCCGGAGACGATCATCGCGGACATGGTCGATCTCTCCCATGCGGAGAAGTTGACCTTGCTCCGTCAATTGTTCAAGATCGCGCTGATCGACCAGAAGCTGTCTTCAGCGGAAACGAAGGAGATTCGCCGGATTTCCGGTTTGCTGGGCATATCCGAAGACAAGCTGCATCAAGTGGAAGAATGGATTTTAGAAGGCATCGCCTGGCGGGATCGCTGGAAGCTGATTATCGATGAAGAATAACAGCAAGCGTGCAAACTGACATTCAGTTGGGGCACGCTTTTTTCATTTCAGAAAGTTTGGCGATCAGCGGGTTTTTCTGTTATCCTTCGCGGATGCAGCCCTCCCGCCCTGATTTTTGATACAATAAGGGAAGACCTTGCCAAAATTCCGGATGCGGCTCGCCTGACAGATGGGGATAGCAGCGTCACGTAGAGGGAGGATATACCATGTTGCGTATTTTGATTACCAATGATGACGGAATTGAGGCGCTCGGCATTCGCAAATTGGCGGAAGCGTTGCTCGGTTTGCCCGAGGTGGAGATCTATGTCGTGGCACCCGCCAGTGAAAAGAGCGGCGTCGGACACGGCGTCACGTTTCGCAGTGCGCTCGCTCCATCGCCCCACCCGTTTTACGATTTGCCGGTAAAGGCCTGGGCCGTGGAAGGAAATCCGGCCGACTGCGTCAAAGGAGCCTACCACTTGCTGTTTGACGAAGAAACAAAGCCGGATATTGTCTTTTCCGGGATTAATGTAGGGACGAACCTCGGCAGAGACATCTACTACTCCGGTACCTGCAGCGGGGCCAGAGAGGCGGTCATTCTCGGCATTCCGGGCGTGGCTCTCTCCTATGACAACTGGTTCGATCAGGAGAACTACGGGGACGTCGTCGAGATCATCCGGCCGCTGCTCCAGATGTTTTGCGATCAGGCGCGGGGAGAGAAGCTGGTGCCGGAGGTTTTCTGGAACATCAATATCCCGCATCTGCCAAAGGAGAAAATACGCGGCGTGGTGCCTGCTGCACTGGCGATGAACCATTATGAAGACAAGTACAATCTGGAAGCGGGGGGATACTGGCTCACCCGGGAATATCCGGACCGGAGCAACCCGGCACCGGAGGAAGACTACTACTTGGTGCAGCGGGGGTACATCTCGGTCACTCCGGTACATATCGACGCGACAGACCGTGTTCTGCTGGAAAAAATGCTGGAATGGCCGCTAGTCAAACAATGGAACGGTCAATCGAACAGTCAGACGGGCGGCAAACCGAACGGAGATAGGCAAAATGAAGAATGAAGACGATTTTTGGCCACAACTGGCTCCCGATCCTGACCGGGCATCGCCGACATCCCAAACCCAGGGAGAGGTGCTGGACCCGGATCGGTACCGGGACCTGTATCAATTGGCTGAGACAGAGGGACTGCCCTATTTTGCCCGGCTAGGGGCAGCGGGCGACGTCGAATTGTTTCTCGTTTTTGAGAGCATCGATGCCTTTACGGACGCCACCCGTGACGCTGTTTCCGTGGAATGCAAGACGTACCGCAGCAAATTCCTGGCGGTGATCTGGACGCTTTCCGATCCGCTCCATCCGCTGGGCTTTCCGCTCTCCTTTGACATCAAGCGTGCAGAGGAGCGCTACATGGCCTTGCGCATGCTGGAGCAGGAGGAGGTCCTGCTCCACTACCTGGCCTACGAAGAGGGGCAGCTGACCCATATCTACACCGAAGGGATCAGCTTTAGCGCCGAAGAGAAGAGACAGGGGCACGGCATGATCGAGGCCCTCTATTACGATCGGGCGGACGCTCTCCCCGAGGAGGCCGAGGTGCAGGAGGTCGCCGAAGCACAGAGCGTCCCGCTCTCCTTTCTCTCAGACCGCACGCTCGGGGAAGCGGGGACGGCCTATCTGGTCGACTTCGACAGACTGAAGGAAAAACACGGAGAGGAGGAGGCGCAGCATCTCCTGATGAGCACCATTCACCAGGCCGTGTGGGTGATGCGCCGCCATGCCCGCAGCGAGGTGAGAGAGACGTCCTTTACGATATGGGCGGCGGAAAAGGACGGGCTGCTCCGACTGATCGTGACACCTGCCATGTTCGATCTGTTTGAGGTTGTGCACATGGCGGAAGAAGAGGCCAACCCGTTTTCCCGCTTTCTTTTCACCTTGCCGGAATTCCTCTCCACCGAATCAGCGGAGCCGCTCCTTCATGGAGCCTATCCGCTGACTCGCCTGGAGGGAGGCACGCTCTACCATATTGAGCTGGATGAAGAGAGCGGACAGCGTCTCGCGGGGCTGTACGGCCGGCTATACGGGCCGCGTTTTCCGGAGACGGTGAATCCGTATGATAGTCCTCGTTAACTTCTGTACAGCTGCTCTCGCCGAAAAAGGAGAAAAGTAGTCACCTTTCAACAAAGGAAAGGGGAAGCAGCAGTGCGAAGAGGTAGAGAGAGATTTACCATGGAAGGGTGAGGAGGATGAATTCCGTGCATCCAGAGATTGTTGAGGCCATCTCCGACTGTGCCCGTCTTTTTCAGGGAGAGATAGACAAGCTGGCAGAGACCTATTCACTTACAGTAGACAACCGTTTTCCCGCATTGGACCTGCATGTTCACCCGCATTTCCAGGCGACGCTGGAGTACGCGCTCTGGGCCGACGCAGGGGTCATCGCGGTCAAAGGAAAGCTGAACCTCGACCAGGAGAAGATGCGGTGTGAATCGGTTTTGGTCACGATGAAATTCTCCCTGACCTGTGAACCGCAGAGCGATATCGACTTCAAAAAGCTGCGCATCGAAGAGATCCTCTACGGCGAAGGGGAATTATGCTGGAGTGACCAGCCTGCAGGACTTACGGACCATCTGGAGCTGACGATCACCTTCCAGACGAAGCCAGGAGCGAGCAGAATGAATGAATACGTGCGCGGCGTTCTGGGTATCATAACCGGAAAGATGCTGGCCGCCTAGAGGGCTCCCCGTCCTGACGGGCGAGCCTTTTTTTGGTCGAAAACTGGAATGAGGGAGGGACTTGAAGCGGATGCGTCTTTTTGTGGCTCTGGACATACCAGAGGAAGCGGCCGATTACATCGCCGACGTGCAAAAGAAAGTGCGCGGGGAAATTCGCGCGGAACGCTGGCAATCGCTGCATAATTTGCATCTCACCCTTCATTTTCTGGGGGAGGTCCATGAAGAGCTGGTCCCCGCCCTGTGTACGGACATGGATATCGTAAGCGAAATCATCGCGCCGTTTTCTCTGCAAATCGGCGGATTCGGCGCATTCCCCCACCCGGAGCGTCCGCGCGTGCTCTGGCTGGGCCTGCGCGGGGAGATCGACCCGCTGAAGCAGCTTCATCTGCTGCTCGGCAAACGCTTTGACCTCCATCATGGGCTTTCCTATGACAAAAAGAAATACAGCCCACATATCACCCTGGCGCGGGGGCCGAAGACGGGGCCTGGCGGCGTGCCTGCGGCCGATTGGAACGAACGCTTTTTGCGGGCAGAGCCGCCCAGCTGGAGGGTGAACAGCTTTCATCTGTATCGGTCGGAGCTGAAGCCGGAAGGGGCTGTGCATACGGTCATCCACACGAGCCGATTTGCGAAAGATCACGGCAAGTAATCGCCATCCGGTGAATAAACTGGTAGAGAGAACCATGGCTCACACCGTGTGATACCAGGGAGAGCCTGCCGGAGGGCGGTGGGAATCGGATGGGTGAGTTCACAACCGGGATGTTGTATCCGCGAAAATACGAACCGAAGGTATTGATCGCTCTGCCAAAATCGCGGCAGCCGTATTTTCACCGGAACATCAACCGGGACTGGAATGCCTTTTTTTTGCGTGATGAGTGGCTGGAGACAGCCCAAACCTTGCAGTTTATCCTGCACTTATCCCGCCAATGTGTTCCGCTGCTCTGGTTTCATGACGCGGAGGACGACGGCTGGGGATACCGGCTCTTTGATGCTGGCTACGAGGTCTCTTCGGCGACGATCAGCTACTCGCTGGACGCGGACATGGCCGAGAGCGAGTTTTGTCGCCGGTACCCTGAAGTGGATCTGCACCAAGCCATTATGGAAAGCGAGGATGTTCGGAATACCTATGAAGAGATTCTGAACAGAGTCATACGCTCAGAGGAGTACAGGCGGGAGGTGAGCAAAGGCATCAGCCGCGTCTGTCCGCCTTGCTTCGCGCGGATCGTCGGCCACAAGCAGGTGCAGCAGCTCCGTTCGCTGTTTGATTTGCAGCTGTTGACGGATGTCGACGAGGAGACAGGCGCATCTCTCCTCTACGATTCCGTCGATCTGTTCAAGGAAATACTGGGCATCGAGGAAATGATGTGGGTCAATTACACCTATCTGGCGAGCGGCGGTCAGAAATAAGGGGAATGCAGCGCGAACAGTACAGTCGGCGATGGGCAGCTGCCGGGAAGTCGACCGGGAAAAAGAACGAGCGTGCACGCAGCCAAAAGAAAAACAGGCAGAAGGATCCGCCTGTTTTTTTGTTTTGGGGTTGTCTGTTATTTCTTCCATTGGGAGAAAATCTCGTCTACGTCCAGCAGCATTACGAGCTTGTCCTGCATCCGGGCAATCCCGCTGAGGAATTTGCCATCGACACCGGCTACAATCGGCGGAGCGGGCTCGATCAGCGAGGATGGGATATGCATGACCTCGGAGACAGCCTCGACGACGATCCCAATATTCAGCCCTTCCATTTGCAGGTCGACAAAACGGCTTTCCTCCGTAAGCGGCAGCGGCTCCAGGCCGAACATGATTCTGAGGTTGATAATCGGCAGGATGCGCCCGCGCAAATCGATGACGCCTTCGACATATGGGGGAGATTTGGGAAAACGGGTGACCGGCAAAGGTTTGATAATTTCCTTCACCAACGAGATCGGCAAGCCGTAATACTCATTACCCATTTGAAAGAGAATCGAATGGACTGTATTTTCTTCTGAATTCCAATCCGTATCTCCGCGTTGTTTCACCGTTTCCATTACGTGGTCCCTCCCAAGATCCTTTTGCAATCTATTCCCTTATTGTACCACGGCCAAACCAGAGAGGGAGGGAAATTTTCTCAAAAGTGGAGCGGCAGAAAAGCTTCCGTCCCATATCGACAGGACTACCAGGGAAAAAGGCCCAGAGATGACGCGACCACGACCCCCAGACTCACGCCGAAGCTGAGGAAAATATTTTTGCTGAGGGCCATCACGAGGAGGCAGATCAAGCTGGCTGCCAGAAACAGCGGCTGAATGACAAAGGTGCCGGACTGGACGAAAAGAGAAGGGAAGACCAGCGACGCAAATATTCCCAAGGGAATAAAACTGAGCCCGTTTCGCAGGCGGGGCGAAAAATGCTTGCTGGGCAGACGGAGAAAGGCCCGCCGCGAAAAATAGGTGAGCGCCGCCATGATCGCGAATAGCAGCAGCGTAGGGATGGTCATGCCGATTCAACTCCTCTGGTGTCTTCTTTCTCTCCCTGCTCTTCCTCCGCGTCCTTGGCGGGCAGCGCGTAACCGATGGCAAAAGCCAGGCAGCCGGCGATCAGGACGGGCAGGCCGGTGGGGACGACAAATGACAATCCCACAGCGAGGGCCCCGCAGAGCAAAAAGGTCAAAATACGGATGAGGGAAGACAACTGATAATAGGCGAGCGCCAGAAACATGGCCGTAAAGCTGAAGCCCAGTCCGAGCGCCGCGGGATCGGGAATCCAGCTCCCTGCGGCGGTTCCGATCCAGGTCCCGGCGCACCAGCCTGCGTACAGGCTCACGCTGACGCTCACGATATAGGGAAGATCACTTTGATGATGGCGAAAACGGTTCAAGGTGACAGCGTATTGTTCGTCTGTCAAAAAGAAGGCCAGCGCATTCACCTGAGAACGGGAAAACTGCTGATAATGCGGCGATATCGACAAGGCCATCAGGAAATGGCGCAGATTCAACAGGCAGGTAGTCAATATGATGGCCCAGATGCCCGCTTGCTCGGCGATCATGGAGCTGGCGGCAAACTGTGCCGCACCGGAGTAGACCAGCAGGGACATGGCGACGCTTTCCCAGGAAGAGAGCCCCGCCTGCCCAGCCATCATGCCGAAAATGGCGCCAAACAGCACGTAGCTGGCGATCAGAGGAAGCGCGTCCAGCAGCCCTTGCTTCCAGGAAGAGTGGGGTGTTTCGTTTTTCATGAAAGTAGCTCCTTTCGCGATTGCAAAACATGGTCGATGATCTTCATCCCGCGGTCGATCTGGTCGGTGCGCTCATGCGTAAAGCACAGGCGGATATAGGGCTGCTCGGCCTCACGCAAAAGGAACATATCCCCGCAGGTAAAGGAGACGCCTTGCTGCAGACATTCAGTCATCAACTGGCGCGGATTGATCTCCTCTGGGAGGGAGACCCAGAAGTAAAAGCCGCCGGCAGGACGTTCGTAGCGGATTCCCAGCGGGCGGAATCGATCCAGATGACCGGCCATGATGGCGGCTTGCTCGGCATATTGCTTGCGTACCTCCTGCAGATGAGGCCGCAGCGCATCATCCCGCAGATAAGCGGCGAGAGCGAGCTGGCCCAGTGTATTGGTCGTAATGGACAGCTCCTTCATCCTCGTCAGGAGCCGGGCAAAGGAGCGATTGGCCGCTACCCAGCCGACCCGCAGGCCGGGAAAGAGCAGCTTGGAAAAGGTGTTCAGGTAAATCACATTCCCCGTCCGGTCCATCGATTTCAGCGAAGGGGGCGGCTCCGCGTCCAGATGGAGGTGGCGGTACGCGTCGTCTTCGACGATCGGCAGCTGATAGCGCTCACTGAGGGCGAGCAGTTTTTTGCGCCTGTCCAGCGACATCGTCCAGCCGGTCGGATTATGGTACGTCGGGACCGTGTAGAGAAAGCGCGGCCGATAGCGTGCGAGGATCCCCTCCAACACATCGATGCGCATGCCGTTTGCATCCATCGGAACGGGAATGATCTGGACACCGAGCGATTGAAACAGCTGGAGCGACCCAAAATAGGTGGGCATCTCCGTCACGACCAGATCGCCGGGCCGGGCCAAGAGCGAGGTGATCAGATAGAGTCCCTCTTGGGAGCCGCTGGTTATCACTACCTGTTCGGGCGAGGAGATGGGCTCCATGTCCATCCAGGCGACCAGCCGCTCTCTCAGCTCAGGCAGCCCCTGTACCGAAGTAAAGTAGTAGGAGTGAAGCTGCTCCGCCGTACTTTTGACGTAATCGGAAAAGCAGGAGGATTCCAGCGTGTGCTTGCCGCCGTCCCCATGCGCAAAGTTGATCGTGTTTGGATAGGTATCCGTAACGGAAAGAAGTTCGGCCATATGGGAGGGAGCCGCGGCCAGCTTGCCCGAAGCCTGCTTTCCCCAATGCGTCTGGGCATGCGAAGGAGCGGGATGCAAGGCTTCGACGTAGCGGCCGCTGCCCATCCTGCTGACGATAAAGCCCTCCGCTTCCAGCTCGGAATAGGCACGGACGATGGTATTGCGGCTCACGCCCAACTGCTCGGCCAGTTTTCTCTCCGGGGGCAAAGGGGAGCCAATTGCTATTTCGCCGCTTAATATTTCGTATCGCAATTGGTTGTATACGCGCGTATAAATCGCTTTGCGTCCCATGATGTCGCCTCTTTTTTTATCTTACTGTTGACCCTACTATACGCTCAAACAAATCGAAATAAAAGAGCCAATTTTCTGCCGATAAAAAGCCACAGACCGGTGAGGAGTTCCCCGCCGGTCTGTGCTGCTTCTTTTCCCTTGGCATCTGAGTCGCTTTTCCGCTTTATGGTTCACGCAGCTCTTTTAAGGAGATGCCTTGTTCCAATGCAAACTCAAAGTCATCGATATCATAGAACTGGACAGGCACGACATACTCCAAAATCCGATCCTGGTAGTCTGGCTGATCGGTGATCACGGGGATGTCAAAATGCATACCGGTCAGTAAAATCTGTGTTTCTACCGGGTCGAACAGCTCTCCCCAAAAGGCCGTATCCTCTACCTTGACCACCTGGATGGTGACGCCGCCGGGAAAGGTAAACGGAATGCAGGACCAGGGGGCGATCAATCCTTTTTCCAGGCGTTTGCGATTAAAAGGATCGGCAAAAAACTGGCTCATTTCGCGCATCACCTTGCGGACATGCATATCGTCATCCGGGTCGGGCATAATCGGTTCGGGGCTATGGTAAAATTCATCCAATTCATAGATCGTCGATGAAGGGATAAAATATTCGACAGGTTGCGAAGGTGCCATCAATTCCCCGTAGATGGCCAACATGATCGCTTCGATAACGAATTGTTTCGACATTTCGACAACCCTCCCTGCTACCATCATACTGAAATAACAGGTTGACAACAACCCCGGACAGGCATAGGATAATGATTGTTTTTTTCATGGATGAACGAGGAACACTAGGAACTGACAGGGGGCGCAGGAATTGTTTGATCCGGAGTTTTTTTCAGCGTTGTTGCTAATCATCACGATCAATATTGTTCTGAGCGGAGATAATGCGGTGGTCATCGCCATCGCATGTCGAAAATTGACGCCGGCCCATCGGAAGAAAGCCATTTTCTGGGCGACGGGCCTCGCGATCATCGTCCGGATCATCGCCACAGCGCTGGCGGTATACCTGCTTCAAATCCCGTACCTCTACCTGGTCGGCGGCCTCATTCTCATCTGGATCAGCTACAAGCTGCTTTTGGAGGATGAGAACGAGGGCGAGATCCACGCGAGTGACAATCTGGTGCAGGCGGTAAGGACGATCGTCATCGCCGATATCATGATGGGATTGGATAATGTGCTGGCGATCGCAGGCGCGGCCGGCGGAGATTTGATGCTGATTATTCTGGGGCTTTTGATCAGCATTCCGATCATGGTATTTGGAAGCCAGTTAATCCTGAAGGCGATGGAGCGATTCCCCTGGCTGGTTTACTTAGGCTCGGGCGTCCTCGCCTGGGCGGCAGCCAAAATGATTTTCGAAGAGAAAGCGATCGCCCCCTGGATGGCCGGCCGGGACTATGTCGAGGCAGTGGCCAAGATCGCGATCGTCGCGGCAGTATTGCTGCTCGGGTACCTGCAGCGCAAGCGGAACGCAAAACTGGCCTAATTAATGGGCAGAACAGTTCTTTATCAAAAGGAAAAAACGGTGTGGAGGCGCGCTTCATGAGACACCCCGTGTTTGTTCGAAACATAAAAAAAAGCAGGACATCTATTGCCCTGCTGTCAGATCGCGGCCTGAGCGCGTAAACCAGCGGAACGGATTGAGCGACCAGCGGGACTGGTGGCGCTCGAAGCGCTCTTTTCTCCTAGTCAAGCGCTGCTGCATCAAATCCATCTCAAACGTGACGCGGCGCATTTCCAGACGCAGCGACTCCTGCATTTCTTCGATATCGGCCAGCTTTTGCAGCAGCGTCGACTGCATCTGGCTCATATGGGAGAGCTGGGCCAGCTCTTGTTGAAATTGTACGATCGCCTCCGTGATGGCCACCTGCATCTCTTGCGGTGAGGCGGCACCCTGCCCGGAAACCGCCAGCGCTTGTTCATCGGCGGCAGCGACTTCGCTCTCGGTCAAGATGGATGCGGGAAGGCGGCCCTCCTCGATCAGCTGACGCTGGATTTCACGCAGCGACTGCTTGCCTTCCTCTTTTCTTTCCTTGACCTCGCGCAAGAGGGAAAACCCAGTCTCGCTGATCAGGTAGTGACCCTGCGGATTTTTCAGCCTCTCCTGAACCGGAACGAACATCTCCAGCCAATTTCTCAGTGTTCGCACATGAACATCCAGTCGATCTGCCACTTCTTTGGAAGCCATCCAAACTTGTACATCCATTCGAATCACTCCTTTTTTCCCCGTCAGATATTCCCGGTTGTCCCATTATAGCACCAATTTTTCCCGGCAAGAGATTCTCGACAAAGGTTCTAAAAACTAGTGCTATTTCGGGTAATTTCGGACAGGCTTCCGTACTTTGTCGATACACATATTGACGGGGACAGGCGCGTAGAATGGAAGGAATACACCCGGTAGGAGGGAAGGCGGTCGGATGCAGCCATTCATACCGCTCGTCCTGCTGATGGCCGCAGTGGCAAGCAGCATTGGCGGGCTTTTGTTATGTGTACGGGCGTGGTCGGAAAAATCGCTGTTTGCGATGATCAGCGTCGGAGCGGGCCTGCTTCTGGCCATTACGCTGACGGAGATGCTGCCCCATACGTTGCAGGAGGGCGGCGGACGGGTGATGCCGTTTGTCCTGGTGGGCTTTTCGCTGCTGTTTTTGCTGGATTGGCTCAGTCATCCGGGGGATACGGGGAGCGGGACCGGAGCGGCCAGCGTAATCGGCGTCTTATCCGGCTTCCTGCTCCATGCTTATGTCGAGGGCCTCTCGCTGGTGGCCAGCTTCTGGCTGGACCGGCAGCTGGGCTGGTCCGTGCTGCTGGCGATGCTTTTGCACAAAGTGCCGGATGGGGTGGTGGTCGCTTCCCTGCTGCTCGCGGTGACGCGCTCGCGAGTAAAAGCGTTATGGGGAGCTACGGGTCTCGGGCTTGCCACGCTAGCAGGCGCCTTCAGCTTTCAACTGGCGGAGCCGTTTTTGCGCAAGGAGTGGTTCCCGGTCTTGATGGCGCTGACGACAGGCGTATTTCTCTACGTCGCGGCGACGCATTTGATCCCCTATTTGCTGCGTGAGCGAAAGGAAGGGCTGGGTCTCTGGTTTCTGGCCGGCATGGCCGCCTATCTGCTGTTCCTGTCTCTCTTCCACCATGGTCCCCATCTTCATGCATAAACGGACTTTCCGCTAGCAAGCCTAATAACATCCTTTTTGCATGAAGATGCGATCATCAGGGTTGGAAAGGAGCGATTTACATGGATCAGACAAATGCGAATGAAAAGCAGGAGTATCTGACAGAATTGGGGGCGGAATTCCCGGCAACGGGCACACCGCTCAATCCGGTGGAGGAGGCCTGGGCTTTCGCAGACACGCCGGCGACCGCCCCGGTCGATGATCTGGCGGAAGCGATGCAGCAAGGAGAGTAAAGGCGGGCAAACGGCTCGGCCCTTTTGCAAGTTTTCCCCGTGAATGTTCTCGTAACCGCGGACAAGATCGGTTATAATGGCAGGGAAATACGTGTGAAGGGGCCGATACATAATGGTTAACTTGTTGGAAGGGAAAAATATCGTCATCATGGGTGTGGCCAACCATCGAAGCATCGCGTGGGGGATCGCCCAGTCGCTGAGCAAGGCGGGAGCCAATCTGATTTTCACGTATCAGGGTGAGCGGCTCCGCGATAACGTAGCCAAATTGACAGAAGAGCTGGAGCGCGAATCCCTCCTGATCAACTGTGACGTGACCAAGGATGAGGAAGTCGAAGCGGCGTTTGCCGAAATCAAGGAAAAAGTCGGAGTCATCCATGGACTCGCGCACTGCATCGCCTTTGCGAAGACCGAGGAGCTGGAAGGGGAGTTCGTCAACACCTCCCGCGACGGCTACGCACTGGCGCAGGATATCAGCGCCTACTCTCTGGTGGCAGTGGCACGGGCAGCCCGTCCGCTGATGACCGAAGGCGCCAGCATCGTGACGATGACCTACCTCGGCGGCGAGCGCGTCGTGCCGAACTACAATGTGATGGGCGTAGCCAAAGCGGCGCTGGATGCATCCGTTCGCTATCTGGCCAGCGATCTGGGCAAGGAAAATATCCGCGTCAATGCGATCTCGGCCGGACCGATCCGCACACTGGCGGCCAAAGGGATCCGCAATTTCAACAGCGTCCTGAAGGAAATCGAGGAGAGAGCGCCGCTCCGCCGTACGATCGATCAATCCGAGGTGGGCGACACCGCGCTGTTCCTGATGAGCCATCTGTCCCGCGGCATTACGGGAGAAATCATCCACGTCGATGCGGGCTACAGCATCATGGGCAAATAAGAGAGAAGAGAGCAGTTTCTTTTGGCGAATAAAAGGCTCCCTGACGCCGCATGCTAGAAAAAATGCGGAAGGGAGCCTTTGTCATGTTTCCGATTATCACCAATATGGAAGAATGGCTAATTTATATGGGCGGCGGCGTGGATCGCCTATCTGCCCATTTCGGAGATGAAGCGGGAGTGCCGGGTCCGTCGTCCGAAGCGCTCGCGGGGGATGCCGACACAGAGGGAATGTCTGGCTCTGGTGATCGCGACGTATAAGAGGCGCCGCTCTTCCTCCAGCGCGGCTTGATTGCCTTTGCGCAGGGCATCCAGCGCGTACTCATGCGGGAGGGAGCCCTCCACCAGATCGGGCAGAAAGACGTGATCAAACTCCAGGCCTTTTGCCCGGTGAATACTGAGGACCTGTACCCCTTCTCCCGGGAGTGGCTGCTGATGGCGCCACTCCTTTTCCTGTCTGGCCATCTGATCGATGTACTGGAGAAAGCCGGCCACCGTCTCATGGCGTTTGGCGGCTGAGAGCAGCTGCTGCAATTCGTCCGCGCTGCTGTCTCTGCTGTCATCCCGCTCTTTTGCCCGCTTTTTCAGGTAGTCGCGCAGGCGGCAGTCTTCGTAGATCAGCTCGAGTGCCTGCGCGGGGGGGCAGGAGGCGGCAGCCGTGAGCACATCCGCTGCCGTCTGGAGCTGTTTGCGCTGAAACGCTTTCCACTGCGGCAGCTTGGGAAGCACGTGCAGGATCGGGACATCCTCTATGATCGCCTGACTGCGGACGGCATTCCACATCTCCTGGGAAATATAGAGCGTGGGCAGGATCTCCTTCAGCGACGCGTGATCGTCGGGATCGAGCGCCAGGCGCAGGTAGGAGAGCACCCAGCGGACCGTCTGCCGCTGGTAAAAGGAATCCTCCTCCTGCGAATAGTGAAAGGGGATGCCCGCTTCGCTCAGCTGCTCCAGAATCGGCCGGGCAGACTCGTGGGTGCGGTAGAGAATGGCGCATTCGCCGGGCGGAGTGCCCTCCCCGAGGCGATGCCGAATCTCATCGACGATGCGGGCCGCCTGCTCTTCCTCGTCGTCCGGTTCGAACAGATAGGTGTCCCCCTCTTCGGCATGGTAGGAGAGGCACTCTTTTTGCCAGCGCGAACGGTTGTGGCCGATCAGCGAAAAACCGAGTCCGACGATGGAGGAGCGGGAGCGGTAATTAACCTCGAGGGTAATGGTTCGAGCCTCCGGGAAATCTTGGGTAAAGCCGAGTATGTATTGCGGATCGCTGCCGCGAAAGCCGTAGATGGACTGGTCGTCGTCGCCGATGACGCAGAGATTGTTCTGCGGGGCGGCGAGCAGCTTCACGGTCTCATACTGGATGCGGTTGATATCCTGAAACTCGTCGATCATCACATGGGTGATCCGCTCCTGATAGCGGCGCAGGACCTCTTCATTCTGCCGCAACAGCTCGTAGCAGCCGATCAGCATGTCGTCAAAGTCAAACCAGCCGGCCCGTGATTTGGCTTCCTCGTAAAGCGGGTACAGCTGCTGGGCCAAACGTTCGCTGTCATCAGCGGGTTCGCGCAAGGCAGCGGCATCCGGCAGCAGGTATTCGTTTTTCCAGCGGCTGATGACAGCCAGCGCGTCCAGCACCTCGCTCTCTTTTCGCGAGCCGAGATCGGACTGTGCCATCGCGCCGGACTCCCGCAGGAGCCGCCATTTTTGCCAGTCCTTTTTCAAGAGGCGCTGCTGGTCCCAGCGGTCGGGCTGATGAAAGAGCAACATCCGGTAAAAAATGCTGTGAAACGTGCCCGTCACCAGCTCGCGGGCTTGTCCGGCCGGCAGCTGCCTTGCGAGCCGCTGCTTAATTTCCTCGGCAGCCTTGGTCGTAAAGGTAACCACCATGATCTGCCGCGGAGAGAGGCCGTGCTCGCGGATCAGATGGGAGGTGCGGGCTGTCATGACCCGGGTCTTGCCGCTGCCGGCACCAGCGAGGATCAACAAAGGTCCGTCCGTCGCAAGCACGGCCTCCCGCTGCTGGGGGTGGAGCGGTTCATCGCGCTTCTCCGCGAGATGGGGGGTAGCCTTTTTCGGCTTCAGCCTTTTGCGGAAGAGCGGCGGCTTGGGCGGCTCCGCAGCGGATCGGCCGCCCGCCTCAGCGGTATGGATGCTCCGTTTTTTCGGCAGGCGGAAGGAGCCGAGGGAGATACTCTCATCTTCCTCGGCGGCAGCAGGCAGAGCGGATGCCGGCATCTCGATCGCTGCTTTCGTCTCAATCGCTGCTGCCATTTCTGGCGCTGCTGTCGTTTCCAGCGTTGCTGCGGTTTCTAGCGCTGCTGCCGTTTCCACCGCCGCCGCCCCCGTCTCGGCGGAAGACAAAAAAGCCTGGCGAATCAGCGGATCTGCCTGGGCACCCAGCCATTCTTCGGGAGGGATGTGAAGCTCCTGCCACTCGCAGGCGCTCCCCTCCGGGTGGACGAAACAGGGGTCAAAGCTGATCCCCGCATGCAGGCGAAGGGGAGCCAGGCAATGCGGACAGCGCACCCGGTCCTGCCGGGCGGCCCACCTCCAGGCGGCAATATGCTGGTATGTATCGGGGGTTAACCGGATGATGGCTTGGTCTAGCTGTGCGAATTTCATCGTGACACCTCAGCATCGTAGAGGGTGAGGCAGGAGCGCCCGATTGTTGCAGACGACCCGCCATGACTGGGAAAGAAGAAGTGCCCCCTGTGTTGTGCAGGGGACACTCTGCTTTTTCGCTTATCTGGATTCAGGACTGGGCGTGGAGCAGGTAGTTGTCTTCATTGTCAGCCAGCTCTTCGTCACCCAGATAGGAGATGCCGACCCGGGTAATCCGGTGGTTCTCCAGTTCAGAGATTGTGAACAAGTAGTTTTGGTATTGGACAGACTTGCCTTCGGCGACTTCTTCATTTAACTGACTGTACAGCCAGCCGGCAATGGTATCGACTTCATCTGAATGAATCACTACCGATATATAATCGCTCAATTCCGTCAGCAGGGTTTTCCCGGAAACCGACAGTTCATTATTGGCGCTTTCGATGTCTGGCCGCTCGTGCTCGTCGAATTCGTCCTGAATGTCTCCGACGATCTCTTCGAGAATATCTTCCATCGTGATCAGTCCGGCTGTGCCGCCGTACTCGTCGATGACGATAGCCATCTGTGAGCGGCGCTTCTGCATCAGGCGCAGCACATGGCTGATTTCCATCGACTCCGGCACGGTGAGCAGCGGGCGGAGGAAGTCTTTGAGATCGGCTTTCCCTTTTGTCAGCGCTGACAAGTAGAAGTCGGAGATGTGGACAAACCCGATAAGCCGGTCTTTGTCCTCATGAGCCACGGGAAAGCGCGAGTGACGGGATTCCCGCATAATGGCCAAATTTTCTTCAAAGGTATTGTCGTCGTAGAGACATACCATGTCGATGCGGGGGATCATGATCTCCCTGGCGAGGCGCTCCGAAAACTCGAAGACGTTATCCACCAGCGCGAGCTCCGTCTGATCGATGTGACCGCTCTTGTGGCTCTGATTGACCAGTAGGCGAATCTCTTCTTCGGTATGAGCCAGTTCGGTCTCGGTCGCGGGCTCGATCCCCAGACGGCGGATGAGAAAAAGGGCCGTCCCGTTCAGCATCCAGATCAGCGGATAGCTGAGCTTGTAAAAAAACATCAGCGGCGCAGCCGTCCACAGCGAGGTGGCTTCCGCTCTTTGAATTGCCAGCGATTTGGGGGCCAATTCTCCAAATACGATGTGCATGAAGGTGATGATGCCAAAGGCGATTGCCAGCGAGACCGGGGTAACCAGCATAGGCGGCAAGCCAAAGGACATCATTACGGGTTCGATGAATCGGGAAATGGCCGGCTCACCAACCCAGCCCAGACCGAGCGAAGCCAGCGTAATGCCGAGCTGGCAAGCGGACAGGTAGGCATCCAACTGCTTTGTCACTTTCTGTGCGTAAACCGCACTTTTGTTACCGTCACTCACCAGTTGGGCCAGTCGGGTTTGGCGTACTTTCACCAGCGAGAATTCTGCTGCCACGAAAAATCCGTTGAGCAATACCAGAAAGACAACGAGCAGCAGATTCAGGAGTATCTCCCCTATCGGACCTATCGGACTATCCAAGAAAGTCTCCACCCTTTCGCGACACAGAAAGGAGGAGATTCACCTCCATTTGTTATTCTCGTGATTCCTGTTACTATCCAATGTACGAATCCGGCATAGGAAACATTCGTATGCCTGATTATAAAGTAGTATACCAATAACAAAAGCAAAGAGTCAAAACCATCCGAATCGATCCGGCAGTTTTGGACAACGAAACACATACTCCCAAAGGCGGGAACATACAGTTAATCAGAGTAACCCTGTCCCCGGGAGGAGAGACTTGCATGATGTGGCTTCAAAAAGCAGCGGCGGTCCTGGCGGGAGGGATGTTCATCGGTGTCGGGATTAATCTGTTTCTCATCCCGCATCTATTGATGGATGGGGGAATGATCGGCATTGGCCTTCTGGCAAAATACCTTTTCCAGTGGCCGCCCGGGCTGTTCATGATCATCTGCAGCCTCCCGCTTTTTGCGCTGGTCTTCGTCTATGACCGCTACCTGTTTTACCGCAGCTTTCACGGAATGCTGATCGAGACATGTATCATCGATCTGTTCGCCCCGATGCGCGCCTGGAATCTCTGGACACTGCCGACGTCAGCGGTTGTCGGCGGCCTTATGATCGGGGTGGGAACAGGCTTGCTGCTGGCTTTTCAGACCAATACCGGCGGCACAGATATGCTCGCTCAGTTTTTGGCCCGCAGGACGCCGATTCCCGTCGCGCTCTATATCTTCATCATCGACGGCTTCATCGTCTGGGCCTCGCTTCCCGTCATCGGCTGGGAGCGCGCTGTTTTTTCTCTGTTTACCATCGTCGCTGTCGCGGTCTCAACCCACTTCGTCTACAACTACTGGCGGCAATCACCTCCGTATGTCGTGATTGGCCCGCTCAGCAGGGAAGCGGGACAGAGATGGAGAAACTAAGAAAAAACAGGGAAAGAATCGAGGGAACGCGATGGCACAGCATATATTGGAAATGATCACCGAACAGGTCGGCTATTTTCCCGGAAGCGTCAATATCGGCCTGGTGCGGGGACAGTCGGGAGCGATTCTGATCGACTCCGGGCTCGACACACAGACCGCGAAAAAGATAAAAAAAGGGCTGGACCAAATCGCCCAGCCGCTAAGCGCAATCGTACAGACTCACGCCCATGCCGACCATTTTGGCGGCAATGCCTATCTCCTCTCTTGCTGGCCGGAAGCTCAGGTGTACGCCCCGCCGCTGGAGGAAGCCGTCATCCGCTACCCGCTGCTGGAGCCCCTCTATCTCGGCATGGGGGCCCAGCCGCTGGATGAGCTGCGCAACAAGTTTTTGCTCGCGGAGGCTTCCCGTGTGGATCATCTGCTGCCGACAGAGGGTCAGGTGGAAATCGACGGTGTTCTGCTGGAGGTCATCTCCCTTCCTGGACATAGTTGGAATCAGGTGGGGCTCGTGGTGGAGGGGATCTGTTTTGCCGCCGACAGCTTTTTTGGCGAAGAGACGTTAAAAAAACACAAGCTGCCGTTTCTCGTGGATGCCCACGAGACGCTGCTCAGTCTGGTCAGACTGCTGGAATCCCCGTACCGCGGCTTTCTGCCGGGTCACGGACCGTACACCACCTCCCCGGAAGCTGTACTTACGGCAAACATACACTGTCATCGCCGGCTGTACGGGATCATCGAAGGTCTGCTGGCAGAAGAGAAGACGCTGGAAGAGACGCTGGCTCTCCTCTGTGAGCGTTTACAAATTTCCATTGAGAACGCGACGAGCTACGTGCTCTACCGTACGGCGCTCATGGGCTATTTCGTCGGACTTGTAAAAGAAAAGAGAATCGGGTATCGCTTCGCAAACAATCAATGGCTGTGGGGAAAACTGCCTTTGGCGGAAGTAGGACGCGAGAGGTAGTCGCCGATCTCCGCCAGCTTGTGTTCGGCTGCTTCGCGGATTTCCTTGGGAATGGCCAAGAATTCTTCGCCGGGTGTATGGAGATACATTTTCGCTTCGAGATAGGGGCGGCCCAATCTGACGGTCAACTCACCGGTGTCGGTCGGTTTGCCGGTAATAGTAGCGGGGATTCGGAGAAAATAGGAACTGCTGGTGGCGGAGTCGTAGATGACGAGGTGGTAGCTGGGCGTATCTCCGCCTGACGGGGAAAAGCCTTGCTGCCGCAGCATCTTGTCGACGTAGGCAAGCGGCTGGACGACACCAGTCAGGTTTTTGCTCTTTAACCGCATGGACATCCTCCTTGGCTGACGTTGTAAATGCGTGTTGCCTAATCATATGAAGAGGGAATCCGATTCAGAATGACAGACAAGGATAAAGAAGGAGAGAAAACTTTTATGAACAAACGGGCGGACCTGCATACGCATACGCGGGCGTCGGACGGCACCTGCGACCCCAAAGAAAACGTGCGTCTGGCGCTGGAGGCGGGCCTGGCAGCGGTCGCGATCACGGATCACGATACGGTTGCGGGCATCGCCGAGGCTCGCGAAGCGGCTGCACAGACAGGTGAAGAGATCGAAGTGATCCCGGGGGTGGAGGTCAGTTCGGTGGCGCGCGGTCAGGACATCCACGTGCTGGGCTACTTCGTCCCGGATGAGGATGAGGCTTTTCAGAAGAAGCTGTACGGCCTGCGCGAGACGCGGCATGAGCGGAACCAGCTCCTGATCGCCCGCCTGCAGGAGCTGGGCATCCCGATCACCTTGGAAGCCGTCTACCGGAGAAAGACAGGAGACGACAAAAATATCGGCCGGCCGCATATCGCCGAAGAGATGATCGAGCTGGGCGTAGTGGGGTCGATCGATGAGGCCTTTGCGGTCTACCTCGGCAAAGAGGGCAAGGCCTACGTCAATCCCCCGCGCATCACCCCGCAGGAAGCGATCACGCTGATCAAGGAAGCGGGCGGAGTGGCTGTCCTTGCACATCCGGGCTTGTACGACGATGATGAGCTGGTGCAGGAGCTGATCGCCTACGGGCTGGACGGAATCGAGGTGTGGCATCCCGACAACTCCCCGGAGGAGCGGGCCCGCTATCAGCGCTGGGCGGAGGAGCACGGGCTGGTCATGACAGGCGGATCGGACTTTCACGGCTGGCGGGGAGAGGAGCCTTTTCATGCGATGCTCGGCTCCCATACAGCGGGCTATGACGCGGTGGAGGAGCTGCGCAGGCTGGCGAGAGAGCGTGCGCAGGCGGGGAAGTGAGGGTGCACAGGCCCGGTTAGCGAGCCTGTACAGCCCGGCGAGCGGAAGCTGCTTCACACGTAGTGGCGCAGACAAAAAGGCGCGACCGCACCTACCACCTCTTGGAGTCATCCGCTTCGCGGCGCTTTTTGTCGAGATAGATCTGGTTGTCGATGCTGTAAACATGGCCGATGGCGGTCAGGATGGTCATCAGGAAAAAAATCAGCCCGTACGCCAGCATAAACCTGTCGGTGGCAAAGCAGACGACGATCGCGATCAACAGGAGAAGGAGCAGGGTCCATACGATCTTTTTCATGGATATCCTCCATTTCTGGTACTGACTGCGCGCGGAAGCTAACATCTCGTTGCCAGGGAAATACTAAGGAATGTATGTATTTGGTAGTACGCGAATAAAATGGATTGGTTTCATTTGCCGCCTTTTTGGCAATGATAAACCCCTGCAGAGGCTAACCTCGAAAAAGGCTGGCCTCGCAGGGGTTTTTGACGTGTATGCCTGTTTTTTTTCGTTTAGTTGCTCGTATCGGTCAAACTCTTTTCCATCGAGACATGCTCGATCCCGGCTTCTTCAAACAGGGGACCGACGGGGTGGTAGCCGAGCTTTTCATAGAAGCGCTGGGCGTGGGTCTGAGCATTCAGCTTCAGCTTTTGGTAGCCCAGTTTTTGCGCGCTCTCCTCCAGCACTTGCATCAGGAGGCGGCCCAGGCCTGTGCCCCGCTCGCTGCTCGCGACGGCGACCCGTTCCACTTTGCCGGTGCCGGGAGCGTACGGACGGAGGCGGCTCGCCCCGACCGGCTGTCCCTCGCGGTAGGCGACAAAATGAGCCGTGCCGGAGCCGATGCGGTCGTGCTCGTCAATCTCGATCGCTTCCGGGACCTGCTGCTCGACGATAAAAACGGCGCGGCGGACGGAGAGGGCATCGCGAAGCTGCTGCTCCGTCTCTACTCGTTGGAGCGTGTAGAGCGAGCTGCTCGGGGCTGCGGGCTTCTCTGTCTGTTCTGAATTGAGTTTGTTCATCGGTACTCTTCCTTTCGCGTGTACGGGGTAGAAGAAAAGGAAAAGACCCTTCCATAGAGGAGGAAGGGTGTGGGTTCATATCTTCCGCTCTTACTTTTTCAGCAGGAAGGTCTGATGGACGCTCCACATACCGTCTTCCAGTTCGTACACAAGATGGAAACGGTCAATGTCGGAGGTCAGATCAAACTTCACCATGCTGAGCTGTCCGGTGATGTCGCGCAGCTCGTCGTTGGAGAGGTCGCGTCCAATCGTGAGATGCGGCACGAACGCATAGGTCTCTTTTTCCTGGACCACCTTTTCCACGATCTTTTTGTGGAGCTCCTCGAACGGTTCCTTGTTCTGGATGGCGAGATAGATCACATTGGTCGTCGGATGGAAAGACGACACGCGGTGGAAGTGCGCAGTAAAGCTGTCTGTCGAGTTGGCGACCAGCTCCAAATGACTGATTAGATGAGGGAGCTGGGATTCATCAAGTTCAAACGCCTCTTTCAGGCGGATATACGGCGGAATCAACGAGTACGCCGGATCGTAGCGTTTACGGTATGAATTGGCCACTTCCTGCACTTTGCTGGACGGAAAAACGACGATACTGTACTTCAAGCGAATCCCTCCTCTATCTTCAAGATCATGGTCTTTTCGCAAAAACGAATAACGTTATTTTAACAGAAAATTCTCCATTTGTGTAATGTTATGCGCCGGCCTGTATATTCCTGCCCGCTGGGGACAGACTGTTAAGGAACAGGGAGGTGCGATATTCGAACGTGAAAACAGCCATGATGATCATCTTTATTTTTCTTGTTCTTCTTCTGCTGTCCCTCCTTACCTTTTCCCTCATCACCGCGATTCGCAAAACCGAATTCGACGAGGCGCTCGTCTCCCCGGGAAAAGAGGAAGGTCCTCAGGAAGAACAGACAAGGTAAGTTTACCCGAAAAGGGCAAGAAGAATGCGCCTGAGGTTTGCTTGCCAAAAGCCCCAAGCATGGTCACCCGCAAAGGTCTCATAGGCCAGGGTGACTGTTTTTGTTTGCAGAATGTCTCGCAGCACTTCGTTGGACTGCACGAGGTTGAGAGAGCCGCGCTGGGTGGGGACAGCCGTCTCGTCTGTGCCCACCTCCAGATAGACGTGAAGCGGCACGTTCAGGGAAGTCTCTCGCACCCGCTCGTTGAGGCTCGCGTCCATCGCGGCCGACTGCGAAGCCACCTGGCCAAAGGTGTGCGGGTAGGAGAGAGCGGTAAACAGAGAGACGACGCCGCCCAGCGACTCCCCGATGAGCGTCCGCGCCGTGCCGAGGGGATGGGTGGAATAGCGTCCGTCTATAGCACCGACGACTTCTTCGGCGAGAAAGCGCCGGTACGCCTGGTGCTCCGCGCCGTCCGGATGGTAGCGATCATAGCGGCGGGCTTTGTCTACGGGGAGAAACACCGCGATCAGGTCGGGGATTTCTTTTTCCCGGTGCATCTCTTCGAGCAGGGTCGCCAGCCGTCCCATCGACAGGTAATCTTCGCCGTCCTGGACGTACAGGACCGGGTAGGAGTAGAGAGGCGAGTAGCGCTCCGGCAGGTAGACAGGGAGACGCTCCTCTGTCCCCAGGTGTTTGCTGGTGAGGATCAGTTCATCAAGGGCCACTGTGTCAAGTCCTCCTTTGGGATGTTGGTTCTATTATACAGGATGATGGGGGCTGTGGAGAGGGGGCGGAGGCTTGGAGAGCGGCGTTTGGTTCGGGAGTGCATGGGGGAGGCGGGCGAGCCTTGCCACACTTTGGCTGGGGGTATGGTACCTGAAGATTGTCGCAATTTCGCCACCTTGTGATACTATGGTAAAATGAACGATCTTCACTTAGCTGGTGGAAGGGGTTGTCTTAGATGAAGAAGCAAGTACACAGCAGCGAAGTCAGAAAAGCGGCGCTGGACCGATTGGAAGAGCGCGGCGTGCGTGTAGAGGATATTGCTGAGATTGTCTATATGATGCAAGCGCCGTATCATCCTGACCTGACCATGGAACCGTGCATTGAGAGCGTCAAGGCTGTCCTGGAGAAAAGGGAGATGCAGCATGCCATTCTCGTCGGCGTGGAGCTGGATACGCTGGCGGAGAAGGGGCTTTTGTCCGAGCCGCTGCAGTCGATTATCGCGACGGATGAGGGCTTGTTCGGCTGCGACGAGACGCTGGCGCTCGGTTCGGTGTTCGGGTACGGGAGCATCGCGGTGACGACATTTGGCCATCTGGATAAACATAAGATCGGGGTCATCAAGCGGTTGGATACGAAGACATCCGGGGGGCGTGTGCATACGTTTTTGGACGACCTGGTGGCCAGCGTCGCCGCCAATGCTTCCAGCCGGATGGCCCACCGCCTGCGGGATGAGCAGGAGCAAGCCGAGCTGGAGGCGGAAGGGATCCGGGTGGAAGACAAGGCTGTGGATGAGGCTGGGTGAGGCTGTGTTTGGGAATGAGGTTGAAGGGCATCCCTTTTCGGGATGCTCCGTTGTTTTTGGGGGCAGAAAAAGGGGAATTATGATGGTGGTAAAATTTTTTACTAGAAATTTTGTTTTTGCTCTTGAAATCGGAAAAGAAATCCTGTATATTAAATCTTGTGATCGACGTCCGGTACGATTCGGGCCCTTAGCTCAGTTGGTCAGAGCGGTCGGCTCATAACCGATTGGTCGTAGGTTCGAGTCCTACAGGGCCCACCATTGAACGCCAATGGTGACATCACAACAATCTATATCCCATGATCCGGTAGCTCAGTTGGGAGAGCACCATCTTGACAGGGTGGGGGTCGCTGGTTCGAACCCAGTCCGGATCACCATATAACGAATGCTGAAACCCTTGGTAATCAAGGGTTTTTCTTATGTCTTCGACCTTCCACCCTGACAACATAGTGCCTCCACGTTGTCGCTTGACAACATTTTGACAACCTTTATTCGACTAAAGTCATTTTGGACGTTTCTGCTTCATCATTTTTTCGAAGTTGTCAGCTGCGTCTTTTTGCATGTCGGGCAGCACATGGCTGTATACATCCATCGTGATTCCAACCCGACTGTGCCCCAAACGCTCGGACACAACCTTCGGGTGCTCGCCAAGCTGCAGGAGCATGGTGGCATGCGTATGCCGCAGATCATGAAAACGGATGTAAGGCAGGCCGCTCCTTTTGATTATTCGCTCGTAGTGTCGGAGTAGGTTACGTGGGTCTTGAGGTCGGCCGTCGTCGTAGCAAACCACGAGATCGTGGTCTTCGTAACCTGGGCCATACTGATCTCGGAGAGTGTTTTGCTTAGACAAGTGTGCTTTTAGCTCTTTTACAACAAATGGCGGTATGGCAATTCTCCTTTTCGCACTTTTCGTTTTCGGCTCCTGGAAGATGATTCCCGAATTCGCAGGACGATAAAGGGTCTGCTGCACGCTGATTCGTGCCTGCTCGAAGTCGATATCCTTCCATCGCAGGCCAAGAATTTCACCACGCCGCATGCCGGTGTAAATCGCCAGGACGAATCCGATATAGTATTTATCCTCCTTGGCATGAGACAAGAACTCATTTGCTTGCTCTGCAGTCCAGGTGACGATCTCTTTCTGGGCAAGACGGGGAGGATCAACGTGGTCCATAATGTTTTTCGGGATCAACTGCCATTTTACTGCTTGATTTAGCGCCTTTTTGAGCACTGCATGCAGGTACTTAATGTAATCAGCGGAGAGATCCTCTTTTTGGAGCTCTGTCAAATACTTGGTGACATGCAGTGGGGACAGCTTGTCCAACTCATGATGGCCGAGCACAGGGATGATCCGGCTCCTGACGGCAACCTCGTGGTTGGTGTATGTGGATTGCCGGAGCTTCGTCTTCGCATAATTCTCCAACCAAAACTCTAGGTAACTGGTCAAAGTCTGTTTCTTGGAGATCACCAGCTCCCCACTCTCGTACTTCGTGATCATTTCAGCGCAAGCGATTTCAGCCTCCTTTTTGGTTTTGAATCCTGATCGTGTGATTTGTTTTCGTTTTCCAGTCTCTGAGTCCGTCCCTAAGGAGATAGCGAACGACCAGGTGCTACCTCGTTTTCTAAAATGTCCTTTCATTGAAGAATCCCTCCGTATAGGAATGTATGTTCGTTTTGGAGATAAATAAAAAATCAAAACGGCAAATCTTCATCACTGATGTTAAGCGGTTTTTTATTACTACCATCGAAAGGATCTGCGAATGGATCGAATTCAGCGCCAGCGGCAGCTGCTTCATCTGCCATTTCACAATGCACCTGTTCAATCTTCAGTGTCTCCCAACTTTTCAGTAATCCAGCTTCGTAGAACGTTGAGGTAGATCCACACTGCGTACAAAACCTAGCATCCCCATCAAGATATTTACCGCAACTGTCTTCGAAATCAATGTGCCACGGCCCTTGATATCTGTTGAACCGGCCATTATCGCTGAAGCCTGTACACTTGTTAACTAAATAGCTCCCACATATCTGGCAGTAATCACCAATTACATTTTCATTTTGGCATTTTGGGCATTCAATTGCTCTGTGAATTTCATCAATTTCGATACCTGAATATTTCATGATTTCACCTATCCCTTTAATGATTTGATCGTCACCGCAAATCGGACAGTATATTGCGTCTTTGCTCACGAAAGTGCCATTGCATTTAAGGCAATTCTTTTTATTTTTTTCTCTGTATATGTAATTTGAGAAAGCTGTAACAATTGGGTGATTCGATGAATACCTTATCCCCCTATTAATGCCTTCAGAAATAAATTTATAAACATTGCATGAGGCCTCGTATGATAACAGGCATAATTCCGAAATGAAGTACGGATTAATAAAATCCAGCGATGCTAATACATTCGGAGGAGCCAATAGGGTACGCGCGAAGCAATTTGCCTCTTTTTCAAAGATGTCGTACTCTTCATCAGTAAGAGAACTCCTCGCAATGATGGTTTTGTTATTACTTTCGTTGTGCCCAAGAATGTAATGCCCGAGTTCATGGGCGACTGTCCAACGAATCCTACCAGCGTTTTCCACCATATCGTTATACAAAATAACGTATCTGTTCTTTGATTTGATGTACCAACAACATCCTTCATCACTATTCGCAAACTCGCATACCTCTGATAAAGTCATGCCGTGTTTCTTTGCAAACCAAGAGTATGTTTTTATTTTTAGATTAGGGAAGTGTTTAGCGAGTTTTTTCACCTTCACGGGCAATTCACGGGTGTTGCTAATTTTTAATAGTTCATACGCAGCATTCTGTGCTCTTTTATAATTCGGCTTAGATATCCTCTTCTTCGTCATCATCGTCATCGTCATCGAAGGCATCCTCAAAAGTAAGTTTAATAATTTCCATCATTCTTTTACGGTCCTTGTGCGACATTTTCTTAGCTGCCCTTTGTATGGTTCTGATATCATCGTCGAGATCTTCTGAATCTGTATCGTAAATACTTAAAGAATCTGAGGTTTCAGACCGACCAAGTAGGTAATCAGCGTTTGTTTTTAGCAGATCAGCTAACTCTTTTATGATATTTCCTGGTGGTACTGTCCGCCCTGATTCATAATTGGAGACGTTCGTTCTGTTCATACCCAACCTATTTGCTAGCTCGTCTTGCGACATTCCGTGTTTTTCGCGAAGTGATTTAATTCTTTGTCCCATTAACTTTTTTTGATTATCGTCCATGAATAAACAACTCCAAAAAGAAAATATAAAAGAGGCTTGCGCCAATTTAATTGACGTGATAATATGTGAATACGTCAATTAAATAAACGTCAATGAAAGGACGGTGAATGGTGTGAATTCCCCAGTATGTACGGTGAAACGTTCAACTTTCACAAGCTATCGAAAGCACTACAACAAAACCCAAAGAGACGTCGCTATAGCTGTAGGTGTTACGGAAAGTCACATTAGGCACATCGAAAATGGTCGTGCAAACCCCGATGCAAAATTGCTCTTCAAACTTGCTAGGTACTTTGGGACATCCGCTGAGAATCTGTTTCCTGATTTGGCAAACGTTGAAGTGGAATTTGCAGGAAACAAATAAACTTATCTCCAGCAACTATTGATAGTATACACCGTCAATAAAATTGACGCAATAGGTTTATTTAAAGAACCCTATTTTTTTGAACTTAACGTCAATTTAAGTGACTCTTTATGAGATTTTGATCAATAATATTGACGTTTTAAGAGGAGGTTAGCAATCTAGTATAGCTCGCTCAAACGGAAGGAGGAATTTAAGTATGGATACAGAGATTCGGTGTAGTAATGATCTCCCGGCAATCCTCACAGCCAAGCACATCGCCCAGTTTCTACACATTTCAGAACGGCGTGCCTATGAGCTGATGAACCTCAAGTCTTTCCCGCTGATCCGCCTCGGTCGGAACAAACGGGTGAACAGGGAGTCGTTCATGAACTGGCTGCAACAAAACGAACGAAGGGAGTAAATGAAGATGGACAAGCCTCAAATATTCAATCATCAAATGTTTGGTGAACTACCAGTAATTATTGTCGATGGTGTAGAGTGGTTCGGTGCTACAGAAGCGGCAGAAGCACTTTCGTTTGCAAAACCACACGATGCCATCTCAAACCATGTAGACGAAGATGACTCCGCAACATACGGAGTCACCGATTCACTGGGGAGGTCGCAGCAAAAGAAATTCATCAACGAATCAGGACTATATAGTCTGATCTTTGGCGCTGCGAAACAAGGGAAAAATCTTGGGATTCAGGATAAAGCAAAAGCGTTCAAACGATGGGTAACTGGAGAAGTGTTACCGACCATCCGAAAAACCGGCGGTTACGTTGCCAACGATGACTTATTCATCGATACATACTTGCCGCATGCCGACGAGCAGACCAAAATGACGTTCCGAGCAACGCTCGCGCTAGTCCGAAAACAAAACGAGCAGATCGAGGCTATGAAGCCAAAAGCGGAATACTTCGACGCGTTGGTTGATCGCAATCTACTCACGAATTTCCGTGATACTGCGAAAGAGCTCAAGGTCAAAGAACGAGATTTCATTGCCTGGCTGCTTGAGAAGGGCTACGTGTACCGTGACCAAAAAGGGAAGCTCAAGCCATACGCTCAGCACGTACCGGAGCTGTTCAATCTGAAAGAGTGGGAACGCAATGGTAAAGCTGATGTTCAGACGCTGATTACACCGAAGGGGAAAGAAACTTTCCGGTTGTTAATGGCGAAATCAGTCGCATAGCGAAGGCACATGGGGCCGCTGGATCCGGGAACAAGAGGCACCAAATTACAAGGTGGAAGGACGGTAGTTAGTAATGAACACTTTCAGCAAACGGGCCATCTGGCTTGCAGTTAACTCTGATGAATACGGCGACTGGCTGGTGGAGATCGCGCAGGAACATACCCGTTTGGCGCGGGAGTTAATTGTCAACAAGCACCTGACAGACGAGAACAAGGAAATCTTCGCGGCACGCATTGAGCAGCTTCGTAAGGAGCGGGATTCGATCCTGCGGCAATTTGAGGGGAGGTGAGTGGGGATGGAAAAGGTTCATGCTGATCTGGCCGACGTGCTGGAACGAATTAAGAATTTATCAGTTCTTCAAAGAGGAGGCGTGCTAGATGATTTGAACAACTGGCAAGCCTTTGTTGATCAAGTTGGGTTTCAAAATCTTGGACAAATGCTTCAAGTACAAAAGATATGCCCTGCAACATCATCAAAAGGGATTCTTTTAGAGAAAGCGATTCGGAGCAAAAAAAATGAGATTGCACAAGAATTCGCAAGTCGTTTATATGATGAGGGACTTACGGTTCAAGATGCAATCTCAATACTGGACACAGCAAAAAACGCGATCCTAAATTCGAAATTCACCCTTTGATATAAGCCTCAACTGTTTCTCGGGATGGTTTTTCTGGTTTATAAGTTGCATTTGGATTCATGTCATTCAGAATCCGAATATTCATTTTCTCACCGCGACTGCATCTGTTCCCAGCGTAAGCACCAGCAAGACAGGCGATGTAGTGGCTGCCATAAGACATACATATGGGTAGGTTATGGCAGTCGTGAGTGTATACCTCTATTCCAGCATCATCCAGTGTGGTTTCATCTGTCAATGATGGTGCGATTAAAGGATTCTTGTACAAGGTTTCACCTCCTTCCTGTAATGATTTGGTAAGTCTGGACAACTTCCAAATTCGACGGAAAGGTGGAAAATCCTACACAAAGGAGATGAGAGGTATGGACAAGCTGATGAACCAACGACAGCAGGAGATTCTTGAAAAAACCTTTGCCTGGGAGATCCGCCGGATGACGGCATCGGGGCTCCCGGGGACGCACCAGGCTGTGGCAGCCTACAGCGACAGGCTCTTGGAAAACAAAAAGAAGATGGGAGGAATCAAGGAATGAAATACGATTTCCAAGCCGCGGAGCGGCGGATTGAGGAACTGAAACTGATCTATCGGCAAATAAAGGAGCAGCATCAAGAGGACGGCACCTGGGACTGGTGGATCATGGCACAGATCGAGGAGATCGAGCTGGAGATCGAAGAGGCCAAACGCAAAATGGCCGTCAGGCAGGACGGCCATCCAGCAAAAGCTGTTTCAAATGTTATCACTCCGATTATACCTGCTTGGCAAACAGCGAGCAAGGAGGTCGTGCAAAGTGGGAGCCTTTAAGGATTCGATCATCTTCGACGAGGCGGACAGGCCGTTGGACTATTGTGATGATTGTGGAAACGGGATTTATGCGGCCAAGCAATCTGGAAGATCGGCGGAGAGATCTACTGTTGTAGTGCATGCTTCAAAAACGCTATCGGTGCTGTTGAGCCGATGCGGATCACATAATCACATAGTCGAAACCGGCGGCAATGCCCCGCTGGTCGCAGGGAGATGACCGCCCCTGCCTGATGAGACAGGTCTACATATGCGAGGTCAAAGCGTGGCGCAGCCGATGGAGCTGCAACGGCTGGCAGAGAGGTTGGGCTGCTGGCGGCCTCGTGACAAACGAAGAAGGGAGGAGAAACAGTGTTCAAATTGGACGAGTTTGCAAACGGTGCTCTTGCAGAGAAATTCAACATTGAAGCACAGCGAGTGCTGGAGAACATCGCGGATCCCAATACGGATCCAAAGAAGGCACGTACCATCACTTTGACAGTCACACTCAAAGCTGATGAAAACCGCGAACTGGCTATGGTTGACATCAACGCCAAGGCATCCCTTGCACCTGCAAAAGGTGTGCAAACGAAAATCATCATGGGTCGCGACAGACAAGGGAAGGTTGAAGCTGCAGAACTGAAATCTGGCGTAGTCGGTCAAACCTACATCACAGATGAAGGCGATGTAGCTGATGATCGCGGGAACAAAGTTGTGCAATTCAAATAATCGGGGAGGCTAACCCATGTTGAAAGAAGCTCTGCAGTATTTGATTGGTCTTGGAAATGCAAAAATTTTCAATTCTGTTAGCGGCCAGGAGTACGCTTCGCAAACGGTTCACTTGCTCAAACGACCAACACCAGATGCGTTGGTCGTCAGTTTCAACTTCGCTTGCTGGGCGGGAAATTACTTCAAATATAAAACCCAGCGTTGCCGCGCTGGGTTCGCACAATACTATAGTTTGCTCCATCATAGCACAGTTGGAGCATGGAGGTAAATATGATAAAGATCAATAAACTGGAAATTGAAAACGTCAAGCGCGTCAAAGCGGTCAAAATGGAGCCGACCGCGAACGGCCTGACGATTGTCGGCGGGAAGAATAGCCAAGGGAAAACGAGCGTACTGGACGCGATTGCATGGGGCTTGGGCGGAAATAAGTACCGCCCTTCCCAGCCCGCTCGCGAGGGATCAGCAGTACCGCCCTATCTCCATATCGTCTTGTCCAACGGCCTGATCGTTGAGCGTAAAGGGAAAAACAGCGACTTGAAAATCATCGACCCGAACGGCCAAAAGGGTGGCCAACAGTTGCTTGACAGCTTCGTGGAAGAACTGGCGATCGATTTGCCCAAGTTTATGAACGCGAGCGCCAAGGAAAAAACGGCCATTCTGCTACGTATCATTGGCGTAGGTGATCGTCTACATGAATTGGAGCGTCAAGAACAGGAGTTGTACAACCGACGTCATGCGATTGGGCAGATTGCCGACCAGAAGGCCAAATTCGCCAAAGAACAACCATACTTTCCGGATGCTCCAAAAGAGCCAATTTCAGCATCGGAGTTGATCCGTCAGCAGCAAGAAATCCTCGCCCGGAACGGCGAGAACCAGCGCAAGCGGCAGCGGCTGGCGCAGATTCAGGTGGCATACGCAAATCAAGGAGAAGAAGTCAGGAGATTAAAAGCGTTGCTGGCCGAAGCTGAAACAAAATATGCGCAACTGGGGGAAGACTTGGAGATTGCCCAGAAAGACACGCTCGACCTGATCGACGAATCAACCGCTGAGTTGGAGGCGAACATCCGTCAGATCGACGAGATCAACCGTAAGGTCCGGGCAAATCTGGACAAGGACAAGGCTGAAGCGGATGCCAACGACTACCGCGTGCAATACGAAGCATTGACGGCCGAAATTACAGCCATTCGCCGCCAGAAGACGGAATTGTTGACGAACGCGAATCTGCCGCTGCCTGGCCTGTCGGTCGAAGATGGCGAGCTGGTCTACAACGGTCAGCGCTGGGATAACATGAGCGGTTCCGAACAGCTCCGAGTGGCGACGGCAATCGTGCGGCGACTGAAACCAAACTGCGGATTTATTCTGTTGGACAAGCTGGAGCAGATGGATTTGGAGACACTTCGGGAGTTCGGTGCATGGTTAGAGCAGGAGGGACTGCAGGCGATCGCCACGCGCGTCAGCACAGGCGAAGAATGCTCCATCATCATTGAGGACGGTTACGTTGTCGGTCAGGAGGGCGTGCAATTACAGCAGCCGCCAGGCGAAATCGATCCCGGACCAACATGGGGCACCGGGTCGAAAACAACGTGGAAAGCAGGTGAGTTTTAACAATGCAAGTCATCAGAGGGAAAGTCCAGAAGGCTAAAAAGGTTGTGCTCTATGGCCCAGAGGGGATTGGCAAGTCCTCTCTGGCCGCCCGGTTCCCGCGGCCCATTTTTATTGACACGGAAGGGTCGACGACGGAAATGGACGTTGATCGCCTGCCAAAGCCGACGAGTTGGGAAATGCTCAAGCAACAGGTCCAGTGGGTGAAGCAACAAGCCGGGCAGTTCGGGACACTCGTCATCGATACGATCGACTGGGCGGAACTGCTTTGTAACGAAAGTGTATGCGCGGCTCACCAGAAGCGAGGTATCGAGGACTTCGGATACGGCAAGGGATACATTTACGCAGAGGAAGAGTTTGGTCGTTTTTTAAATCTGCTAAGCGACGTGATCGAAGCCGGAATAAATGTCGTCCTCAACGCGCACTCGCAAATCGTTAAGTTTGAGCAGCCCGACGAGATGGGGGCCTATGATCGCTACCAGTTGAAATTGGGCAAGAAAACGGGTTCGCGCACTGCTGCCCTGGTCAAAGAATGGGCAGACATGGTCTTGTTCATCAACTATAAAACATTCTCCGTCGCGACGGATGACAAGGGTAGGAAGCATAAGGGACAAGGCGGCGTCAGGACGGTCTACGCCACGCATCACCCGGCCTGGGACGCGAAAAATCGTCACGGATTGCCGGATGAATTCCCGCTGGACTATGCCCATATCGCCCACATTTTTGAGGGTCCTACAAACGCGCAACCTGTCCAAACGCCTCCTGTAGCAACTCCGCCGGTACAGGAAGCATGGGGAAAGATGACCGACGAGCAACAGCTGCCACAGGAACAACAACCTTCTGCCGAAGAAGCATTGAAACCGCATATCCCAACCGACATTCCAGCCTCATTGCGCGATCTGATGGTCCAACATCAGGTGTCCGAAAATGAAATTCAAATCGTGGTAAGCAAGAGAGGTTACTATCCGATGGATACACCAATCGCCAATTACGATCCTGGCTTCGTCGAAGGTGTGTTGGTCGGAGCATGGCCACAAGTTTTCGAAATGATTAAAGCCATCAGAAATGACTTGCCATTTTAACAACGGGAGGAAATACACATGAATCAAATGGATAGAGAACTGAATTGGGACGACGAAATTCAAAAGGACGGCGGAGAGTTTATCGTACTGCCAGAAGGTGACTACAATTTTACGGTCACGAAGTTCGAGCGCGGGCGTTTCAATGGGAGCGAGAAAATGCCGCCGTGCAACCAAGCAAAACTGGAGTTGACCATTCACTCCCCTCAACACGGCGATGTGATCGTTTTCCATAACCTTTTCTTGCACACCAAGACAGAAGGGCTGCTCTCCAACTTCTTTACAGGGATCGGTCAAAAGAAGAAGGGTGAGCCGTTGCGTATGAACTGGAACGCGGTTGTGGGTGCAAAAGGTCGGTTGAAGTTGGAGATCAACAGATTTAAAGGCAAGGATGGCGTGGAGCGAACCAATAACCAGGTCAAGTCCTTCTATCCTTATGATGAAGTTTTTGGAAAGCAACAACAGCAATACCAGCAGCCATCTCAGTTTCAACAACAGCCGCAACAAATCCAATATCAAACACCGTTCCCGACCAGCCAGCAAAACGGCGGGTTTACGCCGGGCCAGTTTTAGGAGGGGACTATGGAACTCAGACCATACCAACAAAAGGCGCGGGAAGCAATTCAAACGGAATGGAGAAACGGCGTGAAAAAGACGCTCTTGGTCCTCCCAACCGGATGCGGCAAGACGATCGTATTCTCGAAGGTTATCGAAGACCGCGTAAGGCTGGGCGAGCGTGTGCTCGTCCTAGCCCACCGCGGAGAGTTGCTGGACCAAGCAGCCGATAAACTGGAGAAGTCAACTGGATTGAAGTGTGCGAGGGAAAAAGCTGAACAAACATCAGTCGGCAGCTGGTATCGCGTTGTCGTTGGAAGCGTACAAACCATGATGCGCGAAAAACGACTGGAGCAATTTGACCGGAACTTCTTTGATACGATCATCATCGACGAGGCCCATCATTGTCTTTCCGACAGCTATCAACGGGTGCTGCAATATTTTGATTCGGCTAACGTATTAGGCGTGACGGCTACGCCAGACCGGGGAGATATGCGAAATCTCGGATCATATTTTGAAAGCTTGGCTTTTGAGTACACGTTGCCGAGAGCAATCAAAGAAGGATACCTCAGCCCGATCAAGGCATTGACCATCCCATTGCAGCTGGATTTGTCAGCGGTCGGACAACAGGCCGGTGACTTTAAAAACAGCGATCTGGGGACAGCTTTGGACCCGTACCTGGAATCGATCGCTGCCGAAATGTGGCGCGTTGCCCAAGACAGGAAAATCGTCGTGTTCCTCCCGTTGGTTAGGACCAGTCAAAAATTCACGAATATTTTGAATAACATTGGCTTCCGCGCCGCCGAAGTCAATGGCGAATCACAGGACCGAGCAATGATTTTGGATGACTTCGATAAGGACAGATACAACGTCCTGTGCAATTCCATGCTGCTTACAGAAGGCTGGGATTGTCCCAGCGTGGATTGCGTAGTTGTCTTGCGGCCGACGAAAGTCCGTAGTCTTTACAGTCAAATGGTCGGGCGAGGTACCCGGCTCCATCCTGGAAAAACTGAGCTGTTGTTGCTGGATTTCTTGTGGCATACCGAGCGACATGAACTCTGCCACCCTGCCCACCTTATCGCCGAGAACGAAGAGATTGCGAAGGCCATGACCAAGCAGATCGAGCAGGCGGGCATCCCACTGGATCTGGAGGCGGTAGAGAAGCAGGCAACCGAAGATGTGGTCGCGCAGCGCGAGGAAGCGCTGGCAAAGCAGCTCGCCGAAATGAAGAAACGAAAACGGCAGCTTGTAGATCCCTTGCAATTTGAGATGAGCATCCAGGCGGAGGATCTTGCCAGTTACGTGCCAGTATTCGGTTGGCAGATGTCTCCGCCAAGTGATAGTCAGTTGAAAGCATTAGAAAAGATGGGGATTTATCCGGATGAAATTGACAACGCCGGAAAAGCATCACTCTTACTTGAACGTCTGGAGAAACGTAGACAAGAAGGATTAACTACTCCTAAGCAAATTCGATTTTTGGAACAGCGAGGATTCAATCATGTCGGTACTTGGTCATTTGAATCTGCCAAACGACTGATCGATAGAATTGCAGCCAATGGATGGCGTATTCCAAATGATATTAACCCCAAAGAATACCGGCCAGAGGTGTGACGGATGCGAATTATTGATTTAACGAATCAAAGAATCGGCAGATTGACAGTATTAAGTCGCTCAGGAAATATCGGAAAACACCCAGCATGGTTATGTAAATGTGATTGCGGAAAAACAACGACAGTGAGAGGCGACCACCTAAGAAATAATTTAATCAGAAGCTGTGGTTGCCTTGAAGAAGAAAACAGAAAAAATGGAGCAAATACCAAACACGGTGGCAGAAATTCTCGACTTTATGAAATTTGGTCTGGAATGCTCAAACGGTGTAACAACCCAAACAGTCACTCTTATGAGAATTACGGTGGCAGGGGTATTAAAGTTTGTGATGATTGGTTGGATTTCTCGAAATTTCGTGATTGGGCATTAAAACACGGATATTCTGATTCACTAAGTATTGATCGAATCAATAACGACGGAAATTATGAACCATCTAACTGCAGGTGGACAGATGCAAAGACTCAAGCTAATAACAGGAGA
Organism: Brevibacillus composti; assembly: GCF_016406105.1. Classification (NCBI taxonomy): domain Bacteria; kingdom Bacillati; phylum Bacillota; class Bacilli; order Caryophanales; family Paenibacillaceae; genus Brevibacillus; species Brevibacillus composti. The sequence goes on from NZ_CP066308.1 coordinate 1,429,468, forward strand.
AAAAGACGAAAAAGTCTTTCAGTGGGGTAAAACCATGGAGCACAAACTCGATCTTATTGCACTGCTGGCCTATATCGACCCAGCTCAATTGACATACCAGGAGTGGCTTAGTGTAGGCATGGCCCTCAAATACGAGGGCTATACCGCAGCTGACTGGGATAACTGGAGCAAACGTGATCCGGCCCGGTACCATCCCGGTGAGTGCTTCAAAAAGTGGACGACGTTCGAAGGGGCTGGCACACCTGTTACGGGGGCAACGATCACGCAGATGGCCAAGGACAACGGCTGGGTGCCACGTTCTGATCGAGATGGCCGGGAACTCGGATGGGATGACGAGATAGCTGGCGATTACGTGGTGGTCGATAAGAACTGGATCGAGGGCAAGGAGATCCACGAGCCAGCCGTTTGGAACCCAGTGCAGCAATTGACCACATACCTGCAGACGCTCTTCGAGGCATCTGAAAATGTCGGCTACGTTACGGAATCGTGGCAAGACGATGACGGTAAGTACCTACCCACCAAAGGGGCGTGGGACCGAACTGCCGGCGAGCTGATTGAACTGCTACATATGTGCGAAGGTGACATCGGAGCAGTGCTCGGTGACTATAATCCAGCAGCCGGTGCGTGGATCCGGTTCAACCCGCTGGATGGCAAAGGCGTCAAAAACGAAAACGTGACCGAATTCCGGTACGCCTTGGTCGAGTCCGATACCATGGACATTGAAAAGCAGCATGCGATCATGCGCGAGCTGGAGCTGCCAATAGCTGTCCTCGTATACAGCGGCGGGAAGAGTCTCCACGCCATCGTGCGAGTGGAAGCAGCCAACTACGACGAGTACCGCAAACGGGTGGACTACCTGTATAACGTCTGCAAAAAGAATGGGCTGAATATCGACAACCAAAATCGCAATCCATCCAGGCTGTCGCGAATGCCGGGCGTCGAGAGGAACGGGAAAAAGCAATTCATCGTCGACACCAACATCGGGAAAGCGAGCTGGGCCGAATGGCACGAATGGATCGAGGGCATCAACGACGATCTGCCAGATCCAGAGAGCTTGGCGAACTATTGGGATAACATGCCGTCATTGGCTCCGCCGTTAATTGAGGGTGTGCTCCGGCAAGGCCATAAAATGCTGATGGCTGGGCCGTCGAAGGCCGGCAAGTCTTTTGCCTTGATTGAGCTTTCCATAGCCATTGCCGAGGGAGAGCGATGGTTGGGCTGGAAGTGCACGCAGGGGCGAGTCCTCTACGTGAATCTGGAGTTGGATAGCGCGAGTGCGCTTGATCGCTTCAAAAGTGTCTATCAAGCACTGGGACTGGAGCCAAGGAACATTGATAAGATTGACATCTGGAATTTGCGCGGGAAATCAGTCCCGATGGACAAGCTGGCGCCGAAGCTGATCCGGCGCGCGGCCAAAAAAGGCTATATCGCCGTCATCATCGACCCAATCTATAAGGTCTTGACTGGTGATGAGAACAGCGCGGACCAGATGGCGCACTTTACCAACCAGTTTGACAAGATCGCGACAGAGCTGGGAGCCAGCGTCATCTACTGCCACCACCATTCAAAAGGTGCCCAAGGGGGCAAAAAGTCCATGGACCGCGCAAGCGGCAGCGGCGTATTTGCCCGCGACCCAGACGCGCTCATCGACCTTGTGGAGTTAGATGTTACGGAGGATCTGCTCAAGCAGGAGGAAAACAAGGCCGTTTGCGCGGCGTACCAGCAACTCTTTGAAAAATTCAATCCAGACTATTTGGATGAACATGTATCCCAAGATGATTTGTTGAGCGCCAGGGCGATGGAAGACCACGCTAAACGGGCAATACCGGCACATTTGAATGCAGCGCAGGAAAGCATCAAGCAGGCCGTGAAGAGCGTTCGCATCCGGACAGCATGGCGCGTAGAGGGCACATTGCGAGAGTACCCGAAATTCGAGCCCATCAATATGTGGTTCCAGTATCCGATCCATAAGGTGGACGAGGTGGGCAGCCTGAAGGACATCGAGCCGGAAGGGGAAGCCCCGGCGTGGAAGAAGGCAGCAGAAAAGCGAAAATCGTCAGCCCAAAAGGAACGCCGGAGCAAAGCCGAGCAGTTTGAAGACGCGGTGAACAATTGTAATTTCGGGGAACCACCGACAGTAAAAGATGTTGTCGAATGGTTTGGAAAATCTGGCAAAGAGGTGTCTGAGCGGACTGTGAGAGACTGGATCAAAAAGTACGGATATGCTTTGCAAGATGGTTTGATCGTAAAAGACGATGGCGCAGATCATGATTAATTCCGCCGCCGCCATGAAGCAATATACGGCAAGAATCATGATAACCGCCGCCGCCGCTAACTAAAACTTCGGCGGCGAACACCATCATTTTATGGTTGCCGCCGCCGAAAAATCAGAATCACGCCTTATATATATAAATATATCGCGCGCCCGTAGTAATTAAATTACTGAATTAATTCATGTTTATGATGACTGATAAGTCAGGAAGAAGGTTGCCGCCGCAGGTTTGCGGCAACCCCTTCTGACATCACTGACTTCCGCGTGAGAAAGGGAGAGAAAAATGTCAAAAGAGAAAATCTATGCAAACAAATACTGGGAAGAAGAAAAAGGCGAAACAATCGAATTTGGAAATTCATTCATGCGCTGCTATGACAAAGCTGGAAAGTTGCAGTTTGGGATAAAGTTTCGTAACAAATCCGGTGAGGACGTGTACCAAGTCAAGTTTGTTCTTGATCGAAAGGAACTGTTCTCCAGCGACGAAGCGCCAAGTTACTTGCGCGGCACGATCAACGATTGGGAAGAGATGCTCGAAGGTGAACGAAATGACGACTGAATTCTTCATGCCGATGAAAAAAGTGCCGACAATCACGCATCAGCAAAAACAGGTTACGGTCGTGCACGGCAAGCCGGTATTCTACGAACCGGCAGAGTTGAAGGCAGCCAGAACAAAGCTGATGGCACACCTTGGGCAGCACGTTCCAGAGAAGGCGTATACCAGGCCTGTCAGGTTAATTGTGAAATGGTGTTTTCCGATCTCAGGCAAGCGCCAGGATGGGGAGTATAAGGCGACTCGCCCAGACATCGATAACAGCCAGAAGTTGCTGTTTGACTGCATGACGGATTTGAAGTTCTGGAAGGATGACGCCCTGGTGGTCAGCTTGATCGCGGAAAAGTTTTGGGCCAGGCTTCCGGGAATCTATATCCGGATCGAAGAGGTTTAGCTTATGGATTACAAGGCGTTTTATGCGGACGTAGTCGACTGGATCAACCAGGCAAATCAGGCTGCTGCTAAGTACGGGATGCATAACGAGCAGTTTTGGTTATGGGTGGTCGATTCAAGTGGCAAGCTATGCCAAAAATATCAGAATCACCGGTTGGCCATAAACCAAATGCTAATGCTGGTCAATTGGCTTGAAGATGTGTACGAGAGGGGGAAGGCGAGATGAACATAGTGCAAAAAGATGTTGATGCTTTAGTTCAAGACAATTTGTCTTTCGTTCATTTTATCCTGAAAAAATACTATCCGCCTGAGGGGTATGATTACGACGATCTTTACCAAATCGGATGCATCGGGCTTGTTAAAGCGGCAAAGAAATTTGATCCGTCCTTGGGCTATCAATTCACCACTTACGCAGCATATTGGATCGAAAACGAGCTCAAGAAAATGATTCGCACGCAAAAAGCCGTAAAAAGAACAGGGGATGTCTTTTCAATGGACTGGACCGGTGAAGATGAAGACGGATCCCTCGCCGAATTGCTGGCAAACTACGATTCGGTGGAAGAAGAGGTTGAAGCAAAATGGCTGTTCTCCGAATTGATTCGTCAGGAGCCAGCCATTACGATGCTAGCCTTACAGGGGTACACCCAGAAGGAGATCGGGCGTAAGTTGGGGATGAGCCAAGTTAGTGTTTCGAGAAAATTGCTAAACATGAGAAAAGCTACAGCAGCTATGTGCTGATTTACAATGTCCATGGTTACCAAAGCGAGATTTTTTGGACGAACCAGTCGGCGCGGTGACATTCGTTTTCCAAGTAACGAAGTGGACATGCAGCCTGGTGAAGTTATCACTTACCAGTTGACCCATGAAGAGCTGGAAAAATACAAGAAGGGGGATGTAAAGCAGATGACGGCTGTCTCGAAGACAAAAAACGAGCAACGAGAAAAAAGGTTAACGAAAACAGATCTGACCAAGGAAGTCTACCTCAAACTGGTCAAGCAAGGCATGATCGATGCGCATATCCGAAGGGAGTATGGAATTTCAAGCTGGACAACTTTGAAACGTATGAAAGATGCCTGGGGGATTACGAGCGACAGCGGGGCCAGTAAGACAGTGAAAGCCCCCGTTGTTCCAAGTGGGATTTCCATGGAACAGATTATGACCAAGCTGAATGAAATAGCTGCCGATCAAGCAGAAACAAAAAAACAGCTGAATGAGATCAGAGAACTGCTCATCCAACTGCCAAAAGAAATCCAAACGCCTAATTGTCAGTATATCCAAAAAGAGGACGAAGAGTCCAATAAAGATCAAACCTATGAATTGATTCGCAAGCTGCTGAAAAAGTTGTTGTGAATGACCAGATGGCATTGGGGGAGCAACCGGGATCCGCTGCTCCTGGATACAAACCGGTAATTATGAAAAAGGGGAGGTTAAAGATGGATCGATTAAAGCTGTTACTGTGCCATACAGAGGGATTTATGCGAGGAAATAAAACGAGCCGCTTTTGTAGACCAGGCATCTATTACCCGATTGTTGAAGAGCGCGGAAACGTCTATTTCGTAACGACAGAGTTCTCTGAGCGGCATCCCATTGCCAAAGGACGATACAAAATGTGGTTCCAATTGGTCGAGGTTGAAAGAGCGTATTACGAAATAATGCAGCCGAACGTGACGACTTAACACTTCATTACAGGAGGAAAAAACCATGAGCGTAAAATTGTACATTTCAGAAGGCATCAAAAAGGCCGAGCTGGAAATTGCCAAGCCTAATAACCTGCAGCTGCTGAATGTCATCCATGGACTGTACGGGTTTTTCGGTGTAGAGATCCCAGGTATCGGGGAGCAGAAACCTGTTTCTACACAGCATGTTTTCGAGCCAAACATACAGATTCCACGAGCATTTGAAAAGACCAGCCAGCCACGAGAAGAAAAAAAGAGTATCGAGCTCCCAAAGCGGCAGCTGCCATATGTGAACGGTGACCGAACCCTTACTCAAAATCTTGGCGAGAAGTTGGGGCCGCTGCTGGGACTCCGAATTGATGAGCCTAAAACGGCAGTGAAGGAACCCCCGGTCGAGCAAGTTGTGGATCCTGCAGTGGTTAAATCAGCTGAACAAAAGGAACAGCCTAAATACACCGGCATCAAAGAAATAAATGGGGAACTGCATTATCAGACCTATGTGTACTGCAAAAATGTTCAATGCTGCAAACGGAACAAGGTATTCATCAAAAAGACGCAGGTCTGCGTTCCTTGCCCGGCTTGCAATACCAAACATGCACGACGGGATGCTTCTTCAGATGGATTCCCGAATCAAGACGACTTCGGAAATTTCTTTAAGGCGGACAGGCTGTGGATAGAGAACCATAAGCCGCATCAGGAACGAGTGAAAAGCCCATTAAAATAAACCATGTAGCCGTGCGCAGTGAGGGGTGAACGGAATGGCACACAGACAATTATTGAGCCCGAAAATGTTGGAAGATATTACACGTATTGCTGTGGAGGCAGCGATGGACTTTCAGGAGAAGGAGAAGCAAAAACAGCAGAAAGCGAAAAAGGACTGGCGGCTGCGTAATACAAAACTGCTGTTGAAGCATTATCGTTCGTTTGTAAAACACAGCGAGGGCGTGAAGGAAAAACTGTCAGCGTTGGAGAGTGCTGAAGCCATCGAGGACCTTTACACTGATGAGCTGGCGATTGAGTCTATCAAGCGCAGCAAACAACGGACGCTGGCGATGGTTCAGTTCATCCAGAGGATGATGAAAGTTTACAAGATGATGTGCGAAACGTCAGGGCAGACAGAAGACATGAGACGATATCAGATCATCCACGAGCTGTACATCGCAGAGGAAAAACGAACAGTCGAGGAGCTAGCCGAATTTCACAAAATTGAGCCGAGAACCGTCTACAACGATGTAAAAAATGCTACAAAAACCTTGTCAGTACTGATATTTGGCGTTGATGGGGTTGAGCTCTACTGACTTCAATTTTGTTTCAAAAAGAGTTCATTTTCTTTTCAACCGGCCCGTGGTAATCTGATATCGTAGGAAAAATATACAAAGCGGCCATCCTAACAAACGGATGGCTTTTTGTTTACGACAATCCTCCCCAAGTGTGCAGGCGTACAACCGACAGGCAGGGGCAAATGCCTGGACGTTGCACCACTCCCTGTGCCGTGACCACAGCGGTTAAGGATTGTCTCGTGGCGGAGGCCCCTGCCGAAAAAAGTGGGGTCGCTATCTCCCAATTTTTTTAATGATCTCTTCTGGTACTAGACTTTGGAGATCATTTCCTCTTTTGGTTTCAAGATACTGAGCGATAGCGTAGAATTTTGCAAAAGTTTCTTGAATTTCTTCGGCATCTCCCATACTGTAAGCCGAATAATACAGGGTCGTTAATTCAGTTGCTACATCAAGTTTATTACGTTGGATAGGACTAGGTTTTACTTTGACGTCATCAGACATGCTAATCACCTCCTTTTTCTTCCAACATTCGACATGAGGTAGATATTTTCCTTTTCCAAAACAGATAGTCAAGGAGGTGATCCCCATGTTGCGTCACCAGCATGGGCAGTGAGTCTTGGTTCGAGGAGAGGGCAAGAGCAAGACGACGAGGACGAGGGAGCCGCGGGTCCTTCTGGCAGGCGGCTTTCTTGCGGGTCGGCAGAGCCCCGAAATTTCGCTAGCTATAAATTTTTTTTGATACTTCGCATTCGCGATTTTTGGAAATGGTAAACATAGGGCCTACATCTAATGCCCGGTTAAAATTTTTACGAAATCGCGAATCCGGGATGAAGATTACTTCGCTATGAAGGGAGGTGGACAGTTGTGGTGGTAAGTACCAGTGATATGGCGGAAATTCTGGGAGTTTCGACAAGGTGGATCCAGCAATTGACCAAGGACGGAATCCTGATCCAGGAAAGCCGCGGCAAGTTCCACCTCCCGGAAAACATTCAACGATATATCAGGTACGTCGAGAATATGCACGAGGATGGCGGCCAGAAGATCGATTACAACAAGGAGAAGGCCCTACATGAGAGGGCAAAACGGAAGATCGCGGAGATGGATCTGGCCGAAAAAGAGCAGCTGCTGATCCAGGTAAGTGAGGTTGAAAAGGTACTGGAGAAGATGGTGGGCCTGTTCAAGGCGCGTTGCCTGACAATCCCGGCCAAGGTTTCCCCACTCGTGCAGTACGAAACGGAATTGCCGGTCATTGTCGGCCTGCTCAAAAAAGAGATCAATGAAGCACTGCAGGAGTTATCTGACCACTATGCAGGCTTCTCGCAGAGACAGACAGGTGAGGAAAATGAGCCAGAAACTTCGTAAGCTATACCAGGCTATCGCTCAGTTTGTTTCTCCTCCCCCTGAGTTGACGATTACCGAATGGGCAGACCGTTACCGGTATTTGTCACCTGAATCATCAGCAGAGCCAGGGAAATACCGAAGCGAACGAGCTCCTTACCAACGCGAAATGATGGACGCGATCAGCGACCCCGAGGTGCAAGAGGTCGTTTTCATGATGGGTTCCCAACTGGGGAAAACCCTCACACAGGAAAACGTCATCGGTTACTACATCGATCAAGATCCGTCCCCCATGATGCTGGTGATGCCAACGCTGGACATGTCAAAGGCATTTTCGAAAGACCGGCTCAGCACAATGGTGCGGGATACGCCGGTTTTGAGAGACAAAATCGCCGATGCGAAGGCAAAGGTTTCTGGAAATACGATCCTTCACAAAAGCTTCCCAGGGGGGCATATTACGTTGGTGGGGAGTAACTCGCCAGCATCGCTGGCCAGCCGCCCCATCCGCATCCTGTTAGTGGACGAGCTGGACCGTTTCGAGGCGACTTCTGAAGGGGATGCCCTGGATCTCGCAAAGCGGCGGACTGCTACCTTTGCAAATCGGAAGATCGTAATCGCTTCAACGCCAACGATCAAAGATCAGTCAAGGATCGAGCAGCTGTATAAGAAAACCTCCTCGATGGGGACATGGCAGCTGCCATGTCCGCAATGCGGCGAATACCAGCCGCTGGAGTGGAGCCGGGTCATGTTCGAATCGGTCTCCATGAGATGCATGCATTGCGGGTTTGACTCCCCGGAGATCGAGTGGAAAAAGCAGCAAATCGCGGGGAAGGGAAAATGGGTTCACGAGCACCCGGAGCGGAAGGTAAAAGGCTTCCACATGAACGCGCTCGCCTCCCCCTGGACGCGCTGGGCAGAAATGATCGAGATCTTTCAGGTAGCCAATGAGGAGCTGAAAAATGGTAATCCCAAGCAGATGCAGGTATTCGTGAACACCCTCCTGAGCGAGACCTGGGAGGATTACACGGGTGACACTCTCGATCAAGACGATCTCCTCAAGCGCCGGGAGGATTACGATGCGGAACTTCCGCCGGGCGTATTGATACTGACGATGGCTGTCGATACACAGAACGACCGCCTGGAGTACGAGGTGGTCGGCTGGGGAAAGGACGAAGAGGCGTGGGGGATTGAAAAGGGCATCATCTGGGGCAAGCCCGATGATAAAAGAACGTGGCAAATGCTCGATGACAAGCGAAAACAAACCTGGCATTTTGCAGATGGAACAGGAATGGTAGTAGCTTGCACCTGCGTTGACTCCGGCGGACACTTTACCGACGAGGTCTACAAGTATTGCGTACAAAATCTGCAGGAGAGGGTATTCCCGATCAAAGGTGAGGGCGGCGACGGCATTCCACTTGTCCATAAGGTCTCCCGGAACAATAAGTACCGGCTCCCCCTTATCTTGCTCGGAGTGGATGCTGGAAAAACCGCTATTATGCAAAGGCTGCAAATCAGCGAGCCTGGGGCTCGATATTTCCATTTCCCGAAGGAGGACGGCCGCGGATATGATCAGGTTTACTTCGCCGGCCTTGTATCAGAGCGGCAAGTGTTCCGTAAAAAGGGCGGGCAAGTGGTGATGGTCTGGGAAAATGTCGCAAAGGACAGGCGAAACGAGCCGTTGGACCTACGGGTATACGGAATGGCGGCACTGCGGCTGCTGAATCCGAACTTTGAAGCCTTGGAAAAGCGTCTGAAAGAGGTCTCTACAAGATCGGAAAAGTCTGTAAAACCCAAGCAAAACGGGTCGAAAAAGCGATATGGAGCAGTAAAACGAGCCGCCTTGGATTAAAAATCGGGCGGTTTTTTCATGAAAAACTGAGGAAATGCGGTGATTCCTGATGGCGAATACGAGATTGGATATGGCAAAAGAGCGCCTGCAGGCCTATTACCAAGCGGAGCTGGCGGTCCTGAGCGGCCAGGAGTACCGAATCGGGACGAGAACCCTTCGCAGGGCTGACCTGTCCGAAATCCGGAAGGCCATCAGCGAATTGGAGAGGCAAGTGCAGCAGCTGGAGAATCAAGCGGCCGGAAATCGATCCGCCAGGGCTCGGCGAATTGTCATTCGCGATCTTTAAGGCGAGGGAGGTGATCATTTGAATACCGTCGACAGATTTATTGCCTATTTCAATCCTCACGGGGCGTTTAAACGTCAAGCTGCACGCCGCGCTCTCGATGTCCTCAACACTGGTTACTCAGAGTCCGGTGCATCTACGACAAAAAAGGCGTTAAAAGGGTGGCGTGCGAGATCGAAAAGTCCGCAGTCTGATATCGATTTGAACCTGGACACACTGAGGCAGCGGTCTCGTGATCTGTTCATGAGCGGCGCGCTGGGGCGATCAGCTATCGTGACGCCAAGGACCAACGTTATCGGCGCGGGATTGAAGCTCAAATCTCGGATTGACCACGAACTGCTGGGGCTAACCCGTGAGCAGGCCGATGAGTGGGAACGGAAAACCGAGCGTGAATTTGCGTTGTGGGCGGAAAGTAGGTTTTGCGATGCACTGCGCATGAACAATTTCTATGAGCTGCAGTCCGTCCTGTTTATGTCCGCCCTGTTGAATGGTGATGGATGGGTGGCAATCAAGCAGGGAGATCCCAAGCCGTATTTCCCATATGCTCTTCGCCTCCATTTGTTTGAAGGTGATCGGGTTTGTACCCCCTGGGGAACTACAGGGTATCCGACCATCAGTTCCGTGATCGGAAGAAATGAAAAGAACGGGAATCGGATCATTAACGGTGTTGAGATTGACCAATCAGGGGCTGTTGTTGCCTATTGGATCGCCAACAAGTACCTGCATGACCCGACCGCGCCCATGACGGAAACGGAGTGGGTGAGGGTAGAAGCATTCGGCAAGCGGACGGGGCAGCCAAACATCTTGCAGATCATGGAGACCGAGCGCTGTGAGCAATACCGCGGCGTGCCGTTTTTGGCTCCTGTGATACAGTCTATCAAGCAAATCAGCCAATACACCGAAGCAGAGTTGACCGCAGCCATTATCCTAAGCTTTTTCACAGTCTTTGTGAAAGAGGGACAGAATTCCTTTTCTGACTTCCCTATTGCGGAAGCTGTACAAGACAGCGAAAAGGTTGATTTCGATCCGAATTCTCTGGAGCTCGGATCTGGGACGATTAACGTGTTACCACCCGGATTTGAGATTGAGACCGCAGATCCGAAACGGCCGGCTTCCACTTTCGATGTTTTTGTGACTGCACTGGCCAGGCAGATCGGTGCGGCTCTGGAGATCCCGTATGAGTTGCTCCTGAAAAGCTTCACGTCCAGCTATTCAGCCAGCCGGGCGGCTCTGCTGGAAGCATGGAAGGCTTTCAAGATGCGGCGAACCTGGTTTGCGAACGATTTCTGCCAGCCTATCTATGAGATGTGGCTGTCGGAGGCAATCGCCAGGGGGAGAGTTAATGCTCCCGGTTACTTCAACGACCCTCTCATGGCGAAAGCATGGAGCCGCGCAGAGTGGCACGGACCGGCCCCGGGCCAGATCGACCCGACGAAGGAAGTGCAGGCGGCCAAGATGCGGGTCGAAAACGGCTTCTCTACCAGGGAAAGAGAGACGATCGAGCTGACAGGTGGAGATTTCGACCGCAACATCGAACAGCTGCAGCGAGAAAATCAGTTAATGAAAAATGCAGGCCTATTGCCGGAAGGAGGCGTCAAGAGTGAGTAGGTTTTGGGAATTCAAAAACATTTCCGATACGGAAGCAGAGTTGCTCCTGTACGGAAACATCGCTTCGCAAAAGCCGTGGTGGGATGAAGGGGATACCGTGACTCCCAAGCAGTTTGCCGAAGACCTTCGCGCACTCGGGACCAAGTCGAACATTACTGTGCGGATCAATTCAGTTGGCGGGGACGTGTTTGCAGCGCATGCGATTTTTACCCAATTGAGGATGAACCCTGCCAATATCACGGTAATCATCGACGGGATCGCAGCGAGTTCAGCCACCATCGTAGCGATGGCCGGCGATACGGTGAAGATGCCATCCAATGCGCTGTTCATGATTCATGACCCTCTGCTTGCGCTGTGGGGTTACTACAATTCCGCTGATTTCGAGAAATTCATGGACACTTTGGAGACTGTAAAGGAATCCATCATTAGTTCGTACTTGAACCGAACCTCGCTGGAGCGAGACACCATCGCGCAGATGATGCGTGATGAGACATGGATGACGGCACAGGAGGCGTTGGACAATGGATTCATCGATGAAATCATCACTTCATCGGAAGTACAGGCCGCCGTAAATGGTCACCTGCTGGTGGTAAACAGTATCCACCATGATCTGTCCCAGTTCAAAAATCTGCCCAGCGCGTTACCCAAAACCAGCCCACAAGCTGGTTTTTTAAATACAGCCTATAAAGGCCAAAAGCAACAATCCAAAAAGGAGGATATCACTTTGAAAACGATCGATGAATTGAAACAAGCTTACCCTGATTTGGTCGCCCAAATTGAAAATTCAGCGAAGGAAGCAGGGGCGAAGGCCGAGCGGGAGCGTATCAAGGCGATCGAAGAGATCAGCAACACCATTGCCCCTGAACTGGTCAACAAAGCAAAGTTTGAGCAGCCGATGAATGCACACGAGTTGGCATTTGAGGCATTGAAAAACGATGCCGCAAAAGGTCGCCGCTATTTGAACGATGCCGAGGCCGATAATGCCGATTCTGGTGTCGATGGTGTTGATGGCCAACCTGCTGACACAACCGGCGGCGACAAGAAAGAAGAAGTGAAAAACGTGGTTAACATGTTGGCAAATTTCTTGAATAAAGGAGTGAATTAATCATGCAATTGAACACAAACACAGGAAATTTCACGCCAGACAATCTGATTGCGGGTATCGATGTACCTCAACAGGTTAAGGCGGTAACTTTGAAGTCCGGTCAAGGCGTTGTCGCCCGTGGAACGGTACTGGGTATCGTCACTGCTGACGGTTTGGCGGTAAAGGTAAACAGCGCAAATGCCGACGGCAGCCAAACAGCCGACTGCATCCTGGTGAATGACGTGGACACCACGGCAGGCAACGTCGTGGCAGAGGCGTACATCAGCGGGCAATTTAACCGCAAGGCGCTGATCTTTGGCGGTAGCGATACGGCTGCCCAGCATGAGACGACGCTTCGGGAGCGCGGCATCTTCCTGAGCGACAATATTTCCTACTAAGGAGGTTGATTCCATTGAACACTATCAATATCTATGACACTCGTACCATGATGCAGGCGATCGAGCAGATGAAGCCTGCTCGCACATTCTTCCGTGATACCTTCTTCCCTACCGTAGAGACCTTTGTCACGGAAAAAGTAGACGTCGAAACAAAGAAGGGCAAACGGGTAATGGCCCCGTTCGTGTCCCGTAATCGCGGCGGCATTATTGTCGGCCGTCAAGGTTTCCGTACGGACACCTACGAAACGCCGTACATTGCACCTCAGCGCGTGCTCACAAAGAACGACATCAACAAGCGCATGATGGGAGAAAACATCTACAGCACACGTACACCTGAACAGCGCGCGCTCGAGTTGCTGGCGAAGGACATCACAGATCTTTCCAACATGATCACTCGGACCGAAGAGTGGTTTTGCCGTGAGATCCTGATCAACGGCCGCGTTACGATCAAGGGTTGGGTCGATAAAGTCGGTGGCACTGACTTCGTGGAAGATGAGATCGACTACGAATTCACGAACAAAGAGACGCTGTCCGGCACCACCGCGTGGGATCAATCCACCAGCAAAAAATATGATGACCTCAAACGCATTCGCCAAGAGATCATTCAAAACTCGGGCGTTAATCCGAACATCGTTATCATGGCAAGCAACGTGGCGGACTTGTTTATTAACGATGCAGCGGTCCAGAAGCTGCTTGACATCCGAAACCTGACGATCGGCACCATTCAGCCAAGTGTTCAGATGGATGGCCTGACGTACATCGGTACGCTGACCAGCCTGGGACTTGAGCTGTACACCTACGATGAGTGGTTTTTGGATGAAAACGGTGTCGAGCAACCCATGATGCCAGCTGATCATCTGATCATGGGTCGCCGCGGCCTTGGATCCCGCCTGTACGGTGCGGTCACTCAGGTCGAGCAAAGCGACGGTGAGTTCCACACCTATGAGGGAACGCGGATCCCGAAGGTCTGGACGGACGTGAACAACGATCAGAAGATGATCCGCCTGGCGTCTCGTCCGCTGCCGAAGCCGGAAGACGTGGATTCCTGGTTTGTTTTGAAAGTGAAGTAAGAAAGGGGATAAACATCCATGGATGTCTTGGTGAAACGTTATCGTGTGCGGCATAACGGTGTTGTTTATGGTCCTGGACAACTAGGCGGCCAATTGATCGAGGGTCTCTCCGAAGAGGAAGGGACCCTTTTGATCGAAAAGTCGAATGGCAGCATTGAACAGTACCACTTACCAAAGAAGGGAAAACGTCCTGAAAAGGCAGCAGAACCGGAAGACGATGATGATCTTGTCGAAAGCTCAATGGACATTAATGCGGATGATCTGATCAAGCCAGCCAAAGGGAAAGGGAAGTAAGCATGACAGCGTTTCGAGATTTCCTTGAAACGGACATCTCCACCTTCCTCAATCCGTCAGAGTTTGGCGATATCCGTAATGTCGACGGTAAAGACATTACTGTGGTAATCGATGAGGATCTGACAGAAGAACGGCCTCGTCAACCATCAGAGCTCTACTACAGTGCCGATGGAGTATACAAAAAGCGAATCGTCCTTTACGTACGGTCTGTTGACTTTGGGCCAAGGCCAAACATAGAAGATAAGATCAGAGTTGACGGTCAGCTGTATCTGGTAACAGACTGTTCCGAGCAAATGGGAATCTTGGCAATCACCATGGAGGTGTATCAGCCATGATTGAATTGTCGGCAGAGCAGTTGGCCAAGGCCGAGGCAGCACTCAGCCACATCCCGGGCGCCACCCAGAAGGCTGCAGTTGCGGCAATCAACCGGGCAGCCCAGTCCGCCATGACTGCGGCGGCCCGGTCAGCACGGGAAAATTACTACATCAAACACGGCGAAGTCCTGAAAACAATGAAGCTATACCGGGCTACCCCAACAGATTTGGCTGCAATGGTGGTTTCCCGCGGATATGCCTTGCCTCTTACCAAGTTCAGGATTTCCCCCAGTAAGCCGAATCCGGCCAAGGCAGCGAAGGCCAGGTGGAGAAAAGGAAAGTCTTCTGCCCTGGTTGCGCGGGTACGAAGGGGAGAGGGCGGTCCTATTCCAGGGGCGTTTGTGGCCAGAGTGAAGAGCGGCCATGTTGGGGTATTTCGACGTACGAGTAAAGCCAAGTATCCGGTTGAGCATCTTTACGGTCCAGCCATCCCTCAAATGCTGGGCAGCCGAAGTGTCTCTGAAGCGGTCGAGAAACGAGCAAGCGAACAGTTGGGCGCCAGGTTGAATCACGAAATTGAGCGTCTATTGGAGGGTTATAGATGACCCCAGTGATCATGATTGACCAACTGGTCGAACGAATCAAGGAGATCGTCCAGCATATCCGCCTGGAAACAACCGATCCGGACATTCAAAGAGCCCCGAATGTTTGGGCCGAGACGGTCCCGAAAAAAAGTGCATCGGAACCGGGAAACTCAGACGTTCCTTGGGTGATAGTCCGGTTTATTGATGAGGAAGAAGATGATGAAAGCAACCTGGCAACGGTGCGCATTATTACAGGGACTTTCTCGGAAGATGAGCGAGAAGGATGGCGCGATATCCTGAATGTCACGACCCGGATCAAGACCGAACTTCTTAAAAATCCGCTGTTTGGTGACAATCATTTCAGGATTGAAAAACCTTTTGTCACGGAGATACCGGAGGAACAGCCATTCCCTGTATGGATCGGGATTCAAACAGCAAAAGTGGCTATGCCAATGACTGATGAAGAAGGAGGGTATCAAAGCGATGTCTTCTGGTAAAAAAACAACAAAAGAAATTGTGTCGAAACAAGAAACACCGCTAATCTACTGCGGCCCCACACTTCCGGGAGGCTTGTTGCGGCAGCATACCGTGTACCGAAACGGACTGCCCAAGCACTTGGATAAATACTTTGAAGAGTGCCCGGCCTTACGACAACTGTTTGTTCCTGTAAATCAGCTCTCAGCAACCATTCAAGCGGTAGCGACCGCAGGATCAGCTGAGAGCGTTTTTTATGCGGAAGTCCAGAAACACTTTAACGGAGGTGTGAGATAGTGCCATATCAACACGGTGTAAGTATTAACGAAGCTCCTACCTCGGTTGTGTCTCCGGTAGAAGCCAGCGCAGGCTTGCCGGTGGTGTTTGGAACAGCGCCTCTCCACTTGGCGGAGACCCTCGACAATGTGAACAAACCGGTTCTGGTTTACACCTACCCGGAAGCTGTCAAGGCACTCGGCTATGCGGATGACTGGGAAAAGTACACGTTGTGTGAGTTCATTGACTCCCACTTTTCCAAGTTCAACGTGGCACCCGTTGTATTCGTTAACGTGCTCGACCCGGAAACACACAAAACACCAGTCGCAAATCAGTCTGTACCACATGCCAATAAAGTCTCTACGATCGATGACGATGGAGTTCTCATCGACACGTTAATTGTAAAACTGACTGCAGAAGGCGCAGAACTGGTGAAAGGAACCGACTACGTGGCCGCATACGATAAGAGCGGCAAGGTGGTTATCACCGCCGTTGCCAATGGCGCAATTGGTACATCCCAGACCAGCCTGATCGTCTCCTATGACAAGCTGAATCCGGAAGCGGTGACGGGAAATGACATCATCGGGGGTGTCGATGGTACAACCGGTGATTATACCGGCCTGGAGCTTATCAACAAAGTATTTCCGATGTACCGCTTGGTTCCCGGGCAAATTTTGGCCCCTGGATGGAGTCAAGATCCGGTAGTTGCTGCCGTGATGGAAGCGAAAGCGAAGAAAATCAACGGAGTTTTTAACGCGCTTGCTGTCACAGACATTGACTCATCGGATACCGGTGCCGATCTATACACGGAAGTCCCGGCATGGAAGAACAATAACAATTACAGCGACCCACACATGGTCGCATGCTGGCCAAAAGTCTCTCTGGGTGACAAAGAATATCATCTTTCCACGCAATTTGCCGGCGCGACATGCCTGACCGACGCAGCAAACGATGATATTCCCTATGTCAGCCCGTCGAACAAGGCCCTGCAGGCGAATGGAGCCGTGACGGCCAGCGGGAAGGAAGTCTCTCTGGGGCAAGATCAGGCATCATATCTGAACGGGGAGGGTATTGTAACAGCCCTCAACTGGATCGGCGGGTGGAGACTATGGGGGAACCGGACGTCAGCATATCCGGCCATAACGGATGTTAAAGACTCATTTATCCCAAACCGTCGGATGAACAACTGGATCGGGAATACGATTATCCTGACGTACTGGCAATTCGTAGACGACCCGACTAACCGAAAGATGATCGATACCGTTGTCGATAGTCTTAACATTTGGCTTAATGGCCTTGTTGCCAGAGGAGCGCTCTTGGGTGGGCGCATCGAGTTCCGTGATGACGAGAACCCGTTAACTGATCTGTTGGATGGTATCGTTCGATTCCATGTGTATCAAGCCTCGCCTGTACCAGGCAGACAAATTGATTTCATTCTCGAATACGACGTCAACTACCTGCAGTCGCTATTCGCAGCATAACGGAGGTGAGAAGGTATGAATAAGATTCCGGAAAGAATAACGGACTTACGCGTGTATCGAGATGGGACTAACACTTTGCTGGGAGTGGCAGACGTAACGCTGCCGCCTCTTCAAAGTTTGACAGAGACTGTCAGCGGGGCGGGGATCGCCGGAGAGTATGAGTCGCCAACAGTCGGACAATATCAAAGCGCGAAATTAAGCATGACGTGGCGGACTATCACAGAGGAACAGATCAAACTCGCCGCGCCGCAAAGCCATCGTCTGGACATGCGCGGCGTAGTTCAGGTGTACGATGCAGCAAATGGCAAGTACAAACAGGTCGGCGTCCGTATTGTGGTTCAAGGGCCGCCGACCAACAACGAGCTCGGCAGACTGGGTAAAAATGCCACGTCAGACGGAACAACCGAGATCGAGGCACTGTACCTGAAAGTACAGTACGACGGAAAAACGAAGATTGAGATCGACAAATTGAACTATGTATGCGTCATCGATGGCGTGGATTACTTGAAAGAAACACGAAAAATCCTGGGTGTATAAGGGGCGTAGAGCATGGAGATCAAATTGAACAAACCGATTGAGAAGGACGGGCAGAAGATCGAGGTTATTAACCTCAACATGGAAGGGTTTACCGGGAAAGATGTGGTTGATATTGAGCGGCAAGTGCGTCTTTCCGGCGATTTGACTAACCCGAACCCTATATTCAGCCAATACGGTTTTGCAGTTGCCGCTGCCAAAATGTCAGGGTTGATCGTTGATGATATCCTGTCCCTCGATGCAGCGGATTTCCTCTTGGTTACGACGAAGGTGTCCCATTTTTTGTACTCTACGGTTTTGACAGCCGAGATCGGTTAAACCAGTTTCGCAAACAAGCTTTAAGCATGGCTCAAGCTACCTACACTTCTATGTTCGAGTGGCTTGAGCTACCTTTATGGCAATTTTACAAGTTCTTTGATGCGGCAATTGAGCTTGGCGAAGAGAGAGAAAGGAAGGTGAGTTCGTAATGGCTCGAAAACTACATGAGGTTAGTTTTGCTATAGCGGGAAAACTCTTGTCATCGTTCCAGTCCTCTTTCTCGGCTGCGTCAGGTCGTATCAAAGAGTTGAGCAACACTGCAAAAAACACCAAGGACCAACTGAAAAAGTTGGAACAGGAATACAAGAGGGGAGCTGTAACGGCCCAACAGTATGCGGCTGCCCATCAAAAGCTGACGAAACAACTCGATGCCGTCATAGCCAAGCAAAAACAGCTCGTAAGCATGCAAAGTAGGTACAATGAAGTTCAAGCGCAACAGCACGAGCTTGCAGGAAAATTCGCAACAGTTGGAGTGGCTACGTCACCGTTTCTTCTGGCTGCCAAGCAAGCCATGGACTTCGAGGACGCCATGCTCGGCGTAGCCAAGCAGGCCCAGGGCGCGCGCGATGAAAATGGCAAGCTGACACAAGTCTACTTCAATATGCGAGATCAGATCCAGAAACTCGGCAGAGAGATCCCTATAGCGACAAACGAGTTGGCAAAAATGGTCGAAGCCGGTTTGCGGATGGGAATACCAAACGAGAAAATCCTTGAGTTCACCAGGAATACAGCAAAAATGGCGACTGCGTTTGAAATGCCGGCCGACGAGATTGCCGACTACATGGGAAAAATCTCCAACGTAATGGGCATACCGATCGAGAAACTCGGTCAACTCGGCGATGCAATCAACTGGTTGGACGACAACGCCGTGGCCAAAGGGAAAGATATCATTGGTGTTTTACTGCGTACGGGCGGGGTTTTAAAGCAAGTAAACATGAATGCGCAACAAGGAGCAGCCCTTGCTTCCACCTTCTTGTCTCTTGGGAAGTCAGAGGAAGTGGCCGCGACCGCAACGAATGCCCTGATTCGTGAGCTAGCAATCGCCAACCAGCAGCCGAAGCGATTCCAAAAGGGGCTAGAGATGCTTGGGCTGACGTCTGAACAGGTTAACAAAGGGATGGTCAAGGACGCCCAGGGAACGATCCTGAAAGTGCTGGATCTCATCAATAAGTTGCCAAAAGAGCGGCAGACAGAAGTCACCACTTTGCTTTTTGGAAAAGAGTATGGAGATGATATTGCTGCACTTTCCGGAGCGGTGGGAGAATATCGCCGGCAGCTTTCTTTGTTGAATGATCCAAAATTGACGGGGTCAATGGGAAGGGAGTTTGAAGCGCGCGCCCAGACTACCTCTGCGCAGCTCCAAATTCTCAGGAACAAAGCAGCGGAGGTAGGAGTAACACTCGGAAGCGCACTCTTACCCATGGTGAACGAAGCCTTTACAAAGATCGGCAATGTCGCTATTAAAGTGGCAGAATGGGCGAAGGCAAATCCAGAGTTGGTAAAGACACTTACCCAGATTGCAATTGCGTTGGGTAGTGCACGGTTAGCTTTTCTGTCGATCACAGGTGTCATCAATATGGTCAAGATAGCTACGCTGGCGCTTAACATGGCCATGGCTGGAAACCCAATTGGCCTTATTGTGATCGCGGTTTCTACTCTGATTGGAGCGTTGATCTACCTCTATCAAACCAACGATACTGTCAGGAAGAAATTAAATCAGCTATTTGCTTTATTTCGGGAATCTCCTGAGCGAATATTGGCGCTCCTTGGACCGATCGGTATGCTGGCGGCAGCCGGCATAAAGTTGTATCAGAACTGGGACCAGATTAAACAGTTTGCTTCTGACTTGTGGGTGAGCCTTTACAACACGTTCGCCTCTGGCGTGAATAAAGTTGTCGGTGTACTCAACCCTTTGATCCAAAAGTGGAACGAGTTGACAGGTTCAAATGTAGCTCTCCTGCAGGAGATGGCTCTTGATTATTCGGTCCAGGTACGGAAGATGGGCGAAGCAAAACAAAGGCGGAACCTTGATATTGACGGATCCCATGCGGCCGGCATTTCCTATGTTCCGAACAACGGTTATCTCGCAGAGCTGCATCGAGGTGAGCGCGTGCTGACCGCCAGGGAAAACCGGGACTACCTAAGCCTCCGGAGTCCCTCGGCGGGTGCGCCTATTCAGGTCATCTACTCCCCAACAATCCAGGCAAATGATGTAACCGGGGTAAAGGATTTACTCCAGGAAGATAAGCGCTCGTTTGAGCAGCAGTACAAAGCTCTTGTTCGCCAGGAAAGGAGGTTGGCATTCATTTGAGGACGTATGTAACGGTTCAAGGGGATATGTGGGACGGCATCGCGAAGAAAACGCTTGGGAGCGAATACTACATGACCGCTCTAATCGATGCAAATCCGCGATATCGGGAGATCGTTATCTTCCCGGCCAACCTCCAGTTGAACATTCCTGACGCACCAGCGGCTACAGTACCATCTGACCTGCCTCCTTGGAAGCGCGGTGATACAACATGAATGCACGAAAAGCCTGGTTGCAGGTCAAGTATAACAGCAAGGACATCACAGCCGACCTGCAGCCGCATCTCTTGGGATGGTCCTATACCGATAATCTGAGTGGCCAAGCCGATGATCTGCAAATCACACTTGAAGATGCAGAGCGAAAATGGATTGGCCCTTGGTTCCCCGAGAAGGGGGCAGTCTTGACAGGAGTCGTCTATAGACAGGACTGGGAGAAGTACGGGATCACGAACACCCTTAATATCGGCCAGTTTGAGATCGATGAAGTTGAAGCCAGTCTTCCGCCGTGCGCGGTCTCGATCAAGGGTATATCCGTACCAGAATCATCCTCCTTGCGCGGCGAGGAGAAACACCAGGCGTGGGAAAAGACGAAGCTGTCTGTGATTGCCGCCGACAAGGCAAGTAAGGCAAAGCTGAAATTGATGTATGACGTGGATGACGATCCGGAATATGACCGAGTGGAGCAGACAGGGGAGACGGACCTGTCTTTTTTGATGCGATTGTGCAGCGAAGCGGGGTTGTGCATGAAGGTAACCGGTACCCAGCTGGTGATCGTCGACGAAGCCAAGTATGAAGCCAACGCTCCGATCGCGATCCTGCAGCCAGTTGACGTGAGTAGTTTCCGCGGAAGATCCTCCACCCAAGGCGCTTACCGCTCTTGCCGAGTGGAATATCACAGCCCAAAGGGACGGAGAAACATCGTCTACACCTATACGCCACCTAACGCGCCGAAGACAGGCAGGACGCTATACGTCAACCAGCGGGTGGCGTCCGTAAAAGAGGCGGAGCGCTTGGCGAAAAAGAAGCTCCGGGAAGCGAACAAGGACGCTATGAATGTATCACTAAGTTTGCCCGGGGACACACGGTTTGTCGCCGGTATCACGTTGAGTTTGTCCGGTTTCGGCGCATTTGATGGGAAGTATATCGTAACTCGAGCGATGCACACACAGCAGGGCAGGTATGAGACCGGTCTGGAGCTGCGTAGATGTTTGGAGGGGTATTGATGATCAGCAAGTTGATCCGAATAGGGGTCGTTTCCTCGATCAATCCGACCAAATGTGCTGCTCGGGTGGCTTTTGAGGATCAAGGAAAGAGCGTCTCCCCGGAACTTCCTATCCTTGTGCGCGGCTCATTTGGGACAAAGGACTACTGGATGCCAGAACCCGGGGAGCAAGTTTGGTGTTTGTTCAACCCGGCCGGAAACGCGGACGGTATCATTCTAGGATCGGTATATTCCGATGCAGACACCCCGCCGGTGACAGACGCTGCGAAACGGCATTTGCAGTTTAAAGACGGGACAAAGATCGAGTATGACGCCAATGCGCACACGCTTGCCCTGGATGTGAAGGGCCCAATCAAGTTAATCGCAAAGCAAGAAATCCGGGTTGACATCAAAGGCAAGGTGAAAATCATAACGGACGACGAGATCAAACTCGTGGCACCAAACAAGCTGATTGTAGACGGCAGTATCGACGTGTCCGGCACTGTGAACACGCAAGTACCGATGGCTCCGGAAACGCCGGCAGAAGGGAGCTGATCGGAATGGGGCAGATAGGCACTTTCGGCGAAATCGTGTTTGAGGTATCCAGCAATAAGATCCTGACTTTTAATGATTTTGCAAGGAGCGGGTCGGGTAGATGGTCAACTCATGAGATTAATCTACAGAAACCTCTGCCAGAGTTTCACGGCCCCGGACAGGAGGAGATCAGCTTTTCGATACGTCTGGACATCCAGCTCGGTGTAAATCCTGAAATCGAGCTGGAAAAGCTCCGGAAGATGCGGGATATCGGTGCCATTGCATATCTGATCGTCGGCGGAAGACCAGTGTCCCAGAATATGTGGCTGCTGGAGTCGTTCCGTGAACAGCACAAAACGCATGACGGCCAAGGGCGATTGCTCGCAGCCATTGTGGATCTTTCGCTGAAAGAATATCCGACGCAGGGAGGGTAGAAAAAATGAGCGTACATGAAGTTACTGGTGAAGCGGCCACCATCAACTTCGCGGCGACGGGCACAGAGGAAATTCTGCAAAATGTCAGGACCATCCTGGCGACCATCGCATTTACCTGCCCCCTTGCAAGGGACTTTGCCTGGAATCCTGATGTGGATGCCCCTATCAATGTCGTCCAAGCACAGATCATTCAAAGGGTCATGACAGCGATACGCACTTGGGAGCCCCGGGTAGAGGTTGTCAGTATAACCTTTGACGGGGATCCCCTAAACGGCCAACTGAAACCCAAAGTGAAAGTGAGGATTGCAGATGGCGCGATTTGATTTGCCAGACATCACGTTTGCAGAAAAATCCGTGGAACAGATCGAACGGGAAGTGATTGGTCGTTACGAAGCGGCGATCGGCAAGAAGCTTTCCCCGGCTGATCCGCGGATTCTTTTCCTGAAAGCAATTGTCGCGATGATTGCCCAGCAGCGCAGTGTGATCGACTATAGCGGCAAGCAAAATCTACTGGCTTATGCCCAGGATGCCTTCCTTGATCATATCGGCGCAGGTATCACGCCGCGGCTCAAAGAGCAGTATGCCAAAACGACGATACGATTCCACTTATCTACAAACAAGTCACAAACGATAAAAGTCGGAACCCGGGGGACAGCGGGAGACGGCATTTTTTTCGCGACCAAAGCAGACGTGACGTTTCCCACAAATCAACTCTACGTGGACATCGAGGCGGAATGCACCGTCCCTGGGGAAATCGGGAATGGGTACCAGCCGGGTGAGATCAACCAGCTGGTCGATCCGATCCAGTGGGTGGCCCGAATCGAAAACATTACCACGAGCGAAGGCGGCGCAGATACAGAAGCGGATGATCCGTATGCGGAGCGGATCAGGATCGCGCCAGAGAGCTTTTCTGTCGCAGGGCCAGAGGGGGCATATCAATTTTTCGCTCGATCGGCCAGCCAGTTGATCGTGGACGTAGCCGTTCGGAACCCGTCTGACGGCGTTGTGGAGATACGCCCTCTGCTGCAGGGTGGACAACTTCCGGATCAGGAAATGCTTGATTTGGTACTGGCAGCATGTAGCGAACGAAAAGTAAGGCCACTGACCGACAAGGTGCAGGTGCTAGCTCCAGAACAAGTCAACTATGACCTTACCGTTAGCTACTGGATTCCATCGTCCATGGCCAGCTTGGAATCCAGCATCAAAACAGCTGTGGAGCAGGCTGTTGAAGATTACAAAACATGGCAAAAATCCAAACTTGGGCGAGACATCGATCCTTCCGAGCTGGTGGCCAAGATGAAAGCAGCGGGAGCGAAGCGGGTAGTCGTTACGCTTCCGACCTACCAAAAGATCGAAGACTATCAGGTTGCCGTGGAAAATGCGGTGACGGTTATGTACGGAGGTCTGGAAGATGACTGATCTCAGGACTTTTTCGTTGCTGGATATCCTACCTGAAAGCCTTAAAAGTGATCCGGATATCGCCGCCATGGCCGCCGCACTCTCTCCAGAGCTTCAGGAGATCGCCGCGGCCGTCGATGAGATCATGCTCTGGGCAAACCTTGACAAGCTGCCGGAGCCTCTGATTGATTTGCTCGCGTGGCAAAAGAATGTGGATTTTTACGATGCCTCATTCCCGTTGGAGAAGAAACGAGAGCTCGTACGCCAATCGGATGAATTCAAGCGCCGGAAGGGAACACCCTGGGCAGTCGATCAGGTTGTTTCGGCTGCCTTTGATGAATCCCAGGTAACGGAATGGTTCGAATATGGCGGACAGCCTTATCGTTTCAGAATCACGACCACAGACCGGGTGACAAGTGATAAAAAGCTAATCGATCTCATCCGTGCCGTAAACGCCGTAAAAAACAAGCGCAGCCGCCTGGAGACGATCACAGTCCGCCGTGATAACCGGATGGAGCTCTACGTCGGCAGCGTTGTGACATCGTTAAAAATACTCACCATTAAGCCAGCAACGTAAAAAGGAGGGCACACCCTGTGGGGCAATACAATGGCGCTGTTCTTACGGAAAAAGGACTGCAGCTCCAAACAAAAGCACAGATGGGTGCAAGACTGCAGTTTACCCGGATCGCTATCGGCGACGGTTATCCATCCGGCTCACTCACGACAATGACAGAGCTGGTTAACGAGACTATGAGTTTGCCGATATTGGAGCTGAAAAATCTCGGGGCTGGCCAGACGCAGGTGAAGGCCATGGTCTCCAATCAGGAATTGACAGAGGGGATCTATGTTCGGGAGATCGGTCTTTTTGCCAACGATCCGGACATCGGGGAGATCCTCTACGCCGTGGCCAATGCCGGCGCATTGGCTGACTACCTCCCGCCGCCAAATGGGACTGATGTGGTGGAGGAGATTGTGCAGTTCATCACCGTAGTCGGGACCGCATCAGATGTGACTGCTGTAATCGACAGCCAGGCGGCAGTGACCGTCACCACATTCAATGAGCATGTAAACGACTCGAACATCCACATCACCCGCGCTGAATTCGATGCAGCCATATCGAGCCTTCGAAACGAAGTTCAGTTGATCAAGTCTACCTTCCCGGACAGCTTTACAAACAACCTGTTTACTGAGGACCTGGTGACGATTGACGCAATCGTTCTGACGCACGGCTACTACAACGAGGCGCAGAGTAGGCTGGAGGTGTAATCCTGTGAAGATAGGGCAGTTCAGCGACGGTTTGAAGGTTTTCTTCTGTCCAGGATGCCAAATGCACCACGGATTTGACTCCCGGTGGTTTTTCAATGGCGACTTTGAACGCCCAACGATCTCTCCGTCATATCTGGTGACAATCGGCCGTCATCCGGACCCTCCTGATCGATGCCATAGTTTTGTCCGGGATGGACAAATTGAATTTTTAAGTGATTGCACCCATTCACTTGCCGGGCAGACGGTAGATTTACCTGATGTGGAGGTGTAGGGAAAATGAGGAAACCTGCCAATAACGGCCATTTTGAGAAGGAAGGGGGAGGAATATGCCAAGCGTTACATTATGGAAAAACGTAACATCAATAAAGGACGCTTATGTTTTTCAGGCCAATCCTTCCTACCCACAAGCAGGATTAGAGTCATATCTCTATGTGGGTAGCCATGGTGGTGGTGGAGCAGGGGATATTTACAGGTCTATGGTGTATTTTGATTTGGGGCAGATTCCGAATAATGTGATAATCAACAATGCGACTCTGTATCTAAATCAATCACAAGGGCCGTTTACAGATACTACTCTTGCACTTTATCCGCTATCAGCAGATTGGAATGAGATCACCGCAAACTGGGGTAATCAACCATCATACAACTCTTCTTACAAGGCAACAGCTACGCTTGGGACAAATACAGGCGGAAAATACATCGATGTGAAGAACATCGTCCAAGCATGGGTAAATGGCACGATCCCAAACTACGGTTTTTTGATTAAAGATGATGTTGAAAGTACGTCAAAAAACTCATTCAGAACATTCGAGGCGAAAGACAACACTAACACAATTAGCCAACCACAACTCATAATCGACTACACAATCCCATCAACAGGGAAAAAGCAGGTTGTTATAGAATCGAATTTCGCTTCAGGTAAAGGCACGCCGAGCAACACATTTACAGCAACAATACAGACAGCAAATCCTGGAGACACTTATATAATCCAAGTTATTAACGCAGTAAACGGAAATGTCACGACATCAAGTCCAGGGTGGGTAAAACTTGGGCAGTCTTGGAATGGATTTGTATGCGCGGCTTACTTCACAAAAATAGCAAGCGGAGGAAACGACTCTCCTACGTTTAACACAACAGGAGGAAATACAACTTGGTACAGTCAATGCTTGCGCTTATCGAATGTTAAATCCGTTTCACAGTTGTTCAACAGCTGGTCATCTGGCAATACTACTCAATTTTCCGCGACAGGAGGCTCATTGTCCGCTAGTAAGGCGTTGATGATCGGCATGACTGCTGTTCCTACATCGGGATCATGGACGCCGCCTCTGAGTGCCAATGAACAATATGACTCATATGACAGTACCACAGGGACAACGGTTAGCTCGTGGGCGAAATACATGTACGATAAGACAACTTATTCGGCAAGTGATACAACCTCCACATTCTCGCAGTCTAATATGCTAATGCTAGCGTTGTTTGAAGTTCAACCAAAAACCAATAATCCGCCAACACTCACGCTGACGAGTCCTACCGATAATCAGACATTAGCGGAAGGTAATGCGCTGCCGATTCAGGGGACGGCTGCGGATCAAGATGTCAACGACAACGTCGTTATCAAGTACCAGATCAATAATGGACCAATCCGAAATGCAGGGTCAGGCGTATCCGATGGGAGCACGCCTATTTCTTTTGCTCGGACTCTGACATACAGCGGGAAGCGACTGTATGACGGAACCACGGATGTGGTTGGCTCCGATCTGGCCGAGAACGTGGACCACTTCCTCAAGGTATGGGCAGAGGACGACCAGGGCGGTAAGAGCGCAGAGGTTACGCGGAACTTCCGCGTCATCTGGAACCGGCCGCCGACCATCTCCGGAACCGACACGGACCTGGGCGTTATAAGCGATCCGCCAAGCCTGACGTATTCCGTGAGCGATCCTGAGGGACAATCATTCACGATCACGGAGTATCTGGACGGAGAAGTGCTGCGGACGTTCTCGGGTGTGGCCGGTCAGGAGTATACGGTGACAATCCCGACTGATAAATGGCTCCGCACGTCGCTTGCGCAGCACACGCTGAAAGTCCGCGCGACCGATAGCGCCGGTCAGTTTTCAGAACGCACCTACACATTCACGCGGACGGACGACCGGATCGTCTTTGAACTTGATGAACCGTTCCTAACCGACGCGAAGGCCAACCGAGTTTTGTTTACCCTTGATGGGGTGATTCCGACAGGAGCCACCCTGCTAGTCGAGGCTTGCAACAACGCTTTCGATGCCGCACCAACGTGGGAGGACATCACAGGACCGGTCTCTGCGGGGCGCGGGTATGTCTTCCAAAACACCACAAAAACAGCAACAGACTGGGGCATCAATATCCGCGTTAAGATCATGAAAGGAACCGCGACAGAGCCGGTGATCATCAACGGTTTTGGGGGTGCATTTGACTGATGAAAATCCAAAATCCTAAGCCCATCTCACAGATACGCGAAGAGGAGCGCATACTTGCTGAAAAAGAGGTGAAAATTGCTCAGTTGGATGCCGAAACTCAAACACTTAAAGAACAAAACGCGGTCATGCAGGAAACCATCAATTTCCTGCTTGGACTATAAAATTACTAAAAGGAGAGATGCTTTATGGCAAGCAGACTGTTCAACTACTTTTTGATGTGCTGGATTAACGGCACAGTGACAGAGCAGCAGCTGGAAACGGCCGTAGCCAAAGGATACATCACCCAGGAAGAAAAAGAGAACATCCTGGCAACACCTCGATAAAACGCCTTTTCTCAGTTTAGAGAGGGCGTTTTTTCATGGGGAGCTGCGGCTCCCCCTGCATTTCTCAAAAAGGCTGGTGAGAGAAGTGGATTTTTCAGTATTGATGCCAATTATTTCGGTTGTCGCAGCTCTTAGCGGGATCGCTCTTGGCTGGCTGGGGCGCTCAAGAATGATACGACAGGATATTGCCCAGCAAGCCAGTGCAGACACGAACCTGCGCGTTGACGTGGAATACATCAAGCGGGGCGTGGACGATATACGTCTGGAACAGAAAGCCCAGGGAAAACGGATCGATGATCTCGCTGAGCGCGTCACTCGTGTGGAGGAGTCGGCCAAACAAGCGCACAAGCGGCTCAATCGACTGGAGGGGGGCGAGTGAGATGGTTTCCTACAGTCAGATCGGCATCGCGCTGGCTGCTATAGCCATCCTGGTATTGCTAGTCCTTACGTTCAGATCGATCAGAAAAAGCGAGAAGCTAGTTGGTTTTTGGAATGATTTGGATGGGCTGTCGATCACGGATACCATGTCCGTTTTGATTGTCGGCAGCTACATCCTTTTCCTGGTTCCGTTTGCATACAAACTGGTGAAGGGATCGCTTACGATGAACGATGTATCTCTGGTCGGACAAGCTATTATCCCGGTTACTACGGTTTTGGGCGGCTATTACGTAGAAAAAACAGCGAAAAACTTCTCCAGGAAGGAACAACAGAAGGGGGAGGATTACGATGCCCGAGTCTAAACAGGAAAAAGTTATCAAGCTGTTATCCACATACGTTGTGGGTAAGTATCCTTGCCCCTCTGGTGTAATCGCTCAGCTCATCCAGGAGTGCGGTTGGGACTTGAAAACACCAAAAGACATCGACACTGGCCGAGAATCTTACAACCTGGGAAACATCAAGGGAGTGGGCCCGGCCGGGAGTGTGACGATCTGGACAAACGAGTATTACAACGGTGTGAAAACCCGAGTCAAGGCGAAGTTTCGTGCCTACTACAACTATGGTGAAGCGATTGATGATCACCTTTCATTGCTTAAAAAGCCCCGGTATGTTAATGCCGGAGTGTTGAAAGCTACAGACCCACGCTCCTATGCAGAAGCCTTACAGCGCGCCGGATATGCCACTGATCCGCAGTACGCAAACAACATTATGCGGATCGTCAATCAGTACAATCTGACTCGTTTTGACAAGCTACCCAAAAACGCAGAACAGATCGCAAAGGAGGCAGAGGAAGCAGTTATGAAAGCACTTGAAGAGTGGCAATTGGAGTTGGCGGAGAGATCGATTGATAATCTGGCCAGAACACGTGATGACAAAGACGGGTTCATACTCCAGAATGCTGAGGACTGGAAAAAACGCCTGCGCGAAAACCCGCAAAGCGTCTTGGAAGACATGCCTTGGCTGGTGTTTGTGCTGCTGGACAGGGCCACAAAGGAGGAATAGACAATGACCGAAACGATCACTACATGGATTTTGGTCGCGCTGCTGACAGAGGGCGTGACGGAGATTTTGAAAGTTTTGTTTCCGGATAAGATTAAGGACAAGGCAACCTTTGCCACCTCGATTGTTGTCGGTGTAGCTCTGGCCTTCTCGTTCAATCTGCAGTTATTCAACCTGTCTGGGGTCGGTGCCTACTTTGCCACCGCTGCAGCCGGTATTCTGGCTTCCAGGGGGGCCAACTATCTGAATGGTTTCCTCAAAAAAATGGACATCATCAAGACGTTAAAATGACGACAGCGGCCCTCCCGCCAGCCAGCAGATTACGCAGCGATTGAGGCATATCTCCGTGCAGCGGCGAAGGAGATACCGGGCTACCATGTTGGAGTTTACGGCTCCTACAACGTGGTAGAGGCTATGGCGTCTGTTGGGGCATGTCAGCATTTTTGGCAGACATACGCCTGGAGCCGAGGCAATTTGTCCAAGGCGGCAAATATTTACCAGTACAAAAACGGCCAGACTCTTGCAGGTCATACGGTGGATTTCAATGAGTCGTTCGGCGACGAAGGGTGGTGGGATACGAGTATGAAAAATGTGGATAAGCCTGTAAATAACTCTGTTGATAAAGAAGCGGCCGAGAAAGTGATCAGTGTTTTGGGATCACTTTGGATGGCAAGTGCGGATAAAAAGGTCCAAGATGCTGCGCACTACGCTGCCAATGCACTGCGGGATGCGGCCGGGATACCTAGACCATAAGAGAAGCCCTCTGCCGGGAAGCCGGTGGAGGGCTTTGTTTTGTTTTTATCTGCTCCGTACCATCTCCACTAGTCCATGATCAAGCTGATGGCTGTGGAGCGGGTGCCTTTTCATGGCGTCCATGACCTTGCTCGTGTCGATCGCCAGGTAGTGCTCCAGCGTCTGGACACGAGCGTGGCCGCTGATCTCTCTCAAGACGAACAGGTCCACTCCCTGCTTGTGCAGGAACGTCAGGCAGCTACGCCGCAGCGCATGGAGGCTGAGCCCGTCCTTGTAGATGCCGAGCTTCTTGGCATATGACTTGAACAGCCAGTCGATCCCCTTCTCGCTGTATGGCTTACCGTATTTGGTAAGGAACAGCGTCTGGTCGTCCTCATCCGTGACAAAGTACTTCCGCCCGCATCGGTACCGGTTGATTTCGTGTCGACTCTTCCTCTTCTTTTTCTGAATCTCCTCATACACGATCCCGTTTTGCAGATAGAGCTGCAGCGCGTTGGCCAACTGTGGAATCATCGGGATCACCCGGTCCTTACCACCTTTTCCGTCCCGCACATGGATGTATCCCTCTTCGAAGTTGACGTCATATGTTTTCAGAGCGATCAGCTCGCTCACCCGGACACCGGTGAACAAGAAAGTGGCGAATATGGCGTAGTCTCTAACGGCATACCGACCCGTCAACATAATCCCATCCAGCAATGTTTTCGCTTGCTGCTCCCCCAGCGTGATCGGTACCGTCTTCGGCACCTTCATACCTTGGATATGCTTGGCCGGGTTTTTGGCAATCGCGTAATCGTCATGATCGACGAAATACTCGTAGAAAGAACGGATGACGGAAATGGCTCTGTTAACCGTACGCGGCGCCAGCCCGGCATCAACCAGACTGAATTTGTACTCGCGGATATCCTGCTGACGCAATTCCAATACGTCCCGGGTGGAAAAGTGATTCATGAACCGGCGCAGATCGGCCTCATACCCGATGAGGGTTTTCGGCCGCGCTCCCTTGTCCGATTTCAGGTAGAGCAGATACTCCCGGAGATACAGGTCGTTGACGTTGGCTTTGACGATGCTCAGTACGTTTTGCATGGCAATCCTCCCTGGAATGTGTATTCCAGGTCAGCGCCCGATATGGTATTATGTTGTCATCAGGCGCTGCCTGGTGCCGCAAAAGCCGTTTCTCTGTCTGCCAGGACCGGAACGGCTTTTTTGTATTTAGGAGCATACGTTCTGAGAATATGCGTTCTGTATAAAATGGAAAAATAACAACACCCACTTATAGGAGTGTTGTGAGAAAAACGCATGCTGACAAACTTTTTATGTTCTTGGCTTTACTTTTAACTCTTTTTCCACGATGAATTCTCCCTGAATATACCCCTTCATGAAAGCCTCAAGAATATCATTCATTTTTTCGCCGTTGGAAGTACATGCTTCTTTGAATTTTGCTTGTATGTCTTCATCGATGGTTGTGGTGAATGTTTTCCTAACCATATTAGACACCTACCTTTTGCATGTTTATTATATGTTTATTATATGTTTATTATAAGTGCTTTGCAACACTTTTTACTTGATCAGCTCCCTTATCCCTCGTATCTGAAACACTCTGAATGGCAACCCATCAGGAACGGCTATCCTGTTGTCGGTCAAAATAATCAGCCAAGGGAATGCCGGTGCCTGCTTGTTTTGCCACAGCTCACGGGTCCAATCGCCCCGGTGGTACAATGTGCGGTATCTAGCAAACTTATCCGCCCAAACGGCCGGAGTAAACTGGTTGCGCTGAACCTCCAGGTACATCGGCTTTCCCCAGATCGCAAAGGCGTCCGGCTCCGGAAGGCCTTTCCCGTATTTGGGCTCCGGAATAAAAATGTCTGGCGCACGCAGCTGCGCCATCTGATGGTAGACGGAGACGATCTCAAGGTAGTGCGGGATCTTTTGAGAGTCTCGTTTGATTGGGCTGGGCTTGAGCGCGTAGACATACGGTGCCTGGCTGGTGATCACCTCCACCTCCCCTCGGTCCCGCAGGCGCCGCAAGACCCGGTTTGCCTCGTTTACTGGATTTCGCAGGCCGACAAAATGCAGACGGATGATGTCATCCCGGGAGAGGCAGCGGAAGCGCTCCAGGTCTCGCAGGATCGCTTTGTCACGCGCTCGCATGCGGCGGTACCTCCTCCTGCATAAGTGCGGTCAGCAGCTCGCGGAGATCCGCGCTTTCTTCGTCGTTGAGCTCAACAGGCTGCGGAATGTTCGGGTTTATCGGCGGAAGCAAAGGCGCCTTCGCTACCCCAGCGTAGCGCCGCTTGATATCCTCCACCTGTGCTCGGGCCTCTTTGGGAGATAGCCATGGAGTCTGTACCTCGACCGTATCCGTTGCCTGCTTGACGTAGCAACGGCCCTTGGTGTCTATGCCGGACGCCGCTGCCGTACCTAGAAACATCTTGCTGTTCATGTCATCTGACATACGGTAGGCGATACGCACGTTGAGGTTGTTCTTGAGTTTACCATCCATCACTTCGCGGTCCACACGCTGCTGGGAGAGGATGAGAAAGATTCCAAAACTCCGGCCGAGCTGCCCGATCTCTTCCAGGATGTCGTGCGCCGCGCTCTCTCCCTCCAGGCTCGCAACCTCGTCGATACAAACGGCGACGTACGGGAGGCGCTCGCCGGTCAGCTCCTCATATTCGTCCAGATCCACCGCTCCCGCCTGATGGAACATCTCTTGCCGGTACAATAGCACCTCGTGCACCTCCGCAAGCATCGCAACCACCTCCGCCCGCCGAACGGCGATCGCGCCCTCTACGTGCGGCACACCCCGATAAAGACCGAACTCCGTCATTTTTAGGTCGGCCAAAAACAGCCGGAGTCGGTCGGGGCCGTACACTTGCAGCCAAGTGTTGAGGATCACTCGAAGTGCTGTTGACTTGCCCCAGCCGGTAACGCCAACCAGGCCGACGTGTGGCGCTTGCTTGAGGTCTACAGCCACGCTGCCGTTGTATGCCTCTCCAATATATAGGGCAAAGCCTCCAGTGCGTTGCAGAGCCGCCTGCGCTGTCTCCAGACTGTACGGGATCTTTGCTGGTAGAGTTTTGGGTATCAGCAGGCGGAATCGTCCGGCCCGGTCATTTACCAATTCAGCCGTCGGCCCAAACACCCGCTGGAACACCCACGCTTTGCGCTCGATCAGATCCGGCTCCATCCCGATCGGCAGGCGGAGGTTAATGGTCGTGCAGTTGGCGGCGATCGCTACGCGCTCGATGGTCGGAAAAACGCGGTACGGCTTCATCTTGCCATCGCCCCAATCCTTCCTTTGCTTCTCCACGTAGACTCCAGCCTCAATAAAAGCCCGCACAAGCATCTCTTTGACCTTGGCCTTGTCACTTATCCACCCAGGAGCTTTTAACGCCGTGTAGGCCGCACCGTATGCCAAGGTGATGGTTTTGATAAGCAGATAGAGTCCGTCTGCCAGACGGTACGTCGGCAGGCCGCCCAGGATTGATCCACCAAGCAGGTCAATCAGCAGGTTTCTGGCGAGATCCTGCAAGTAATCGTCAAACAACCTCAAAACATTCATACAATTCTGCCCCCTTTAGGCCTCGCTCCGCTCCGGGCTCCGCCCTCATCGCTGCGCTCTTAACAAACTTTCGTTTTGCCCAGACATCAATGCCCAAAGCTTGGATAACGCAATAACCCTACCGATGTAGATACTCCGGTCGCTACTGCATTAGCTATTGCGGTAGTAAAGCGTATTGGGCAGGGGTTGTACAAAATTCGAATTTTTATTCGAAGACAAGTTTAATATTCTGAATCCTTGTCCAACCTGTGGATGAGGTGATTAAAATGTTTGGACTTGGGAAGAAGAGGTCAAAGTTAGGAAAATGGCTTGATCACAGAGGAATCACACAGCAGAAACTGAGTAAGGATTCAGGAGTAAACAATAATACTATTTCGCGACTAGCTACGGATGATGAGTATCTCCCGACCATGAGAACTGCTCAGCGGATACTAAAAGCGATAAGAAAAATTGATCCTGATGTAAAACAGGATGATTTTTGGTCGATGTAGGAGGATGTTTACTTTGAAAAGTACAAGAAGGCCCAAACGGCCACCCATTAGGATCGTGGCACATTACATGCTAATCGATGGAAAAGAAGTGGAGATTGACCCATTCAAGACAGATTTACCGGATCGATGCAAATTGGTACTGGCGGAAATGATGACTGGCTATCCCTGCAGGTTCGTTGACAACATTGACAACGGATTTGACAACGCACTAAAGTAATACAGGTGAACTTAATTCGTCTTAAATTAAGAAAAACCGCAGTAGAATGCGGTTTGTGCGCTATCATTATCCAACGGAACTGTAATCGATCAAATTGACAGGGTGGGGGTCGCTGGTTCGAACCCAGTCCGGATCACCATAATACATAAGCCAAAACCCTTGAGAAATCAGGGGTTTTTTTGTTTTATCGGTGACGAAGAGGGCATCCCTGGATAAATACCCCTCTGGTCAAGAGTTAGTCAAGCATGATCGGGTGGTCAATCATCGTAAATCCCTTTAGGCAGAGGTTTTTGCCGGAGGGATTTTTTTGCCTGCCTCCAAGGTCCGACGGCCCGGGAAATGGTGTTTTTTTCCTAACAGGCTTTTGGACTTTCGGAGGATATCCCTCTTTTCTTTCATAGACTACCATATAATGGTAAGTACCTTTATTTTCAGGGATAGCGGATGGTTTGTAAAAAGGAGGGAGACCCATGGTCATTCTTCGAAAGCACTACGTGCTGATCATGCTGGTTCTGCTGATGTGTGTGCCATTTGCCGCGTTTGCGGCGGATAAACCAAACCCCAACATGCTGCGTGCCGATGAGCGTGATCATATAGCAGGGGGCGGCGGGGCAGGCGTCGCTCCGTACGATCTTCATAGCTTCCAGGTGCTTTATGCAAAGTATGTGGAGGCGCAGTGGGACGGGAGGGTGCCAATAGACCCGGGAAGCCCTGATGGAGCCGATTACCGTGGGGAAGGCGGTAACGTAGAAGGAGACGCGGTCGATCTGCGTGGATCGGGTTTTGATGCGAGAGGCCCCGGATTTGACGTCAACGACCCGGGAGCCGACTTTAAAGGTCCTGGCTATGACGCGAGAGGACCGGGACACGACGGGAGTCATCCGGGCGCGGATCTTCGCAGAGAGGGCGGCGATGCCTCTGGGGCAAAGGAAACGAAGGTGGGCTTCGTCAATTGGATTATCGGGGGAGCGGGAAAAGCGCTCGATACCGGGTGGAACCTGTGGAACAATACAGCGGATAAAGTAAAAAGCGGGCTGAAATATGCTTTTGACGCTGCCGTCGATACGGTAAAGACTGCCGCCAAAGCGGTTGCCGGTGCGGCAGGAAAGGCAATAGAGTGGACGAAGAACAACTGGGAGTTCGCCCTGGTCACGACGGCGGGCGTAGCTCTTACGGTAGCGGGAGCCTTTTTCCCGCCGCTGCTTCCTTTTGGCGTGGCGATTTTGGCGGGGGAGGCCATCTCCGGCGGGATCGGCTATGCGTTTGGACTGAAAGGCCAAGAGCTTCTGCGTGAGATGGCGATTGGCGGCGCACTGTCGCTGGCCGGGATGGGAGCGGGAGCGCTGATTGGCCGGGCAGCGACAGCCGTAGCGCGGATGAAGCCCATCACGGGTCTGATCAGCAAGGGATCAAATTTGGTCAGTCGGGGAACCCAGACGCTCAAAGGCGTGGCCCGCCACGGAGCACAAGTACTTGGCCGGGCGGCGAAGTGGGTAAAACAGACGCCAGTGGCCCGGGCGGTTGCCAATCTGGGGACAAAAGCCGGTAATGCGGCCCGCGCTGTCCAGGCAACTGTGAGACAAGCGGGCAATGCCGTTCGCAGTAATGTTGCGAATGCGCTCAAGCAGGCTGGAAAATCACTTCGGGGCGTGGGTACGAGCATAGCACAGCGAATAGGGAGTGCCTATAGAGC
Organism: Brevibacillus composti; assembly: GCF_016406105.1. Lineage (NCBI taxonomy): Bacteria > Bacillati > Bacillota > Bacilli > Caryophanales > Paenibacillaceae > Brevibacillus > Brevibacillus composti. The sequence goes on from NZ_CP066308.1 coordinate 1,465,610, forward strand.
CGTTACCTCGCGGATGCAGCAAGCGGGCGGAGCCGTTCGCGCCGCGGTAGCTAGAGCAACACAGACGCGCCTGGGGCAGGCCCTCTCGGCAGCGGCTCGTGGGGCGGGCCGTTACGTGCGCACCGCAAGCAATGCTGTGAGAAGCAGCAAACCCGTCCAGGGAATGGCCAATCTCGTCCGCCAAGCCGGAAAAAGCGGAGGTTCGCTGGCGAGTCGAGCAGCAAGCACCGTGCGGACCGTGACGCAAAGGGCCGGAAGCAAAATCAGCTCCGCTGTGCAAGCCGTCGTCCGTTCTGCGCCGGTAAGGTCGGTGGTGGCCATAAGCCGCCAGGTCGGACAGCAGGTGAACAAGCTTGGCGGCGCGGTGTCCCGTGCTCTGGCCACAACCGTGATGCGGAGCAAAGCTGCGGGCGCAGCTGAAGGCTTTGCGGCCAGCGTGGCGGATGACAAAATGCGCGGGCAAAAAGTAGATTACCGGAAAGCCGTAATTGCCGCAACGATCGGGGCTGTGTTGGTTACAGGCGCTTCGCTGGGGAGCAAGACAAATCCGGCTCCGCTGAATCATACGGTGCAGGCGGCTGTATCCAACAGCGCGGAGCAGGTGAAGCCCGGCGCGGTATCGCCGCGGGTATTGTCTCAGGCGCAGGCTGGAGATAATATTGGGGTTCTGCTCAGGACTGCGGGGACGAGTAAAGTTCAAACAGGTGGTAGAGAACTCTCTGTCGATGAATACTTAAGACGATTAGATAATGCAGAAGAAATGTATGAGTCCTTCAGGAAGTCAAATGTTGATGTTCAGGCTATTGCCAAAAATACAGGAATGGCTGAACATAGGGTACAAAGGATAAAAGAACATCTATTTTTCAAAGAGCACATCAAGGAGCATGGTGTTGGACGTTTTGAAGCAGATTACGAAATTGCTCAAGCATGGGATAGGCTTCAAAAAGGGACATACAAGCGGAATGATATCGACTTATTGAATCATGAACTCTTTGAATCAAAATTTGAAGGCATTTTTAAGACGGATTACAGGACCGCTCACGACAGAACGGTAGATTCTGGGCGTCCATGGCATCCGCCAGAGGAGGAGTAATTTTGGCTTCGTATGTACTGTTACTTAAAGAATTTGAAAACGATGAATCTGTTATCTACAAATTTGGACCAAATGAGAATGTGATGGGAAAAATCGAATTAAATAAGTTAACCAGAAAATTTTCAGAGTTAGAAAGTATACCCGACCCAAGTATTCCATCGAAGTTCTATTTTGACAGAGCGGCACAGAGATTGTCAGTTTGCCTAGTTAGAGAAGATGGAAAGTTTCCGGAAAGAACGACATTCGAGTCTTAATAAAACCCTTTAGTTGGATAGGGGTTACCCAGTGCCGGGTGAACCTCATTCCCTCATCATTACCAACATAGCCTTTGTGCTACCCGTAGGAAGTATTCACGAATTTAGATGTACGTACAGAATGTCCGGAAAAAGTACGCCTATTTAACGCAATAACGTTACACATAACAGGTCAATTATGGTCAGATGCCACCATAAAAGACCTGTTATTTGTTTTCTTCGTTTTCTTGCAGTTTTTTCAAATATGATTGCAACAATGTACGTATGTATGTACATACAGCGATGGATAGGATGAAAGAGATATATCTCATCGTTTTAGAAGGATATAGCGACCATAAAGATTGTCAGGAATCAACTGAGAGTTTTCATAACGGGAAGGACAGGTGTGTGTGAATGCTAATCAAATAATTAACCACCTCGTTGTCAACGCCGGAATTAATTTGACCCACTAGCGTCGGGATATTTTTGACCTACCTGTGCGCCTGGCGTCGAATAGATCGTTTTTTCGTTTCTTTTATGGAAGCTATTACTTGCGTGCGAATGAGGAGTAGTTAAATGGAGGATAACATGAATGAAAAAATATTAAATATGATCGAAGAGTATGGTGAAGAAAAGGATTTTTTCGGAAAAGTATCCGACGAGGATATTCGTAATGCTGAAGAAATACTTGGTTTAAGATTTCCTCAAAGTTATCGAGACTTTATAAAAAACTATGGCTCAGGTGGAATCTGTGGGGTGGAGGTCTTAGGAGTTCAAGGGAATCTTGGGGCTTCTGTCGTAAAAGCTACTGAAAGATGGAGAAAATTGGGATTGGATTTAAAGCTCATTGTAATTGAGGAATCAGGAGAGTTTGTTCGCTGTATGTTTTCTGCTGATTTTAATGATGATAGGGTGTTTAGTTGGGATAGGGGCAGGAAAGGACCCTCCGTTCGTTATGATACATTTGATGACTATTTACTTGATATGTTTCAGGAAGGAATTGACAACTTGTAGTTAGGCGCTCAAAGGCATAGCCAGCCAAGGAACGCAAGTACTTGGTCGGGCGGCGAAGTGGGTAAAACAGACGCCAGTGGCCCGGGCGGTTGCCAATCCGGGGACAAAAGCGAGTCATGCGGGGCACACTGTCCAGGCAGCTGCGAGACAAGCGGGGAATGCCGTTCGGAGTAATGTTGCGAATGCGCTCAAGCAGGCTGGAAATGTACTGCGGGGCGTGGGTGCGAGCTCAGCGCGGAGCAGTATCATTCTTCTTGAAACGGAAGGGGTTCTTACGGAGGTAGGCAGTTTCCTGAGATTAGAAACAGAATATGTAAGAATGTATGAGACTAATATATAGCGAAGACTCTAAACCTTGATTTGCTTCGTGCCTTTCAAGGTTTTTTTCTTTGAGTGGGGACTACCACGTGAAGAGTGAAGCTACTATTCATACACAACCTTGAATTGCAATGACTAGAACAAATCTACCGGACATTCGGAAGTGTTCGAAACGATCCGTTCCAAACACCTCGATCGGTTGCTCTTCAAAATCCCAATTAGTTTTTCCGCAGATTCAAAGTACAACTGGATAATCAGGCTGGCACCTTCAATCCTCCCGTCCGCCGCACCGTGTGTATTGATGTCGGGAGTGTCCAATAGGCTTTTTTACAAAATGCTCAGTCCGATACCTTAGATGAAAGGCTGAAATCCGATTTATCGGTTAAGCCATGAACCCCATAATTAAGAAGGTATGTAAGAAAGGAAGCCTGATTTGTTTTCTTATGCTTATAACGAACAACAATTTCTATCGTGCTTCCTGTGTGATTCATCTTCGTTAATTCAACAGAAGCAAAGTCCACATTCTCGTGATACGTCCTGACCAATTTCTCAAATGATGAAAAGCTATAGTTGTATGTGTAATTCGGGTCCAACAAATCTTATGCAGATAAGTTACGGCACAAAGAAAGATTCATGAACGCAACGGTAATAATGGAGCCCCTCGCTACTGACGAGGGGCCCATAACATTACGGAGACACCCATAACGCATATGCATGCTCCAATCCAGTCATACATGTCGGGGGTCTTCTTATCAATCCACCATCCCCACAGTACAGCCAGAACAATAAAAACGCCGCCATAAGCAGCGTACACTCTCCCAAATGACGGAAAGCTCTGGAGGGTAGCGATGATTCCGTACGATACCAGAACAATGCCTCCGACGATGCCATACCAGAGTGGTTTTGATTCTCGAAGCCACAGCCAGACTAGGTATCCTCCGCCGATTTCAGCAAGGCCGGCAAGAATGAAAAGAAAAATGGCGAGCATGTAAAATCCACTCCTTTTTCTGCAAGTCTACTACAAAAGGTAGCGAGAAAGGAATGGAACCAACCACGCGATGTGATGACGGAGCATAAAAAAAACCCCTGTAAAGGGGGAGAGCTCGAGTTACTTTGAATGTGACAGGGCAGCATCAAAGGCATCGAGGATTTCAAGGAAATGGGAAGCTTCTCTAAAGACGTGGTCAGCAAGTAATGGCGGGATGATACTCTTAATCCGGCATGCTTCAATGAGCTCGCGCGCAGTTTTCTTAAAATCACGCAGTTGGCGTACTGAAACACGATTCTGATCGACAAATTGATCGAGGAGGGGCTGAGTCAGCGATTGCGGTCGCATGGAGTCAAGATCGATGGCTTGAAAGAGGAGTTGATCAAAATCATGGCTAAAATCTCTCGCTTGCTCAACTAGCTTTCTCTCGGAAGGATCCAGCAAGTGATTAATGAACTTTGCATGGTCTGCCATAATTTTCAGGAAGAACACATTTTCATTGATGACGGCATCCGGCAATGGATCAAGGGTTCCTGTATTCAATTGTTTCAATCGATTCATAAAATAAGCAGCCTCGCGACTTACATGATCCACCAACAATGGGAAGTTGCTGCCGAGGATTTTACACTGAATGATTAATCCAAGTACATTTCGCTTGAATGCCCAAATCTGACAAGCGGCCGTGTGAACCTGATTGTTAAATTCATAGATCACGCGGGGATCTGCATCTGGAGTGAAGGAGAGTGCCCTATTTTCAATATCTTCAAAGATGTGGTAAAAACAGTCCGCTTCCTGGATTAATTTCGTGTCTTCACAGGTAAAACCCAATTTCAGAAAGAGTGAGTGTTCCTTCATGATACGCGACCAAAAACGAATTTCGCCTAGTGACCTTTCAACAAATTCATCTGCCATACGGTACCTCCAAATGAGTGTATTGGGGGAAAGACACTATCAGCAGGCAGAACTAAGTTTTAAGACTCCAGAATAAAGGCGAGCTCCTGTTATTCGAACTTGATATATACCTATGCGTTTGCCCATTGCAACGGAATGGGCGCTTGCCCAAAAAAGACTAAAGAAAACAAGCCAATTTTATTAAAATAGCTACAATAGCTACCACGGAAATATAACGTCGTTTACATAATAACATGTATCTTTATACTCGACTTTCAAAACAGGATAGACAGGCACCAGCATTCCTCCTTTTAACCTGATGAAGTAATCCTAGCTTAATCATCAAAATCTCAATTAGTTGTTTTGCGGTGACTCATTTCCGCTCAGATACAGGGGTTTCATGTGGGCCGACATGAAAAACCGGATAACAGGAATCACAAAAATACTGATCCCAAAGAATGAATGAAGTAAGTGCCACAATGGATACAAGTATCGCCGTAAGAAACGGGAGGCGGCCTTTCGAGTAAGCTTTCACTAGATAACAGTATGAGAAGAAAATGATCGTGATTAGTATGAATAAGAAAAATGCGAGTGATTTTACGATCGCAGCACCGATCAGGAATCCGGAAGGTGAAGGTTTGGCTGCGATAACAGCCAGCACTGGAATCAAAACCAGTATGTAAAGAATAAGCCCGATAAAATAAGGGAGTCGCATCCAATATCATCCTTTTTTAAACGAGAGTCGAGTAAATGATAACACTATTCGCCGGTAATGGAGCATGAGAGGGCTCGGGATGTCCATTCAACACAACGATCACGAAGAAAAGACAAAAAGCACCACAGAGCGTGCGTACGGCATCGCGGTTATCCAGTACGTGGAGATTATAATCATAAAAACCAGGTAACAAAAGAGAAATTAAAGAAAGGGGAGAATATGAACGAAAATACCGATGATAAAAAGAATCAGAAGAATTTGGTGCACTCGCTCTTTTAGAGGATAAAAGTAGACTTGTGCGATGGTACGAAGAAACCAAAAGAATGCCATGCCAACATACAAGGTCTGACCGATTTTGGTTGATTGGATCTCAGCCGTATTAAAAAAGCCGAGGTAAGCCACGAGGAAAAACATGAATGCCAGACATAGATTGAGAGTTTGGACAACAGCTCTATTCACTAGGGACACACGATTCAGCTGTTCTTTCCAATGGAGCAGGCGCCAAAAGAAGAGATGAAATACACCAAAAGCGAAGTTGAAAAAAGCTGCAAATTTAATCATGAACATGGCAATCCCCCCACTATTGTGAACTCATTGAGCTTATCTTAATCGATCGAAATATGATTTCACACAATATTTCGGGAGTTGCCTGCCAGGAATCGGTAGTAGTCTTGGCGGCAACTCCTTTTACATCCATCAATATGAAAAATTTTCCGAGATACTGTAACCTTTTCCCACAAATCTCATCTAATTGTTTGCATGGGAGCAAGAGAGTGATCTAGACGTGATGGGAGCAGGAGTGTGATAAGTTGTTTTACAATACATCGGCAGCCGAACAGCAGTTTAACCAGATTTACCAGGCGTATCACAAGGATGTGTACCATTTTCTGTACTGTTTTACAGGCAACAGGGGGGATGCGGAGGATCTGACTCAGGAGACGTTTATCCGAGTCGCTGCCTCTCTATCTAAATTTGAAGGACGTGCCCATTTGAAAACCTGGATGATCGCGATCGCGAAAAACCTTTCCAGAGAGTGGGCGCGAAAGAAACGGCTATCGTCTTTTTTTACCGACGTCATCCTCAGAAACATGCCTGCCGAAGACGGACTGCCAGAACCGGAATTGGAAACCAAAGAGAGCTATAAACAAATCCTTGCGGGATTGCAAAAACTAAAGCCGCAGTATCGGACGGTGATCATCTTACGACTCATTGAGGAGTACAGCGTCAAGGAAACAGCGGAAATTCTCTCCTGCACGGAAATCAAAGTGAAGGTGGACTTTCACAGGGCGATCAAAAAGCTGCAAAACGTATTGGAACCAGATGCGAGGGGAGAGTGGAAGAATGTATTGGCAAAATGAAAAAGAGTTGCGTGAAACCATCAAACTTTCGCCGGATTTCGAACCGAACGAGGCTTTCGTTGAAACAGCGAGGAATGCAGGTCTGGATGTGATCAGAAAACAGGCAAATAAACGGCAGAAGATCATGGTGCTCAATCAAGTTGCGGTTATTGCTGCGGCGCTGCTTCTTGTATGGGGCGTGATTTCGCAGCATGGGCCAGCAAAAGAGTTAAAAACCGAAATGGCTGCGTCCGTCCAAGTAGATGAATCAGGGCCCCAGAAGACCGCCATCCATTTACCGGAGCCACCCAAAGAATCTGTGACAGCAGCCACGCCTCCACAACAGGTTCCCCCCGCTCAGGAGCAGGACAGACAAAATCCGCAAGCGGCTGCCATGCAGATTACAACTGTGGAAACGGATAGAGCGACAGTTGACAAGACAAGCACGCCAACTGAAGAGACAGCGACCTCTAACATCCAAACATCCGTGGAAGCGGAGGGGAATGTCCCTGAGCAAATACAGAAAAAAGGGACGTGGCTAGCAGAACAAGATATCCTTTCTCCGGCTATGCAGAAATCATGGGTGGATCTGCAAAACAGTTTTCCGATCCTGAAAGAGGTCAACGGTATCGAGAGTGACGACGATGATGACAACCAGGAGGCCGCATCCATCCGCGCTTCTCTCTTGAAAACAGCTCCAGAAGGACAAGTCCATACGGTTGCGAAGGTGGAATTCAATGAGCAAGGAGAGGTCAACTTCTTGCAACTTCCAGAGAAAGAGAATGGAAGCCTCCCGGATATTTCTACGGAAACAGCAAAAGTGCGGGCCAAGGAGTATCTCGAAAAGATTCTCGGCGTGGATGCCTCCGCCTACAGCATCGTTTCTGTTTGGCCAGAAAAGTCGTATGATCTGCAGATGAATGGAACCATTCGAAAGTACACCGTTAATTTTAAGAAGCCGGTACCCGGTGATCCTGAGTCAGCCTTTTATGCAACGCTCCTGGTGGACAGCGGGGGGGAGTTTCTCTCGTTTGAAAAAGTGAAAAAACCTATTTCGTATGATTCTTGGTATGCCGTTGATTTCGAAAGGCGAGCCATGCCTGAGAAAAATGGAAATAATGAGTGAAAATTGTAACCTTTTATTAAAAATTGCTACTAATGAACAAGAGCATCTGACATTGCTCAACATAGAGGAGGAAATGAACATGAAGAAAACGGTTATCACTTTGGCAGCGTTTTGCATGCTTGCAGGAACGCCAGCTTGGGCAGCAGAGCAGGTAAAAGAAAAATCGACCCATTCATCCCAAACCAAAAAAGAAAAACCGCAGGTTATCGAAAACGCTGAACTAAACCCGAAAGCAAAACAAGCGCTTGAAACACTGGAAACCATTTTGCCGGAAATGAAGGATTGGTCCCAAAGAAAAGTAACTCTCCAAAAGTCATCGGTTCGATCGGACTATCACGTGGACATGACGAAATCCCAAGGACTTACCTACCCGCACGCACGTGTCATCATTACAGAGAATACAGGGGAGATTCGTGCTTTTTCCGTACTAAAAGACCGCCCTTCGTTCCCGGAGGAAGTTAGAAATGGGGGTGGCTCCAGTTCGGTGAAAGAGCCTTACATGAAAGCGGCTACTGCTGCTTCCGATGAACTCATGAAGAAGCTCCTGGGAGAAAAAGCGGCGAACTACGCCCTCGAGGGAGTAAATTTTATCAGCTATGGCAACAGCTCTACCATTGTTGCTGCCATCTCCTACAAAGCAAAAATACAGGAAGAAAACACTTCGCTTGACGTGATCACCATGAACATCGACGCGAGTGGGCAGCCCGCCATGTTTATGCATTTTAAGCAAGCATCTGCCAACTGAAATTCGCAATCTGCATCTGTCCGCAAGTAGAGCGCAATATCAAACAACCCGTCTCCGAAAAGATGAGACGGGTTTTACTCAATTCTCCATCCGAGCATTCCCCCTCCATCCCCGAAACATCACGAAAGCCGCACACAATACCAGAGCCGCGAACGTATACGGAAGATGGATATTCAGGTCAAAAAGAATGCCGCCCACAGCCGGGCCGACAATGATCCCGAGACTGGTATAGGTGGAGTTCATCCCGGCAACAAATCCTTGGTTCTCTCCTGCCATTTTCGAGAGAAACGTGGTCACGGCAGGACGGAGGATGTCGCACGCAAAAAATACGATGCACGTGACGGCCATGATGCCCCAATAGCTGCTGACGAATACGGTAGCGAGAATGAAAACAGCAGCCGTCATGAGCGTGATGAGAATCAATGTTTTCTCACCGAATTTGTCCACCAGCTTCTCGAAGAGCGTAATTTGGACCACCACTCCGAAAATGGAACCCACGGTGATAATGATGGCAATATCTTTGGCCGTGAAACCGAACTTCGAATCGATAAAAAGGCTGAACATCATTTCATACGCGGCTAAGCCGAAGGAGAGCACAAAGACGATCAGAAACGGCACAAAATAGACAGAGCGGATCGACTTTTCGATCTCCCGAATAAAATGGGCGCTCCTTTTTTCAGCTCTATGTTTCTCCAGTTGTTCTTTCGACAGCGATTCTTCCAAAACAAACAACGATACGGCGGCCGCGGCAAAGGCCAATCCCGCAGCGAAAAAGAAGGGGGCGCGTATGCCGAGTTCGGCGATAAATCCGCCCAAACCAGGACCAATAATGAATCCGCCGCTGATGGCAGCCGCTTGATAGCCCAATACCTTCGCTCTGTTTTCGATAGAAGTCCGATCGGCTAAATAGGTGATCACGGCCGGCATGATGAGCGCATCGCTAATCCCGCCCAAGATTCTGGACAAAAACAGGACCCAAACCTGATTCCCGAAACCGAATAATAGCTCCGAAAACGAAAAAAGGAATAGTCCCGATACAATCATCTTCTTTCTGCCGACGGTGTCCACCCAAACACCGGTTAGCGGCGATGATAACAGCTGTGCAAAAGCAAAGGCGGAAATCAAAAAGCCGACAGTGTCCCCACCCATACCCATTTCTTTCGCAAAGGATGGCATGACCGGAACGACAAGACCAATCCCGACGTAGGCGATAAATAAATTAAACAAGACTAATCCTAAAGACAGCTTGTCTTTGCTGACGATACGCATGATTTTTTCCGCTACCTCTCCAAGTAATCGTTATCTCTGTATAAGTAGTTCAATATGCCGGGCTGCCATTACTGGGCATCGTTCGACTCATGAATCACCTGATTGATTTTTTTCATCGTGCGCAGCATTTGCTCCAGTTCCTCCATCTCCACCTGGGAGAAGTACTTTTTCACAAAAGCCTCGTCCGTCTCCTCGATCAACTCCGCATATTTTTTTCCTTCCGGCCCCAGGAGGATAAAGGATTCCCGCCGGTCGTTCGGATTGCTTTCCCGACGGATAAACCCTTTGGATTCCAGATGGGAGAGCACTTGGCTGACGGCGCTTTTCGTAATGGAAAAGTTCGCCGCGATCTCGTTTACGGTAGTTCGCTGATTCCGCATAATGAAAAGCAGCATATTTTCTTGTTGAACGGTGAGGTTGTATTCATCCAGTTTTTTTGCCCTTTTGCTGTAGTTCAGCAAGTATTCCTGAAACTCGTCATGTAACGCGTTGACAATTTTCCGGTACTCCGAAAGCATGGCCGTCCTCCTAAAAAACGTATTTCCCTGATTTTGGAAGCTAATGCGCCGCATGTGGCCGTGCGCTGCCATGCAGCCCCGCGACCTGCGCCGGGAGTGGCGCACGATCTGAAAAGTACAGGGTTCTGAAGAAAAAGGTTTAGTTTAGTTAACTTAACTAACTGTACAACGGAATTTTTTTATTGTCAAATGACAAATCGGAGCTCTCCTCGCGTTACTGACAAGAAACCGGGGAAATGATTGCAACTCTTTCATTACGAGAAAACAAAAAAAACTCCCCACCGCGTAGGGAGTAAAGAAAGCCACGGCTACTTAGCAGCTCTCATGCGAACGTTTCATCATCTCGGAATATTGAACAAATTTCATTTCATGGTAAAAATGCTTTTTGTAATAGTAAATATGCTTCTCCGGGTCCTGATGCTCGTAAAATTTTGCCAACATTTGATATTCGGATGCCTTCTTAAAATGATAGTCCCTTTTATCCTTGTACACCCTGTTATCACTCCTTTGGTTCGATGTCCCTGCATCATATGCAACGGTCTGCAATCGAGATATGGACAGCAAACCATTCCCCCAAAAACTGAGCAAATGGCTCAGATTGTTACGAACGACGCCCTCTTTTTACTCAACCCTCGGCCGCGTAGGATAACAATCGGGCACATTCACATCCGTCACCTCGGACAGCTTCATCAAGTAATAACACTCTTCCCGCGACATATGATCAGCCATCGGTGCGCAGATATCCCGCGAGTTCCATCGCTGATTTGCCTGCTCTGTAAGGCAGCGACTCTCTTCACCGGACAGATTCCGGCGGGACTCAGCCAGCAAACGATCAAATGACTGGATAAAATCGTTTGCCAGCTCAATTTCTCGGCTCTCCTTTGGCGCCAGCGACTGGTGAATAAACCGGGCATGATCCCCCAGGATCTGGAGCCAAAATCTATGTTCAAACAAAATAGGATGGTGCGCATCCTCTCTCATATAAGTCCCTCCCTCGATACACCCAAATTATGTGCGGCAGCCCAAAAGTGTGTATCGGGGGGCGGTTGTTGCCTCAATCAGTCGCGCAGCGCTGCACTTTTTGCGGGATACTCAAAACAAGCCCGCACATCCTCCAAAAAAGCCTGAACCGCCGGAGCCAAATAGCGATTTTTCAGATACGCCAAATAGACGGTCCGGGCCAATGCCGGAGAATCGATCGTCTTCCGTACAAGGGAGGCATCCTCAAGCCCGGACAAATAATTCTCCGGAATAATCGTGATCCCCAAATTCTCCCTGACCAGTGTCAACGCTGTCTCAAAGCGTTCGATCTCAAATTGAATCGCCGGCGTCAGCTCTTCCAGGGCAAAGGCCGACAAAATATCTTCTCTCGTCTGAAACCCTTCCGTACTGATGATAAACGGTTCCCCCTCCAGCTCGTGCAGGTGAACGGTATCCTGCCGTGCCAGCGGGTGATCTCTGTGCACCACGAGCACCAGTCTTTCCTCGTATAAAGGATAGGCTTCAATATCCTCTTCCGCGATAGACTGATTGGTGATCAACAAATGGGTATGATACTTGCGAAGGGATTCCTTTACATCTTTTCCGCTCAGCACTTCGATCAGCTTGATGTGGATGGATGGAAAGCGGTCTTGATACGTGCGGATGACCTTGGGGATCCAATGCTTCACCGACTCGATGATGCCGATGATGAGATCCCCGCTGCCGGTCAGCTTTACTTCTTCCATCTCTTTTTTCAGCATATTCATTTGGGAGAGGAGCAGGATCGATTTCTGGTATAAAATTTTCCCAGCGTCCGTCAATTCCATCTTTCTTGTATTTCTTTCCAGGAGCGGCGAGCCGACTTCTTGCTCCAGATTTTTAATCGCGTTGCTGAGCGATGGCTGCGAGATGTGCAGTTTTTGCGCGGCCTTGGAGTAGCTCAGCTGCTCGCACACCGTGACGAAATAATGCAGTTGCTTGATGTCCAAAGCAATCTTCCTTTCAATTTATAGCTTGAAACTATCAATTTATTAAAATTATATATTAGAAATAATAAGTTTGCCATTATATAATCAAAAAACAAAACTACTTCAGAAGGTTCAGAAAGGATGAATCATTTGCCAACAAATATTTCAGCTGACGTATGGACCGGCCGGACAGATCATACCGAGAGAAGAAGCAGCTTTCGTTATCACCAAATCGTGGAGCAGGTGGACCTCCAGGCATGGCAGGCTGCCGAGGGCAGCACTTGTGCCATCATCGGTTTTGAATGTGACGAAGGGGTTCGGCGCAATCAAGGCCGCATCGGCGCAGCCCAGGCTCCAAACGCTATCCGGCAAGCGCTTGCAAGCCTTCCTTGGAAACGAGGGGAAGGGGATCGTCTGGTGGATGTGGGGAATATTCGCTGCGAGGGCGAAAAGCTGGAGGAGGCCCAGGTCGAATTGGGGGAGGCTGTCTCGGCGATCTTGTCCAAATCGGCGAAGCCTGTCATCCTGGGCGGCGGACATGAGACGCTGTATGGCCATTATCTGGGGGTACGGAAACACATCGGGGCAGATGCTTCTCTAGGCGTAATCAATATTGACGCGCATTTTGATCTGCGCTCCTACGAACAGCAGCCATCATCGGGGACGATGTTCCGGCAGATCCTGGAGAATGACAAGCATAGCCGGTATTTCGTGCTCGGCATCCAGCGTTTCGGCAATACGCAGGAGCTGTTTGACAAAGCGGACGAACTCGGTGCCCGCTACATCTACGAAGAAGAGATGACGAATGAGCGAATGGCAGACATCCTGACGGCCGTAAGCGATTTCATCAGCCAGCATGATCATGTCATGCTTACCCTTTGCACGGATGTGCTCAATGCGGCCTTTGCGCCGGGAGTCAGCGCGCCCTCTCCGTTTGGGCTTAGCCCGATGGTGGTCCGCAGCTTGATCCGCACAGTTGCCGCTCATGAGAAAACGCTTTCTTTTGACATTTGCGAAGTAAATCCGGTCCTCGATGAGAACGGCCGAACCGTAAAATTAGGTGCTTATCTGACAAACGAAGCCATCATGACACTTCTAGGGGGAGACATCTATGACACTAGCACTTAATCAAGTCAACACGATTTTTCTCGCAGTCGCTCTGCTCGTACTGGGGACCTACCTGGTCAAAAAAGCGGGTTTCCTGCAAAAGTTTTGCATTCCGGCACCTGTGGTAGGCGGGCTTCTGTTTGCCATCGTGGCGACGACGCTAAAAGCGACGGGGATCATGGAAATCAAGCTGGATACCTCGCTGCAAAGTTTGTTCATGCTGACGTTCTTCACAACCGTGGGGCTCGGGGCGAGCTTTAAACTGATCAAATTGGGGGGCAAACTGCTCGTCATCTACTGGATTGCCTGTGGCGTATTGGCTCTGGCGCAGAACGTGATCGGCGTGTCCCTGGCCTCGGCATTTGGCATCCATCCGTTGATTGGGATGATGGCTGGCGCCGTTTCCATGGAAGGCGGGCACGGAGCGGCAGGCGCATTTGGACAAACGCTGGAGGAGATGGGCATCCAGTCCGCACTCGCGATCGGGATCGCGGCGGCTACCTTTGGTCTCGTGGCGGGGGGATTGGTCGGCGGACCGACGGTGAAATACCTGGTGACCAAATACGATCTCAAGCCGACGGAAACGGACGAGACGACCGTGACGCTCGAAGAAAACACCCAGCCGATTACGACGAACACCTTCTTTATCCAAGTCCTTCTCATTACTTTCTGTATGGCTTTGGGAACCTATCTGGGCGAGCTGTTCTCGGATGCAACCGGCTTTGTGCTTCCGGGCTATGTCGGAGCCATGTTTGTAGCGGTAATCGTGCGCAACCTCACCGATAAAATCAAGCCGGAAGCCATTGATATGAAGAGCATCAACCTCATTGGCGACGTGACGCTTGGCATTTTCCTGTCCATGGCGCTGATGAGCATCAAGCTGTGGGAAGTGGCGGACCTCGCGCTGCCTATGCTGGTGATCGTGTTTGTACAAGTTGTCTTTATCGTCCTGTTCGGGGCACTCGTGCTGTTCCGCCTGCTCGGCAAAAACTACGATGCGGCTGTCATGGTCGCAGGCTTTACCGGACATGGACTCGGCGCTACGCCAAACGCGATGGCGAATATGGCTGCCGTGACCGCCCGGTTTGGGCCTTCGCGAAAAGCGTATCTGGTCGTTCCGATCGTAGGTGCGTTCCTGATTGACGTGTTCGGCATGCCGATTATTATTACGACGATTAATCTGTTTAAATAAAGCAGGAAAAATCCCTTTCGGCCGGAACGATTCTGGCCGGAGGGGATTTTTGTTAGCCCCGATCCGATCAGACCGGGGTTCCTTCCTAACCATCAGCCTTCGGGATTGACTTGCAGACATATTTTCCCCAAATAATGCCGGTTGAGAACGGCATGCGCCTCATGCGCATCCTTCAGTGCAAAGGTATGGCTAATGTGCGCGGTTAGCTGATTTGCGGCTATGTAGCGGTGAAGTCTGGCGATAATCTCAGGATCAGGCTCGCCGTGATATCCTGTGGTTCTGATGTTTTCGCTCACCCGGAGCGCCGGGTGTATCCCGTAAGGATAGGCGATTCGGCCGCCCTTGCGCACACCATTAACCACGGCGTCCGCGATTTCTCCGCCGGCGGTGAACAGAGCCGCATCGAATCCTTCTGGTGCGAACGCAAATACCTTCGAAGCCAAATCTCCCTCTCTGCCGTTCACAACTGCTTCGCAGCCCAGCCGCTTCACCATGGCCACGCCGTCTTCACCTGAAGCGACAGCGAATACACGCGCGCCCATACATTTCGCCAGTTGCACGGCCATGTGGCCAACGCCTCCGCTGGCGCCGAAGATCATGATCGATTCCCCTTGCTGCAAGGCCAAAACATCCTCCAGCCCGCGCAATGCGGTAATTCCGACGCCAGAGATAACCGCCGCCTCCTGCATGGGTAATCCCTCCGGAATCCGGGACGCGTACTTGGCAGGGATGGCTGCGTATTCCGCATAGAAGCCGCCCTTCGGATTCAGAAAAGCGGGCGCATAGACCCGATCTCCCAGGTCAACATGAGACACCTTTTCCCCCCGCGCGATGACGGTACCTGACCCTTCGGAGCCGAGAATGTAAGGAAAAGCTGGGTTCATGTTTAGCATTTCCGCGTATCCGCCTTGCCGTTCGAATGCATCCCATTCTCCAACACCGGCATAGGCGACTCGAATCAATACATCCTCGGGTCCGATCTCAGGCACGTCGACCTCCCGATACGTCAGTTCTTCCGGGCCGCCAAATCTGTGAAGCACCGCAGCCCGCATGTAATTTGTCCGCTGATTCATGGCTACCTCCTCCAACAAACAAGTTTTCTGCTTGCAACGTCCAACTTATCACAATATCATGTCAATAGTTGGCATGTTTTCGGAAGAGGAGCGAATCATTGTGTCCAAGGCGAAACTGCTGTTCGACCTCATTTCGTATGTAAATGCAAGACGTCAATTTACCGCGCAGGATGTGGCCAGCGAATTCCATATTTCCCTGCGGACAGCCCATCGCTACCTGGCAGAACTGGGCGAGATGGGTGTCCCGCTGTATACAGAACCCGGTCGCAGTGGGGGCTACCGCGTATTGAACAATCGGGTATTGCCGCCCATTCTCTTCAGCGAGAACGAAGCGTTCGCCATCTTCTTCGCATTCCAATCGCTGAAATACTACCATTCGCTGCCTTTTGACGTTGACATTGCCTCGGTCTCCCGAAAGCTTTACGCAAACCTGCCTCTGGATACCAGGAAAAAGATCGATCGTCTTGATGCCGTTTTATCGATATGGAACAAAAAGAGAAGTGTACCCTCTCACTGCCTGAAAGAAATCATCGAAGCCGCCATAGAGAGACAGGTCGTGCAAATCGAATACATGTCAAAAGCGGGTCATTCCCGAAGAGAAGTCGCCCCTATCGGCATTTACGCCTATGATGGCTTCTGGTATATGCCTGCCTTCGATTTAGCCCGTGAGATGGTTCGATTATTCCGCACGGATCGGATTGTGAAACTGATCAGGTTGGAGCGGACCTATTCACCCGATCTGACACTGAACGATTGGTTGCTCAGCCATACCGAACAAGAACCAAAAGCGCCCATCAGGCTATACGTGGAACTGACCGAGGAGGGACTTCGTCAATGCCGAAGCCAGCCATGGCTGGAGCCTTATCTCATCACCAACGATCAAGGCCAGGGTTCTATTGATACAGTCATTGATCGGGCGGAGATCGAATTCGTTTCCCGTTATTTTTTCCAGCTGGGTACCGTAGCGAGAGTAATCGAGCCCGAGGAGATGGTGAGCCGCATACGCTCATGGTCTCAAGAACTTCTCCAGCATTACACGGTGACCGGCCAGACAGACCATGCATGACAGGGGGATGACAAAAATAGCGGGGAAAAGGCAGACTGCCGCCAAAAGCAGTGATAGCGGCAGCGATGAGGCGGGATGGAATACGGGTGCACGGTGTCCCTCTTCAATGAAACAAGACGGAGATCACCAGCCAAGCAGGAACGGCGAGAAGAGCCACAAAAGAGACCCAAGCCAGCCATAGCAGTTTGGGGCCTCGGTAGAGAGAATAAGCGATCAATAGATGAAAAAGATAGAGCAGCAAGGCCCCTTCAAAGCGGGGAGTAGCGTTCAAATACCAGGCGAGCGGAAAGTACAAGCACGCGCTCGCAATCAGGTATCGCCCATTTCCAGACATGATGGCTAAGAAGGCAAAGAGAAGGGAGAAGCCCGTCGACAGTAGGAATACGATGCTGACCATTACAACTGCGTCAAAAACCAGATCAGCGGTCCGAAAAAAGCAAAAACTGCAAACAGTCGCATCATCATGAAATAGTGCCGGGAAGGGTAACGCCGGGCTTGCCACTTGCCCAGTATCTCCCAGGCAGACCGCGGTTTTAACGCGATATACCCCGTGATCACAAACCAAAAGATGTAGAAAAGAATCCCGAAAACAGCTGCCATCTCCACGCCCCCTTTTTCTACATGTACGTCTGAAGTTCCAGCGGGTTTCACACTTTCGACCCACACAGGTTGACAAAATAAACAGACCATTGTAAACTCAAAGCATAATTGAATACGACCTCACTTAACACAGTGAGGTAGAGGTGCGATATTTAACAGTCCTTGGTGGAGTTGGAGAAGACGGTGAAGCCAAGGAGAAGGAAATGTCGCCGAAGCTCGTAATACGATTCTCACGTATTGCTTGCTGGGTCTGCAGTTAAGAGCTGCAGGACTGTCTCAATAAATGACCCGATTTATTGAGTTGTGCTATCTCGACTGGGGATGAGAGAGGTATGTTGGGCAACTATGTATATAGTGCGACCTGAGGCTATCTCAGGTCGTTTTTTATTTGGAAAAAGCCCTGCCAACAATCACACTAGAAAAAGGAGTATTCGAACATGAAAAAACATTCACCATTTCTCGCACTCTGTCTCTCGGCCATTCTTTTCGTCGCAGGATGCGGGACCAGCAACAGCACACCGGCGGCATCTTCGGACGAAGGCGTCTTTCGCGTAGGCATGGAAGCCGGGTATGCGCCTTTTAACTGGACGCAAATGGATGATTCCAACGGTGCGGTGAAAATCGACGGCAACGCCGAATATGCAGGCGGCTACGATGTGGAAATCGCGAAAAAGCTGGCCGACGGTCTCGGCAAAAAACTGGTGATCGTGAAAACGGAGTGGGATGGCCTGGTGCCGGCGCTGACTTCCGGCAAGATCGACGCCATCGTCGCGGGGATGTCCCCAACCGCCGAGCGGAAACAGACGATCGATTTCTCGGACAATTACTATAAATCGAATTTAGTGATGGTTGTGAAAAAAGGCGGCAAATACGAAGGCGCGAAGTCGATCCAGGATTTCAAAGGCGCGAAGGTAACCGCTCAATTGAACACCTTCCACTACTCCGTGATCAACCAGATTGAAGGGGTCGTGCAGGAGCCGGCGATGGACAACTTCCCGGCGATGAGAGTGGCGCTGGAATCCGGCATTATTGACGGCTATGTCTCCGAGCGTCCAGAAGCAGTCAGCGCATCCGCAGCCAATCCGAACTTCGCCATGGTCGAGTTTACAGACGGCTTTACGACTTCGGAAGATGATACCGCCATCGCTGTAGGCCTTCAGAAAGGCAGCGAGCTTACGGCGAAAATCAACGAAATTCTCGCAGGCATTTCCGAAGAAGAGCGTACCAGCATCATGGATGCCGCGATCAAAAATCAACCAGCAGCAAAATAATCATGTTGCGAAACCGGCTGCATCGCCATGCAGTCGGTTTTATGATGAACGGCTGCGGACAGCTCGCCGCCTGGTGCCGGTGAGCTTGCCAAGCAGCTTGGACGCAATGTGGAATGGGGGAAAAAGATGAGCTTTGAATGGATTGTCAAAATCATTACCGAAAACTGGCCCATGTTCCTGCGCGGGGCGGGCTGGACGTTGGTAATCGCCTTAACCGGCACGGTGCTCGGGGCGCTCATCGGCTTGCTGATCGGAGTGATCCGCACCATTCCGGTGCCCGAGGGCGGCGGCAAAAAGGTGCTGCTTACCGTCGTGAACGCCATCCTGTCGGCGTATATCGAATTTTTCCGGGGAACGCCGATGATCGTGCAGGCGATGGTTATCTATTACGGGTCCGCGCTCGCCTTCGGCATGGATATGGACCGCTTTTTGGCCGCGATCTTCGTCGTCTCGATCAACACGGGTGCGTACATGGCCGAGATCGTGCGCGGCGGGATTATCTCCATTGAAAAAGGGCAATTTGAAGCGGCTCATGCCATCGGGATGAACCACTTCCAAACGATGTGGAATGTCGTCTTGCCGCAAGTGGTCCGCAATATCTTGCCGGCCACCGGCAATCAGTTTGTGATTAATATCAAAGATACCTCGGTACTGAACGTCATCTCGGTAACCGAATTGTATTTCACCACGAAATCGATCGCCGGCAATAATTTCCGCTATTTCGAATCCTTTTTTGTCGCGTGTGTGATGTACTTTATCATGACCCTGATCGTCACGAGAATCTTGCGCTACTTCGAGAAAAAGCTGGACGGGCCGGACCATTACCAAATGACGGACAGTCACGTGCCGCTTGAAGGGAAGCAATAAACGGAGAAGGGGGAGAGCGCATGGAAAATATCATTGAAGTGAAGCACATCCATAAATCCTACGGATCGCATGAAGTGTTGAAAGACATCGATTTCACCGTGAAAAAAGGAGAAGTCGTGACCATCATCGGTTCCTCCGGTTCGGGCAAATCCACGCTGCTTCGCTGCATCAATCTGCTGGAAAAACCGAGCGGCGGCGAGATCATCTACAAAGGTGAGAATATCCTGGATGACAAGCATGATATTTTCACCTACCGCCGTCATCTCGGGATGGTCTTCCAGCAATTTAACCTGTTTCACAACCACAACGTGCTGGGCAATTGCGTGGTCGGACAGGTCAAAGTATTGAAGCGCACCAGGGAAGAAGCGGAGAAAGTCGCGATGAAGTACCTGAAGGTCGTGGGGATGGACAAGTACATTCACGCCAAACCCAAGCAGCTGTCGGGCGGGCAAAAGCAGCGGGTGGCAATCGCCCGCGCTCTTTCCATGGAGCCGGATGTGATGCTGTTTGATGAACCGACGTCTGCCCTCGATCCCGAGATGGTCGGGGAAGTGCTGAAAGTGATGAAGGAGCTGGCGGAGTCGGGTCTGACGATGTTGATCGTGACGCATGAGATGGAATTTGCCAAGGAAGTCTCGGATCGGGTGGTCTTTATGGACAAAGGCGTCATTGCGGAGGAAGGCAGCCCCGATCAGATTTTCAATCATCCCAAACAAGAGCGCACGCGGGAGTTTTTAAAACGGACCTTGAAGAGTTCCTGATCCCGGGTGGAAGCGGCATCGTTTTGAAAGACCATGGACCAGTTGTTTTCCTGCGGGAAGGCGGCTGGTCTTTTTGCTGTCCGCCGCTCTCTACGCGGGATTGCGCAAGAGCGGGTACAGCTGCTTTCGAAATATCTCTTCATTACAGGCGGTGAGCGCTTGCCTCATCTCCTCCTCGTCGCGATAGGGGGCACCCCCTAACTCCATGTCCTGCACGGATTGCCGCATGATGCGCCGGATCTCTCCGCGTCTGTAGTCCCGCAGGAGATCCAGCAGTTTTTTGGCGATCTGTTTCTCCTCCCGGGGGAGTTTCCGCATCGCCGACTGGAAAAAATCGTAGATCCGATCTACCGCCTCCTGCAGGTCGAGCTGTCTTCGCAATCGACGGTAGAGGATGTAGTCCGATTCGAGCAGGGCATTTCGCATCAGGATCTCATCCTCCGGGATGACGAAGAAGCGGGCGAGCATTTGTTGGTGGTAGCTCATGCCCCGCTCGTATATGGCCCGCAGCTGCTCCACGCTGCTCACCATCTCTTCGCACATGCCGATCATCTCCGCCACATCGCGGCGCATCTCCTCGTCCATCATCGACTCACAGGAGGGAAGCAGCGCTTGCAGGTAATCGCGCTTCTCCTGATACATCCAGACAGGCTTCTCTTTATCCACGGCGAAATCCTTGGTGAAATTGGTCGCTGCGTTGTTGTGGGACATAAACAGGCGAAGGACGGGAAGAGCTTCTGCGCGCGGAGGAACGCTTCCGTCTTCGCGGAGGATCAGGTAACCGGTCGCCTCCTTTTTGCCCCATCGCCAGTACTGGACATTGTAGTAGGTTTGCCCGTTCAGCAGCGCCGTGTGGTTAAACAAATCCGGCTTTTCCAAAAAACGTTGGTAACGCTGGATCTCATCGCGTACGCGGGCGGTTTCCTTTGCGGCCATAAGCGCAGCTCCTTTCGCGGATCTGTCGAAAAAGTCGATGATTTCTATTGGTAATACTATCCACGCGGCAAAAAGTTTCGCATGCGCTTTGCGCAGATCACGTCTTGTCCGGATGGGGGGATCGGGAGGAAAGAGGGCTCTGGGCGGAACGGGTTGGCGATTACCACCGTTGTTAACATGGAGCAAATTTTGTTTAGGCAAAAAGGAACAGGAGGAAAAGGAGGCTATTCTCCTGCTCGTTTCTGCCGCTTTCGCGACGATGGAAGCAAAGATAAGCCGTTTAGCCTATCGCGCAAAAGAGAAACCAAGTCTTGGGAACGGTTTTTGCAAGGGGCTGTTTACGAAGAGCCGGATTGCTGATAGCTTTGTGGTAAAAAGTGGTGTATGTGCAAATCCTGCCCATAGCGCCAAGTCAAAGGGGAAACAGACAGCTTATGCGACAGCCTACGACCAAATTCTCGTGAGTGGAAGAGGAGCTAAACTCGCATGGTTATTGTATTGGAAGAGTTATACGGCATGAGGTCCATTCCTTTCATGTCCGCCGAGGTCAAAATCAAGCCAACCCTTTTGCGAGGAGGCCTGCCTCTTCGCGAATACATCCAGCAGACGAAACGAAGCCTTCTCCCTTCAGCATTGCCCTTGCAATCCTACTCCCTGTCAGAAGAGCTGGTGTTTTTCAAAGGAATTGCCGAACAAGCAGAGATCAGCCTGTACTTCTATGACCCCGCCTATACATCCATTCAAAATCTCTACCGCGTTCGAAATCTTCTCTTACCGGATCACAAACTCATTCCCATCCCGTTTGATGCCATGAAGAGCAACAAAGCAGAGCTCCTGTATCTCATGGATGCATTAGCCGACTGGGCAGGAAAGCAAGATGCGCCTCTCACGTATGAGAAGTTCCTGCTCCATACCCAGTATTTTAAAAGCAGGTGTACGCCATGGAGCCTCGTCGCTGAAGTAGGGCCATTCACGCATGTGAAAAGACACCGGCGGCTGCACAAGCCGCCTGCAAAGCCATTGTTCAAGCAGGTCTATACGCATACGGACGGCAAGCTGAAAGTGCATAAGACAGGCCACCTGCTGGAATTGTGGCAACAGATTTTGGCTGCGAAGACAGAGGAAAAGCAGGCCTGGGTCGTCCGCAAAGGGATCACGACGGATCTGCCCGGCAGCGACATCATCTTCGATCTGGAGAATCAGACGCTTCCCGTCCATATTCCGTATGTTCAGGCAATCTTTGCCCCGATCCATATCAGCAATTTGCTGGACGCAAGAGTGCCGACCTGAACCTTGGTCCCATTTTCCGAAAAATAAAATTTGCAAAGTAAGCAACATTTTTCCAGAAAGACCCGTTTAGGTAATAAGTAGAGCTACAAAAGAAGGAGGAAGTGATCTCTCTGGAGCTGACGCTCATCGTGATGCCGGTCTGTTTGATCTTGGTGATTGCCTCCATCACCGACCTGCGCCGAGGTTTGATCTATAACTGGCTTACCTTGCCGGGCATCGCCTATTTTTTAGCCGTCCATCTCTTTTTGCACCCCCAGCAGTGGTTCACCTACTTCTTTGGCATGCTCCTGCTTGGAGGAATCAGCTTGCTCATGGCCGTGCTCAGCAAAGGACAGCTGGGCGGAGGGGACATCAAGCTCCTCGCACTGGTCGGAGCAGCCGTTGGATGGCAGGCGGGAATCTACGCACTCATGTTTACGTATCTCCTCGCCTGTCTCGTCGCGATCCCGATCTGGGCGGCAGGAAAATGGTCGCGGAAGAGGAGGGGGCCGCTGGAGCTGCCGATGGCGCCGTTTATTTCCGGGGGGACCATGGTTTTGCTCCTTCTGTCACTTGGCTAGGCCGCACGCCAGGCATCCGCCGCGTTAGAAGCAACCGTCGACAAAACATTTGGAACAAGGAGAGGTATCTGTCTGATGCGGGAGTCCAAACGAAGAGCCATTATCTTTCTATCCCTGTCTTTTTTGCTTGCGTTGGCAGCCGGTTTCCTCGTCATCAACAAAATCAATGAAATGAACGAACAGCTTGGACAAATGGTAGACATTTATGTAGCCAACACCGATATCGCCTCCCGCTCCCCGATTTCTCCCGAGCAGGTCAAAGCGAGGCAAATCCCCAAAAAGTTCGTAGACAATTCCTACATTACGGACAAGGCAGCGCTGCAGGGCCAGGTCACGGTGGTTCCTTTGTCGGAGGGGGACATCATCACCAAAAACATGATCAAGCCTACTGCACAGCTGCGCGAGGAGAACAATCGCCTGGTCACCGTGTACGCCTCCGATCGCATTATTTTCGATCAGCAGCTGGAAGCGTTGGATCGCGTCGATATCATCGTCTCGTACGAGGTGAATGATCAGCCCGTGACAGAGGTGTTCATGGTAGATGTGCCTGTGGCCATGGTCTCCAAGACCGACACGGAATTCAAAGGGGCCGCGCTGGAGCTGCCCTTTGACAAGGTGACCGCCTTCATCCATCAGCAGCACTATGTATCTACCATGCGCATCTTAAAAGCCAATGTGGGCAAAGGAGCCCCGGCGATACCGGAGCCCTTCCGCACGAGGCCCAGAGAGCCGGGGGCGACGATCAGCGATCCGGCCAACCGAGCCTTGATGGGACAGCAAAACCAGCAGCCCCTTGCGATACCCCAGCCGGAGGCGACGCAGCCATGAGCATAGATACGGCCAAAATACTCGTCGTCGTCGACTATGATTCGGTAAAGGATCTGCTGAGGGAAACGCTGGTTCCATACGGGGACGTGCAGTTCACCACATCGCCTGAAGTCAAGCTGGAAATCGACCGGATCGGGCCGGACGCCGTGCTGCTGGTGCAGCCGGAAGACGGCTCCGGCGTCGAGTTGATTCAGTACATACAAAACGAACTGCCACAATCGATCATCATCTTTTTGACGGAGAAGCAGGATTTCGCTTTGCTGCGGGACGTCGTCAGTGCGGGGGCCGTGGAGTACATCCTCTTGCCGGACGAACTGAATCTGCTGAATGACCGCATGGAGAAAATTGCCGAGCTGATTCATCAGCGAGAGCGCAAGCTGGACGCCGCCGTCGCGGGTCAGCCTTTCGCCCGCGGGCGGGGCAAGGTGTACTCCTTTTACAGCGGCAAAGGCGGAAGCGGACGGACTCTGCTGTCGACCGCCTATGCCCAGGCACTGAAGCTGGAATCGGCAAACCGCGTCCTGTTGATCGATCTGAACCTGCAATTTGGCGGGGTGGAAACCTTTCTGTCGCTCGACACCAATCGGTCGCTGGCTGATCTCATGCCTGTTCTCCATGAGATGAATGAAAACCATATCCGCAATGTGACGCAGCGGGAGATCCACTCCAAGCTGGAGGTGATGCTGAGCCCGCGCGATGCGGAGACGGCGGAGCAGATGACCGAAGAGTTTATCAGCCGCCTGATACGCGCGAGCAGGCGCAGCTACGACTATGTCATGATCGACCTGCCGACCCATATGGATGAGCTCACCTATACAGCGCTGGAAGAGTCCGATCTGATCTACTACGTGATGAATCTGGATACACCGTCTGTGCAGAGCTACCGGCAGGTGGAGAATCTGTTCAAACAGCTGGGCATCGATACGGCAGGAAGGCTTGAGATCGTGGTAAACATGGTCAGCAAGCACAACGAATTGAAGGTGGCCGATCTGAAGGGCTTGCTGCCAGCGCCGATTACCGCCGAGATTTGCCTGGATCAGGCGGGCGTTCAAGCTGCTGTCAACCAGGGCGTCCCCCTGCAAAAGACAGCCAATGAAAAGAAACTGGGTCCTGTCGCCAAAGATATCCGCAATTGGGTACGAAGCAAACTGACATAGGAGGGATGAGCGATGGGCTTGTTTACGCGCAAGCATGAAGCGAACAGACTCAGGGACAGAGCGGCTCGTGCGGTTGTTGCGGAAGCCGCTCCCGTTCACCACAACCCCTATATCGACCAGCTGGCTGACCATTATAAAGCGAGACTTTTGCGGGAGAAGAATCTGGAGAGGCTGACCAGCCTCAATGCGGCAGAATTGCGGCAAGCGATCGAGCGGATCGTCTCGCAGTACATGTCCGAAGAAAAGGTAGTCATTCCGCGCAGCGAAAAAGAGCTGTTGCTCACCCGCCTGATCAACGAATCCGTGGGACTGGGGCCCTTGGAGCCGCTTTTGGCAGACGCGGAGATCACGGAAATTTCCATCAACGGGCACAAGGAAGTTTACATCGAGAAAAAGGGGCGCCTGGAATTAACCGGGTTGAAATTTCGCGATGAGGAGCATCTGCGCCACATCGTAGACCGGATCGTCGCACCGCTGGGGCGGCGGATCGATGAAAGCTCTCCGATGGTGGACGCCCGGCTCAAGGACGGCAGCCTGCTTCAAAAATTAAATAACAAAACGTACAAAGAAGCGATCCAGACCATTAACGATTTATACAAACAAAAAGTGACACAGTAACCCCGACAATCAACCACTTCAATGGCAGATTACCATGGCAGTAATCTGCCTTATTAACGCGGGGATGGGAAAAAGCGGTAGTACCAACCGTTCATGGAACTGGAGGGGGAAAGGGAGGGATGTACACGATGCCATTAAAGCAAACGATTCGCGATGAAAAAGGATCGATGACGATAGAATTTCTGGCTGTGCTGCCTCTCGTCTTTCTGATCCTGATGGTCTGCTGGCAGTTTTTGATCGGTGTCTACGCCGTAATCACTGCCCAATCCGCGGCCAACGAAGCGGCCAAAGTCTATGCGATCACGAGGGACTCCGGCGAAGCGCTGGCGGCGGCAGAGACAGTAGTGGCCGCCGCTGGCGGGGGAATCGGCTACGTATCCGGTTTTATTTCGAACGGCAACTATTTTACCGCCGAAGTGAAAGTAGCGGTTGATCTCATCTTCATCCCCAGCTTGATGCGCGACAACATGGCGCCGGAAGACCGCGTGATCACCTTTCACCGCGAAATGGCGGGGCGGGTGATTCGCTAGATGAGAGACAGGATCATTCCGCTCATAAAAGAGGAACGCGGAAATATGCTGGTTTTTTCTCTGACGATCTTCACCTTTATGCTGCTGATCATGTTTACCGCCGTGTTTAATTTTTCTACCGTCTTCGTCGGGAAGGACAAAGCCATGAATAGCGCACAGCAGGCGAGCATGGGAGCGATCAAGAACGTCTATGACGCGATGGAGCAAGCGATCATCGCCTATGACGCGTGGGCGGCAGTCAATTTTATGCCGCCGATCAGTCCGGATGTCGCCGAGAGGGAGCACTCGCTGCGGGCGGCCAACCCGGAGTGGGCCAAGAGTGAGGTCCGCTATACCGCAATCGATCAGGTATTCAGCGAGCAACTGGCGGGAAGGCCGATGCTGATGAGCTTTGTCCTCGAGAGATTGGCCAGAGCGAAGGCAGAGATCCCCGCTGTGGTGGCCCGCATATTGAGTGCAAACCAGGCCACGCTGGAGAACGTCACGATTTTCAACGGGGATGATCGCATTGAGGTGGAGGCATCGGTCCGATACAAGGTGAATAAGCTGGGCCTCGATTTTTTTCCCGCGTATACGGATACGATCGTACAGACGGGCGAAAGCAGAAAAATTGGCTTCTTGCGGGCGCTTTGATCGCTGGCAGGAAAAACCGGTGAATGGGACCGGCGCAATCGTTTTTGGCACAAGGAGGCGATGGGGAAGATGCGCATCACTCAAAATACGTTGCTTGTCCTGATACATAGTCTCTTCGCTCTACTGATCAGCGGCTGCTCCCATCTGGCTTCCGGCAGCGGGATACCTCCTGCGGTGCCGCCCCTTCCGCAGTCCACTCCGGATTTGATCGCCTTAGAGCCAGGGCTATTTGCAGGAACGCATTTTTATTTGGAGGATGACCCTCAGCGCAGCCGCATCGAACAAGAACTGGATCGGCTCCCCGATCTGGAAGACGACGCAGATGAGAGCCAAATCCAAGCGTATTGGGCCAGACTGACCAGCCTGTTTGCCGAAGACTACCTAAGCCCGCAAATGGTTGTGGACCGATGGCGAATCGCCTCTTACGGAAGCCCGGATGTGGAGGATGCCCGTCTGCAATTCAAAGAGAACTTTCATGTGGAAATCATCCTCGATGCAAGCGGGAGCATGAGCGGAAAAATCGGGGAGCACACGAAAATGGAGCTCGCCAAAGAAGCGATCAAGGAATTCGCGGCCAGCTTGCCCGAAGGCGCCAACGTTTCGCTGCGCGTCTACGGACATTTGGGCGCCCGCTTCGAAGGATCAGGGGAAATCGGGGAAAAAACTGGGTTCGCTCTCTGCCGCCTATGAATCCAACGGCAATCCCGGCACGATTTCGACGGGAAAGGGAGATATCGGCGGGAAGTCGTACGGTGCCTATCAATTCAACTCCAGAGACCGGGTGATCGACCATTTCTTTCGCTGGTTGGAAGGGAAAGACAAAGATATCTATAACAAACTACTATCCGGATTCAATGCCGACGGGAAAAAAATAGGCGCTCATTTCGACCAAAAATTCAAGGAAATTGCCGAGCAGGATCCGGACCGATTTTTGGAATTGCAGCATCTCTATACAAAGGAAAAATATTATGATGTAGTGGATCGGGCGCTGAAGCAGGATCTCGGTTTTGATGTGAGCAAGCGGAGTGCGGCGCTCCAGGATGTTTTGTGGTCGAGAGCTGTTCAACACGGGGGAGCAGGCGGCACCAGGATATTCAAAGAAGCGCTCAAGACGCTTGACCTCTCCACAGCGACGGACGAGGAGATCATTCGGGCAGTCTACAAGGAAAGCGGCAAAGTAGTGGACAGCGGAAAAAAACAAATCCTGTCGCCAAAGGCGAAAAAACACGGCATTTATGGAAAGTATATGAAGTATTTTTCCGGCAACTCATCTGACGTACAGCTAGGCGTATGGGAAAGGCTAAACATCAGGGAACCGGAGGCGGCTTTGAAAATGCTGTACGGCCCAGACTATGTTTTCAAAGGCCTATAGGAAAAGAAGGGGGCAGAATTCTATGAAAAAAATCGTTTTTCTCTTGAGCATTTCGCTGCTCGTCACGGGTTGTGGAGCGAAAGAGAGCACATCGTCCCACACGGCAAATGCCACTTCTCCGTCCAGCCCCGCCCCAACTGATCATGTTCAGGCGGCTTCCCCGCAAGCGGGTGAACAAGCGGCGCAGCAAACGGCGGAAGAACCTCAAGCGGTTGACGCGCCCGACGTTGCAGGAGATGCCAAAGCGGACACGTTTCACGTTGAAAATATTGTGTCGGGGTATGAAGAGCTAATCGTTGGCGCGATCAATCAACAAGATTTTTCCTACGTCCAGGATTTCCTGCTTCCCGACAGCCCGGTCTATCAGGAACAACAGACACTTATCGAAGAGGCGGGCAAAAAGGGGATCAGCGTGAAGCTAGTAGACTCGCGCATCGGCGAAATCAAGGAATCCGATCAGCCAAACGAGTATCTGGTGGAAGTGGTAACCAAACTGGAGATCACAAAAGGAAACGATCTGAAAACGAAAGAGATCAAAAAGGTGTATACCGTGCTGTCGAAAGACGATCAGTTGTACATCAAAGAGATCAAGGCCGATCAATCGCTTGAGTAGAGGCGGCAGCCAGCCTGCTGCCATGGACGGCCGGTGCCTTTTCCCATGTTGTATTTGGAGGCCCTAAAGAAGCGGAATCCTTTGGTACAAAAAAGGAGAGATATTTTGTGAGAAACCGACGTCTTCAAGCGGGAGCGAAGAGGGGGACGGGAGCGTTGGCGATTGCGGCCCTGCTGACTGCGTTCACCTCGCCATTTGAACTGATAAATGCCCAAGGGATCAATACAACAGGGATAAATGCAACGGGAATAAACGCACAAGGCATCCATGCGGATGGAATCAACAAGCAAGGCATCAACGCGCAGGGGATCAACACACAAGGCATCAACAAACAGGGGATTAACGCGCAGGGGATTAACACGCAAGGCATCAACACACAAGGCATCAACCCAACCGGTATCTCTGGCCAGGGAATCCAGAACGGCGGCAATCAATCAGGTGGGGGCGATTCTTCCACGCCTCCAGCGAAATCGCCGTCAACCCCGGAGCCGAGGAAACCGGCGCCACCGAAGCCAGGGCCAACGCAACCAGAGCCGCCCAAGCCCGTACCGCCCAAGCCGCAGCAGCCTGATCCGGAACCGCCAAAGCCGGAGCCAAAAAAACCGGATACAGAGACGCCTCCCAAAAAAGAGGAGAAAATACCGGCGCATCGAAGCAAGGAAGCCTATCAAAAGGTGCTGGATATGCCGAAGTTTGATGTAACCAAAAGCTATCTTCCGGATAAGTATACATACTGCAATATTTTCACCCGGGATGTGATGAAGGAAATGGGAGCTGACATGCCGCAAAAGCTGGCGAACGATCTGTATGGCTGGTTCCAAACGGCTCAGGCGAAGAAGCAGGGATGGCGCGAGGTTACGGCGGAAGAGGCGCAGCGGCTGGCAAACCAAGGGATGCCGACGGTAGCTTCCTGGAAAAATACCAAAGGCTACCACGGGCATATTGCGCCGGTCATTCCTTACGCCAAAGGCGAGAAGTTTAATCCAAACGATGTGGCCGGAAGTGTAGTCGTCAAAAATGCCGGTGCGAAAAACTACAATTACACCACGCTCTCACAATCTTTTGGAAAAAGCAGGGTTCCTGAAATCAAATTCTTTGTGTATGAGAAGTAATCAGGGGATGAAACAGGGAGGGTATGACCATTGAATCATATGAGTCGAACCACGATTGCTGCACTGTCATTGCTTTTGCTCGCCAGCACGGCCACGCTCTCGGGATGTGCGGAGACCAAAGCCAATAAAAAGGAGACGCCAGCTCAAGAGCAGCCCGTCTCAAATGCTTCGGCACCCCAGCCCAGCCCGCAGGAGCAGCCGCCATCTGCGGCCGCGGAACAACCGGCGAGCGAGGCAGCTCCCCCCTTCGATCCGCGGGGGATCAAAGTCGGGGATAAAGTGGCCGGCATGGAGGTCGCCAAGGCTGAGATCGTTCCGACTACCGATGCCGAATTTTTCGTGGATGAAGCGAATATCGATTTCGTTGGCGAGATCGAGGTAAAAGGAACGATGGAGTTCTATCCGCAAGGGTTTGAAGGGTTGGACCAGCAGGTGTTGTTTACCGTAGACGAGACTTCTCCATTTCCCCGGATGACGGTTTCGGATCATCCCGACATGAAGCTGTACGAGAAAATCAAGCTGATCTTTGATCACCCGGAGGAGTTGAGTGAGTTTGGCGACAAGCCTGCCCGAGGGGAGGCGACGCTCCTCATACGCGAGTATCACATTCGCTTTCCTGGCATGGATGAGGAAGCCCATGCCATGGTGAAGCGGATTGTCGCGAAAAATTTGAAAGAGGCGACAGCGGAAGAGTTGAAGGCGGTTGGCGAGGACTAGCCAAGGCAAAGGCGACCCATCTCCAGCGGTGGTTCGCCTTTTTTTTCCCCGGGTAGCCAATTCACTTCGCGGGAGGTGTAATCATGTCATTGCAGCCCATCAAGCCGCTTTTTCCGAATGCGGAGAACCCCAAAGACGGCGATCTGAACATCATGTATATTCGCATCGAGCCGGCTTTGCTCTATCTGGAAGCGGGTCAGACTTCGAAGATCAAAGTGTTTGCGGTGCTGACGGATGGAAGAAATGAAGAAATTACGCATAAAGTCAAGTGGCGGTCGCAGCACACGACCATCGGAAAGGTGAACGAAGAGGGGACGATTACGGCCGTAGAAGCAGGCAGCATGATCATCATGGCGGAGTATGAGCGGCATAAGGCGGAACTGGTCGTGTCGATCGACAAGAAAGAGACGGCCGCAAGCAAGAAAAAGACAGCGGTTCCGGGGGGAAATGTCGGAAAGATAGCAGGCGCCGCACTGGCCGCGGTTATGCGGTTATGGTGATCTCCGGGACGATCTACGGAGCCAGCCAGTACATTTCTCCGAAAAAGCAGGACCAGAGTGAAACGCCGCCATCTCCCTCTGCCCAAACAGCGGAAGGGGGAAGCGGAGGAGAATCACCGCTCGCCGAGGCAGGTTCCGCTCCAGCCGAGACGATGCCACGGAGCACAGCGGAAAAGCAAGAAGTGACAGCCTTCTCTGCTGTCACCGCCGCCACTTCCGCACCGGCGGCAGATCTCGCCGCGGGAGATGCAGCAGGCGCTCCCCAAGTCGCCGAAGAAAATCGGGCTTCGTCAGCGGCGGGCATGGCGGAAGGGTTTCTCACCGCTTTGTCCCAAGCGGTCTCATCCGCCCAGCTTGCCGCCGCCACTCCACCAGCAGCAGACGCAAACACCCCAGCGACAGCAGAAACGGCTGCGCCCGCTCCAACAGAAGCTCAAGCCCAGTCGGCGGCAAATGCAGGGCAAGCCAATGCGAATGAGGGACCAACAATCGTACAACCCGCTCCCGCCTTGAAGCAGCCGGAGCCGTCAAAAAAGCAGCCGCCAAAGCCGCAGGCAACACGCACCCACAGTGAGCCGCCGCGCAAAATAGCCGCCCAGCCTGCAAAGCCGGCGGCCCAAACAAACGCCGTCTCGGCTCCTGCGCCCGCTCCTGTGTCGCCAAAGCCCTCCGCGGCGAAAAGCCAGCCTTCCCAGAAGGAGCAGCCAGGCAGCGGGCTCGTGCCGGTCTCCAGCGGAGGAAAGTGGGGGTATAAGCGAACGGGGGGAGAGGAACTGGTCATCCCTTACCAGTTCGATCATGCGACGAGATTCTCGGAGGGATTGGCCGTCGTCAAAAAGGATGGACAATTCGGCTATATCAACTCGAGCGGACAGGTGGTCATCCCGATCGAATTCTCATATGCAGGCGCATTTTCCGGGGGGAAAGCCACCGTGAAGAAAGACGGAAAAATGGGCACGATTGATCTGAACGGAGATTTTCGCGAAAATTAATGCCGCCCAAGGGGAGGGGAGTAGCGGACTGGACCGCTTGCCCCTCCTTTCGTGCTCCTGACAGGGTTAATCATGCGGGGCGCGCAGCATTTGGGAGACCAGCTCGCGGTTCCGCTCTTTAAAAATTTCATGATGGGACGAGACCATCGCGGCTTTGCTTGCGGCAGGCTCGATATATTGCTTCGCCTTGTTGACGGCGTTAGCCGCATCCTGAAAAGCCCCCGCGATCAGATTGAGCTTGCCGTCGTACTGCAGGATATCACCGGCAGCATAGAGGCCCGCTACGGACGATTCGCTGGTCGCATTGCCCGCAATATAGTGCGAATCTGCCAAAGCAATGTCCAGCTCGCTATTTTCCAGCAATGACGTATCCCGCTCATACCCGTGATTGATCACCACCTCATCCACAGGCAAAGACGTCACCTCTCCGGTTCGATGATTCGTCAGCTCGACATGTTCGATGAGATTTCGGTCTTCCCCCGCCACGAGTTTGGTGATGGTCGTATGGAAGCAGCACACCGCCGAACTATTCAACAGCTGCGTTACCTGCGCTTCATGTCCGGAGAAAGCTGCTTTTCGGTAGGTGACATACACTTTTTTGGCAATCGGCTCCAGCTCGTTCGCCCAATCGATGGCCGAATTGCCTCCCCCCGAAATGACCACGGTTTTCCCTTTGAAGTAAGCCAAAGATTTGACGGTGTAATGCAGATTGGCTACTTCAAACCGCTCCGCTCCTTCGATTTCCAGCTTTTGCGGCGTCAGAATGCCGCTCCCAATCGCGACAATGACGGTTTTGGAGTAATGCTTTCGCCCGGAGGCTGCCCGCAAGACAAAGATGCCTTCCGCATCCCGTGAGATCGCCTCGATTTTTTCATTCAGCACCACGGTAGGCTGAAAGGTGAGCCCCTGTTTCACTAGCTGCTTGATCAAGTTTGCCCCCGTGATCGGCGTCTGTCCGCCCACATCCCAAATCATTTTCTCCGGATACACGTGAATTTTCCCGCCTAAGTACGGCTGAAATTCGATCAGCTTTGTCTTCATTTCCCGCAGCCCGCTATAAAAAGCGGAGTACAGGCCCGCGGGCCCTCCTCCGATCACGGTCACGTCGTAGAGATCGCGCTGCTTCATGTCGTGTCACTCCCCGAAAAACAATCGTTATTGATTCTCATTATCATTTACTTCCCAATATATAACTTCCCCTCCGTTTTCGCAATCCAAAAAATTAGTAATTGACAATCATTCTCAATCATTTTAGAGTATAGATTGTTAATACTGATAATCATTATCACTATTTCTTGCGATTGGAGGTTTTGGAATGGTTCGCCTGTACACGGAGGATGTCACGATTGGTTACGGTGAACGAACGATTGTGAAAAAGATCAGCGTGTCGATCCCGGATAAAAAAATCACCGCCATCATCGGCGCAAACGGCTGCGGGAAATCGACGCTGCTCAAAGCGATAACCCGCCTGATCCCGCACCAGTCCGGAAGCATCCTGATCGACGGCAAAAGCATCTCCCATGTAGACACCAAAGAGCTCGCCAAAACCTTGGCGATTCTTCCGCAAACTCCCGAAAGCGCGCAGGGGTTAACCGTTGGGGAGCTGGTATCGTACGGCCGCTTTCCCTATCAAAATGGCTTTGGCCGCTTGACCAAAACCGATTATGAAGTCATCGACTGGGCTCTGGAAGTGACAGGGACAAAAGCGTATCGCTATCGTCCGGTCGATTCACTGTCAGGCGGTCAACGCCAACGCGTCTGGATCGCCATGGCCCTCGCCCAAGAGACGGATATCATCTTTCTGGATGAACCGACGACTTATCTGGACATGGCGCATCAGCTGGAGGTCTTGGAGCTTTTGCAAAAGCTGAACCGGGAACAGGAGCGGACGATCGTGATGGTGCTCCATGACCTGAATCAGGCGGCCCGCTTTGCCGACTGCATCATCGCGATGCGGGAGGGGGAGATCGTCAAAGCCGGGAGCCCGGACGAGATCATGCAGCATGACGTGCTGCTCCGGGTATTCCAGATCGACGCGGAAATCGGGCTGGACCCCCGCACACTGAAGCCGATCTGCATCACCTATCATTTGGCAAAAGGAGAGAATCGCCATGAAAAAAATCTGGATGCTCCTCGCGATGCTGTGCCTGTTCACGCTTAGCGCGTGTGGAGCCGGAACTGCACAGACGGACACTGCTCAGCCGGCAGAGGCGACCGCCCAGGCAGATGACAAGCAAACGATTACGTACCAGTCCGAAAACGGCCCGGTTGAGGTTCCCGCGAATCCGAAACGGGTCATCGTCCTGTCTTCCTTTGCCGGGAATGTCATGGCCCTGAACGTCAATCTGGTCGGCGTCGATTCCTGGTCCAAGAAGAATCCGAACTTTGCAGAAAAATTGGCGGGCGTCGCAGAGGTGACGGATGAAGATCTGGAAAAGATCATCGAACTGGACCCTGACTTGATCATCGGCCTGTCCAACATCAAAAACGTGGAGAAGTTAAAGAAAATTGCCCCAACCGTTACATACACCTATGGGAAAGTGGATTACCTGACGCAACATCTGGAGATTGGCAAACTGCTTAACCGGGAAGAGGAAGCGAAGGCCTGGATCGCGGACTTCAAGCAGCGGGCGCAGGCTGTCGGCAAAGAGATCAAAGCCAAAATCGGGGAAGAGACGACGGTATCCGTGATCGAAAACTGGGAGAAGCAGTTGTACGTCTACGGCAACAACTGGGGGCGCGGCACCGAGATTCTCTACCAGGAGATGGGTTTGGCCATGCCGGAAAAGGTAAAGGAAATGGCGCTGAAAGACGGGTGGTACGCCTTGTCTTTGGAAGTCCTCCGCGATTATGCCGGCGATTATGTGATTTTAAGCAAAAACGCCGATACGGATAATTCCTTCCAGGAGACAGAGACATACAAGAATATCCCGGCGGTAAAGAATCACCGCGTCATAGAGGTAAATGCGAAAGAGTTTTATTTCAACGATCCGCTCACCCTTGAGCTGCAGCTGAAGGTCTTTGCAGAGCGGTTTCTCAACAACTAAAACGGCTGCAGGAAGAATCAGGAAAGATGAGAGACGATGATGAGAGAAAAAGGTTTTTGTATTCCTTATGGGTATAAATTGCTGCTGGCGCTCCTCGTCTGGGTGGGAATGTTTTTCGCCGCCATCGTTTTCGGGGCTGCGGACACGGGGCTTCGCGATGTATGGCTGGCCCTCACGACGCAGGATGCCAGCGAAGCCGTCTTGGTCATCCGCGAGATCCGCTTGCCCCGGGAGGTCGCCGCTGTATTTGTCGGCACGGCGCTGGCCGTCTCCGGTGCGATCATGCAGGGGATCACGCGAAATCCTCTGGCCGACCCGGGCCTTTTGGGACTGACGGCGGGTGCCAATGCGGGGCTGGCGCTGACGCTCGCCCTGTTTCCGGCAGCGGGCTATTTTTCGATTACCCTGGCTTGCTTTCTGGGAGCGGCCGCAGGGACGCTTCTGGTCTTCGGGATCAGCGCCATGAAGAGGGGCGGTTTTGCTCCGCTGCGCATCGTACTGGCCGGAGCCGCAGTCTCCGCCTTTCTCCTAGCAATCGCCCAAGGCGTCGGCATCTACTTTCACATTCCCAAAGAAGTGGCAATGTGGACAGCGGGGGGGTTGATCGGCACGACGTGGAGTCAGCTTCAAGTTATCGCCCCGTTCATACTCCTGGGTCTCGCGATCGCGCTGCTTCTCTCCCGGCAGCTGACCATTCTGAGCCTGAGCGAAGAGGTGGCGGTTGGTCTGGGGCAAAAGACCCGGCGAATCAAATCGGTTCTGTTTGCAGTCATCATCATGCTGGCAGGTGCTGCTGTGGCCCTCGTCGGAAACATGGCCTTTCTCGGGCTGATGGTTCCGCATATCGTCAGGGCGGTGGTGGGGACGGATTGGCCGTTTGTCGCGGCGCTCCTGCCTTGGCTTCTGATACTCATTCCCTTTTCGTTGTACAAAGCGCAGCGCCTAAACCTCCTGGCACTCAGCGAAACCGTCGTGATCGGTCTGGGGGTTGCGATCCACAAAGAGCGCAGGCACCTGCTTCTGGCTGCCGTCGCCCTGGCTGCTTCTGCGGTGTCCGTCACCGGAGGAATCGCTTTTATCGGTCTGATGGCACCGCATATGGCGAAATCGTTGGTGGGACCGCGCCATCAACGATGTATGCCCGTCGCGATTCTGCTGGGGGGCTGGCTGTTGTTGCTCGCAGATACCATCGGGCGAAATGCCGTCGATACAGGGGGACTGCCTGCCGGCATCATCGTTGCGCTGATTGGCGCACCCTATTTTCTCTACCTGTTGTCCAGAAGGTGAGGGTGCGGGGGAGCGGGGCGAGCCCCGCGGCGGAAGCGATTTTCCTGGCCTATCCCGTGTATACGCACAGCTATTTGTTTGCGGACGGGATCAGGGATATGCTCCGGCATGCCTTTGGCGTAAGCGGCCTGTACGGCAATCAGCGGGTATTCGAAGAGCTGCGTCAGACCTTCATGCAGCCATCGGAGAGACTGAGCTGGCAGGAAAAAGTGCAAAAGCTGTGCGGCGAACCCTTCACATTCCGCTATTTTACCCAGTATCTGGCCAGAGGGAGCGCGTTTATCTGAGCGTATTACGCCAGTCGCAATTGCGGGTTGGCGCTGTTGACGGCATTGGTAAGCGGGGCGCTCTCATCGTCCTGCGGAGCTTCGGTGGAACCCGTCAACAGCTGGTTGATCGTGTGCTGCACCAGCTCCACGTGGCTCAGCTCTTCGATAAACACGCCTTTGATCAAGTCGCGGTATTGGGTGGCTTTCCCGCGTCCGCCCAGAATCTCTTGCATGACGCGGGCAGCTTGCGGATCCGGCTGATCAGGTACGACGGGATTGAGTTGTCACTCCTAATGGGATAGTTTGTTTCCTTTTAAGATGCTTCTATCCAGCCGACTTATACCCTCTTGCCCTTTACGTTAACGTAAATGCTATACTACCCATAAATCACAACGATAGCCATGAGGTGATGAACGTGAAGACCATCAGAGAAGCGGCGGACATGTTCGCGGTGTCGACCCGAACGATTCGCTATTATGAAGAGATCGGTCTTCTCCGGCCTCAGCGTGACGCAAACAACCAGCGGCTTTATTCCAAAGCGGAGATCGCCAAGCTCAAGCTGATCTTCCGGGGGAAACGCTTTGGCTTTTCCCTGGAAGAAATCAAAGAAATGGTGCTGCTCTTTGATCAAGACCGCACCGGAAAAAAACAACTGGAACGGACCATTGCCTACGGCCAGCAGCGGGTAAAGGAAATCGATGACAAAATCTCAGAACTGCAGGAAATGAAAAAAGAAATGGAGCATTTGATGGTGCTGTTTTCAGAAAAATTAAACAATATAAAGGGGGAAGGAAAATGAACAGCTCGCTTCTACTGGAACGCAATGCGCGCAAATATCCAAGCCAAGAGGCGGTGGTAAGCCCAGGCGCCCGCCTGACGTATCGGGAGCTGAACCGCCTGGTCAACAAGTTCGGCCATGCCCTGCAGGCGGAAGGCATCGGGCCTGGCGATAAAGTCGTGCTGTTTATGCCAAACGTCCCTGAGTTTGTCATCGCCTATTTCGCGGTGCAACGAATCGGCGCCGTCATCGTGCCGGTCAACGCTAAGCTGACGCAAGCCGAGATCGCGTACATCCTGGGTCACTCGGATGCAAAGGCCATTCTCGCCCATCACCTCCTGTTCGCCGCCGTAGAGGGGCTGCATGCACCGAATTTGCTCCGCATCAAGACGGGAGAAGCTGCCGATGGCTGGCAGAGCTTTGAGACCTTGCTGGCATACGGAGACGATCCCGACATCCCTTGCCAGCTGAAAGAAGATGACGAATCGACGCTCCTCTACACGTCGGGCACGACAGGGAAGCCCAAAGGCGTCCTGTTCAGCTACCGCAGTATTTTGACCGTCGCGCAGATGATCTGTGTGGAGATGGAGGTGAAACCGGAGAGCCGCATTCTGCTGATGATGCCGCTCAGCCACTCCGCCCCGCTTCATTTGTTCCTGATGGCGGGCATCTTTGTGGGCTCTACGCTGGTGCTCACCCCTACCTTTACCCCGGATCTGCTGCTCGATGCCGTGGAACGGGAAAAGACGACCCATTTCTTCGGCGCCCCCGTCGCTTATCTGCTGACCGCCAATCATCCGCGGATTCACGATACCGACCTCTCTTCGATGAAGTGGTGGGTCTACGGCGGCGCGCCGCTTACGGCCAAAGAAGTGAAGGCCGTCCAAGCAGCTTTTCGCACGGACAATCTCGTCTGCGTCTACGGCTTGACGGAAGCGGGACCGAGCGGCACCTTGCTCCTGGGGCATGAGCATGAAAAGAAGGCGGGGAGCATCGGCAAGCGGGCGGCTCTTTCGACAGAGCTGCGGATTGTCAATGACGCCGGAGAGGATGTCGCCCCCGGGGAAGTGGGGGAGATCGTGCTGCGCGGCGAAGGCAATATGATCGGATACTACAAAAATGAAGAAGCGACCCAAGAGGCGTTTTGGGGGGAGTGGCTGCGGACGGGCGATCTGGCCAAATTCGACGAGGACGGCTACATCTGGGTCGTGGATCGGAAAAAGGACGTCATCATCACGGGCGGCGTCAATATTTACCCCAAGGAGATCGAAGAAGTGATGCTCCAGTATCCCGGCATCCGCGAAGTGGCGGTCATAGGCGTGCCGCATCCGGAGTGGGGGGAAACCGTAAAAGCCGTCTTTGCCGCCACCGAGCCTGTCGCGGAAGAGAGGCTGCGCGATTTTTTGGCGGAGCGTCTGGCCAAATACAAAGTACCGCGCCTGTTCGAACAAATGGAAGCGCTTCCGCGAAACGCCTCGGGAAAAATTCTCAAACAACCGCTTCGCGCAGGAGGAGGAGAATAGATGAAGGTACTGCAAGATATTGCTCCGCAATTAAACGAGAATACAAAAGCAGCCAAGCGCCGCAATTTTTTTACGGGCGACGACACGCTGCAGCTCTTGCTCAAAGAACATCTCGACGAGCCTTTCCTGGCCTATGCCACGGAGCAGCTGGAGGCATTTGGCGAGCTGTGCGCCAATGAAATCGACGAGCGGGCCCGGCATAATGACCGGGACGGGCAGCCCGTCTTGCAGCGTTACGACCGCTACGGCGAGGAAGTATCCGAGGTCTGGGTAAACGAGGGCTACCGCCAAACCGCCAAACAGTCGTACGATACCGGGATCGTGGGCTATGTGCACAAGGAAATCCCGGCGCTCGGCCGCAAAGGGAATTACACCTACAGCTTCGCGCAGGGATATCTGCTCTCCCAGGCCGAACCGGGGTTTTACTGTCC
Source organism: Brevibacillus composti (assembly GCF_016406105.1). NCBI lineage: Bacteria > Bacillati > Bacillota > Bacilli > Caryophanales > Paenibacillaceae > Brevibacillus > Brevibacillus composti. The sequence continues at coordinate 1,504,936 of NZ_CP066308.1, forward strand.
GGTTACGCTGACGATGGCGACTGCTTATTTACTGGATCACTATGCCGATGACCGTCTGAAGGAGCGGTTGTTGCCGCATGTCTGCTCGACCGGAGAGGTGCCGCTCTATGAGGGGGCGACATTTTTGACCGAGCGGCAGGGAGGCTCGGACGTCGGGGCCAATCTCGTGAAGGCGATCAAAGCGGAGGACGCAAGCGACGCCTACCGCTTGTACGGAGAGAAATATTTCGCTTCCAACGCGGGGAGATGCGGCGTCGCGATGGTGCTCGCCCGGATCGAAGGGGCACCCGCCGGGTCGCGTGGACTGACCCTGTTCGCGGTCCCGTGGCGCTTGGAGGACGGCCGTCCCAACGGCCTGCGCATCCGTCGCCTGAAAGATAAGCTGGGGGTTCGGGCTGTGCCGTCGGGAGAGGTCGAGTTCGACGGAGCGCTCGCCTATGTCGTCGGCGATCCGGCCAGAGGCTTTATCTACATGATGGAAGCGCTCAATCTGTCCCGCATCTGCAATGCGGTCGCCTCCGTAGGCATTATGCGCCGGGCCTTGACCGAAGCCAGGGAGTACGCTTCGCGCCGGGAAGCGTTTGGCAAACGGCTGACGGAATTCCCCATGGTGCGAGACACGCTCGGCAAGCTGACCGCCAAGCTGCATGTCGAGCTGGCCGCAATGTTTGACCTGATCAAGCTGTATGAGAAGGTGACAGAGGGGACGGCTTCCGAGCGGGAAGTGATCCTCCACCGTCTGTACATCGCCATCATGAAAAAGGAGACGGCGGAGCAGGCGATCCACTTTGCCCACGAAGCGATCGAGATGCACGGGGGCAACGGCTATATTGAGGATTTCGTCACTCCCCGGTTGCTGCGGGACGCTCAGGTATTGACTGTCTGGGAAGGCACGGCCAATATCCTGGGACTGGAGCTGGTGCGGCTCGTCCACAAAATTGCCGCCCATCGCTTGTTCGTAGGGGAGATGCAAAGGCGGCTTCTGCCTCTCGCGGAGGGAGCGATGAAACAGCTGGTGACGAGCAAACTGGATGAGCTCGCCGCGCAGCTGAATGATTTCGCCGGCTATGACGAAGCGCTGCAGACCTATGAGGCGAAAGGGCTGGCGCAGCGGATGGCTTGGCTGTACGAAAGCGTGGTAGCCATCGAGTGGGCGGAGCGGTACGGGGGGAAATATGCGCTGCTCGCCGAGATTTATCTGGAACAGACATGGGGCCTGCGGAAAATGGGCGAACCGATGAAGACCGTGGCCTATTTCGAGAAGATTTCGTAGATGATCTAAGAGATCTGCTGCTTTGCCAACCGGCGGGCGGCGGGTCTCTTTTTCTTTTAGCCCGACAGAGAAGGGGAGCGTCTGCCCAAAATGCAATCCCATGATTGACAAAGGAAAACCCTTACAGTAAGATCATAATAACAGTTTGTTATTAACATAATGATAATAACAGAGGAGTAATAACATGACCACCCAACCATCGAAGCGGACCCTCGCGGAACAGCAGTTTCTCGAAGAGTACGATGTGAACCAGTATATTCGGCCCTCTGTCTCCGTCGACATGCTCCTGTTTACCGTCGTGGACGAGGAGACGGAGAACTACCGCAAGCGGTCAGACAAAGCATTGAAAATTCTGCTGATTAAGCGAAAGCAGCATCCCTTTCAGGGGCAGTGGGCACTGCCCGGCGGATTTGTCTCCGCCGACGAGAGCATCGACGAAGCGGCGATCCGCGTCCTGCAAAAAGAAACGAATGTCAGCCATGTCTACCTGGAGCAGCTCTATACCTGGGGAGACATCGGCCGCGATCCCCGCACCCGCGTCATCAGCTGCAGCTATATGGCGCTGATCAACAGCGAGCTCTACCAGGTGCGGCCCGGCGAAGACGCGGACGACGCGCAGTGGTTTCACGTGCAGGATCAGTGGACGCAGAAAAAGACCACGGTGACGGACAAAGGCTTCATGATCGAAAAATGGGTGGAGCTGCGCCTCTGGAATGAGACCGATTCCGCCACCGCCACGATCAAGCTGACCAAGACCGTGGAGAACAGCCATTCCAAAGAGGTGCATGAGATCATCGATTCGTCCAACCTGGCTTTTGATCACGCCAAGATGATCCTGTACGCATTGGAAAGGCTGCGCAACAAAGTGGAGTACACCGATATCGCGTTTCATCTGCTGCCGGAATTGTTCACTCTTTCCGATTTGCAGCAAGTCTTTGAGGTGATTCTCGGGAAGGAACTCTTGGCCGCCGCTTTTCGCCGCAAAATCGCCGACAAGGTGCTGGAGACCAACCACATCCGGAGAAATGCCGGCCACCGACCGTCCAAACTGTACAAATACAATCCCAACTGGAATCACGAGCAATAATGGAAGCGAGCGGAGGCCGCCGTTCATCCATGCGGACGGATCATGCCGCCGCCAAAAAAAAAGACAGACCGAGGGAGAGGTGTTCGAAATGTTTCGCGACTGGACCCGTTTTGAAAAAGTTTGGCTGCTCCTGTTTACGATCATTAACATTTACCTGTTCTATGCTTTCCAAGATTCTCTGCTGGGACTGATCTCGTCTCTGTCAGGAATGCTCTGTGTCGTACTCGTGGCCAAAGGAAAAATCGCCAACTACTACTTCGGCATCGTCCAGACAGCTACGTACGCGTATATCTCCTACAGCTATTCGCTCTACGGAGAAGCGATGCTGAACGGCCTGTTTTACTTGCCCGTCCAGTTCATCGGGCTGTACATGTGGTCGAAAAACCGCACCCAGCAAAGTGTCAAAGGGGAAGATGTGTCGGTGAAACGGCTGACCAAGCGGGGCTGGGTGTACCTCATCATCATCGCGGCGGTCGGCATCGTCCTCTACGCCGAGCTTCTGCACTACATCGGCGGGCAGGCTGTGCGCCTGGATTCGGCAGCGGTCGTGCTTTCCATCATCGCGCAGATTCTCATGCTGAAGCGCTACGCGGAGCAGTGGGCGCTGTGGATCGCGGTCAATGTGCTCTCTATCTCTCTCTGGGTCGTCACTCTGCTCACACAGGGAGGAAATGACTTCAACATGATCGTCATGTGGTCCGCCTTCCTTGTGAACTCCATCTACGGCTACTACAACTGGACCAAACTCAGCAAGGCACAGGAGGCGTATAACTTATGACAGCAGGCAAAGTCGGGATGTTCGGAGGGAAGTTCCTTCCGTGTCCGCATATGGGGCATGTGTATGCCATGATCCGGGCATCCACGATGGTAGAAGAATTACATGTGATCGTTTCCTATGACGAGGAGCATGAGAAAAAAATATGCGCCGGCAGCAAAATTGCGCACATCCCGCCTCGCGTCCGGCTGCGCTGGTGGTCGCAGCTGACCAAGGATATGCCGCATGTGCACGTCCATGCCGTCTACGAACAGCAGACCGGCCACATCAGCGATTGGGAGCGGGGGGCCGAAGGGATCAAAGCCGCGATTGGCAAACCGATAGACACGGTCTTCAGCTCCGAGCACGCATACACCGAGATTTTTCGCAATCTGTACCCGGAGGCAAAGCACATCGTCATCGATGCAAACAGGGAGACGTATCCGATCTCAGGCACGATGCTGCGCACAGAAGGCGTGATGAAACACTGGCATATGCTGCCGGAAATCGTGAAGCCCTATTTTGCCAAAAAGGTAGTGGTCGTCGGCACGGAAAGCTGCGGAAAATCTACGCTGGTGCGCAATCTCGCCAATCTGTACAACACCACCTATGTCGAAGAGTGGGGACGCACCTACTACGAGCGGCTGGGAAACTGTGAGGATATCACGCTGGCCGAGGATTACCCGGAGATCGCCTTTGAGCATAAATACCACGAGAAAGTGCAGCTGGCAAAAGCCAACAAGGTGCTCTTCATCGACACAGAGGCCATCGTCACCCAGTACTTTTCCATTCTCTACCTGGATAAGCGGCAGCCCGTGCTGGATGAGGTGGCACGCTTGCAGCAGTACGACCTGTGGCTATTTTTGGAGCCGGATGTCAAATGGGTGAATGACGGCACGCGCTCCTTTGGCGACCAGCAGGTGCGGGAGAAAAATAACGCCCTGCTGAAGGAGCTATTGCAAGAGTTCGGCGTCACCTTTCACACGATTTCAGGAAACTATCAGCAGCGCTTGGAGCAAGCAATTGCCCATGTGAACGAGATGATTGAAAAAGATCCTCCCCACTAACCAGGGGAGGATCTTTTCATGGTTCTACAGATCAAAGTAATATTTGGCTGCCAAAAGCCCAACGACCACGAGCACGATGAACAGGAAAAAAATCTTCAAATCCTTTACCGTGCGGTCGATCAGTTTGGATACTTGCTCGTCTTTTTTCATGTTCCGCATATCTCCTCTCCGGAATGGTTGTCTTTCCGTCGAGAAGGGTGTTTACGAAGATCGACCCGTACTTCAAGGGCATGAGCAAAAGCAGGGTCAGCAGTAGCTGAACGACGAGCAGAAAAGCGGCGGACCTGACTCCCAGCGTATCAGGGAGTTCGCGATCGAGGTCCGGCATATAGACGATCTGCAGCCTAAGATCCAAAAATTTGATGGAAATCGGCGGGCGATGGCTGACAAAGTGAAAAGCTCCCGAATAAGCAGACAAATAACTGCCTGCGTGATCCGGATGAGGGATCTCATGGCCGGGAGGAGTGGCCGGGAACAAACAGAGACAAGCCACGATGATGGCAAATAAATACCTCTGGGCCGATTTTGTGACGAGAGGAGCCATTTTGATTCCTTCCTTGGAACATGGTAAAAAGAGATGCAATCCTCTTCATCATACGTCAAAAGAGGCGGAATGCAAAGAATCGCGTCTTTCCGGGAGGGCGCGCTGCGATGGATGATGCGGGCAGAAAGGGACTTTCGCCGCCGGGAGGCGATGGTATACTAGACGTACTAGGCAAAAACTACTAGAATTTGCGAGGAGAAGTGGCTGTCACTGGTCCGGATGCGATCCGAATGACGGCTATCGAAAAGAGGGGCACTCCGCCGATGAAAAAGTACGAACTCACCCAAAAAATCTTTCGAGAATTGCTGCACCATGCATATCAGCCGATCGACATCTCCTTTTCAGACGAATGGCGCTGCCGTGTGACACCAGGCGAGGCGCAAATCGATTCCGAAAAGGATTACCTCGGCTCGATCCCGCTTCACGTGGAGATTTTCCATCATGACACGACCACCCAGACGATGCGGCTAACCGTTCATTGCATGCAAAATAAATTCATTCCCTCGCTGGAGGATCAGGCGGGGGGATATGCGTTTCGCATCTACTCCGGCAAGTCGGAGCTGCTCTATCGCGCCATGCAGGTAGCCTTGTACGATTACACGGAGGCCAGCACGCAGGTGCAGCTATACAGCGACCTGGATTCAAAAAAAGGGGACAAGCATTTCCTGCAGCAGATGAAACAGTGGCTGCAGGATTATGAAGCCGTCTGGAAGCCGTGGAAAGGCGAGCTCTTGCCGAGCGACCAATTCCGGTTCCTCACCTATGATCTGGCGACGGCATCGATCGTGGAGGAGAAGCAGGATGTGCTCAGCAGTGCGATATTTATCGCGCTCCTCAAAGGCGTGCTGAAAAAGGAGATCATGCTCTCCTTGCCGCTCCTCAGTCTCACTCCGTCCGCCTCTACCCCATCTGGCACCCGCCGGGTATGGAAGATCGCCCCGGGTGAAAACGCCGGCAACTGGCCGGATGCGCTGCAGCACAGCGAAGTCTTCGTCGGCTGGGATGAGCTCGGCGACTTGCGCAGCTATCCGACGAAGGAAGAGCTGATGGCCGCTTATAAAAAAGTGTTTGAGCCCGAGCAGGAGCCGACCCGCACCGTGAACACGCTCTGGGCCTTTTCCCGCGAGCTGCGCGTGGGAGATATCGTCATCGCCAACCGCGGCTGGAAGCAACTGGTGGGGATCGGCCGGATCACCGGCGAGTACGAATACAAGCCGGAGCGAGGGGGATACCCCAATCGGCGAAAAGTCGAGTGGATCATCACGCATGATGTCCAGTTTGACGAAAATGTCTTTTCCACCCCCACCCTGACGACAGTCTACCAGCAGCGGCTGGGCACGATTCAGAAGGAAGTGGTCAGGCAGGTGCCAAACGGCGAGCAAAAATGGCGCAGCCTGTTTGGCGAGCTGCAAAGCACTCCGGTCCATAGCGTCATCGATGATTTCCAACGATTTTTGCAAAGCAGACAATTTCATTTTTCCCGGGAGATGATCACCCGCTTCCTCACCTCGCTGCAGGCCAAGCCATTCGTCATCCTGTCCGGCATGTCGGGCACCGGCAAGACCAAGATCGCCCAGCTGTTCGCGGACTATCTCAAGCAGGGGCCGGAGAAGAAGCCGCGCCGCAAAGCAGCAGATGCCGCTCCCGAGGAGAATCGGGCCTTTCTCAGTGTGCGGCCGGACTGGCTGGATCATCGGGGACTTTTGGGCACCTACAATCCGCTGACGGAAGCCTACGAGGCGACCCCGCTCCTAAAGCTGATGCTGCGCGCCGGGCAAAATCCGGAGCTCCCGTTCTTCGTCATCCTGGACGAGATGAATCTGGCCAAGGTGGAGTACTATTTCTCCGATTTTCTCAGCTGCATCGAAAGCCGGCGAGTCGGAGCGGACGGGGAGCTCGTTCAGGAGTCCATCCATCTGCATAATCAGCCGGAAGAGTTGCTCTACGTGGACGCCGATCATCAGGTCTATGCGATCCCGCCGCGGATCGAAATCCCTGCCAATCTGTACATCATCGGCACCGTCAATATGGACGAGACCACCTATATGTTCAGCCCCAAGGTGCTTGATCGGGCCAATGTCATCGAGTGCAATGACGTGGATTTGCACCGCTATTGGGCGGAGGAGGAGACTGCGGCTCGCTTTCAGTCCGCCTACACGCCGGAAGAAAAGATCGACTGGTTTACGCTGGAGGGGGAGTTTCACCAGGCGCTGTACACCAAGGAATACAGGCAACCGGAGTTTAAGGAGGCGCTCGAGGAAGCGTATTTCCGACTGCTGGGCCTGCATCAGCTCCTGGAGGAAGAGGGGTACTCCTTCGGGTATCGGGTCGTGGATGAAGTGATGAATTACCTGCATATCACCCACTATCGCGAGTATTGCACGCTGGATGAGGCATTGGACAGCCAGATCGTCCAGAAGATTCTGCCCAAGCTGCACGGCAACCGCAAGCAGTTGGAAGGCCTCATGCTCAAGCTGCTCCGCTATGCCATTGGCGAACACGTCGAGCTGGAGCAATTGACGCAGCTCGATCAGGACATCTTGGCCTTTGATGAGCAGTACCGCTATCCGCTGAGCGGAAAGAAGATCTACAGCATGTACAGGCGGCTCCTCAAAACCGGCTATTGCAGCTTCATTTCCTAGCGGATAAGGCGAGGAGGCAGGAGAGGATGGAGCACATTCTGTACAAAAAAGGCGCCGATGCGGCGGTGGACGGCCTGTTGGAGGAAAATACCGATTACGTGGTTCATTTCATCCGCCCCCCCGACGGAAGCCGAGCATCTCGCTTTGCAAAAAAACTACGGCGCGATTCTCCAGCGTTTGCACACGCAGTATTACGTGATCAATTTCGGCAATTACGTCGGGGAAACTTCGTTTTGCGGCAAGAGATACCGCGTCTACAGCCGGAAGATCAGCTCCGAACAGTTCGAAGCGATGCTGAAGAGCATCAGCCGCGTCATGGCGACACTCCCCTTTCAGGCAACGGCGCCGGTCCAAGTAAAAGTGCGCGGCGCCGCGGAGAAGGAGGCTGTATTTTATCACCGCTGGAACAGCCTGCGGCAAGCCTTGCTGCATGAATGGGAGGGGGCGCCTCTCTCAGACTGGTGGGAGCTGATCAGCCGCGAGCCGCATCAGCGTCTGGAGAGCGAGCGCGTCATCAAACCGGTCTGGCTCGCCAAGCGGATCGATCTGTCCGCGGTGGAGTATCTATCCGCGCACCCGGAGACCTGGAGGAGGCTGCCCCGGGGACACAGACTGGAAGCCACCTCTCTGGCGGCACATCTCACCACCGGAGGGCAGCGCTACTTCCCCGAAGTGATCCGGCAGGAAGAGCGGAGGATCAGTCTCGATACGCCGGAGAACCGGATGATCAAGCATATCCTGCAGGAATTGCTGGAGATCACGATTCAGATGAATCAGCGGCTCGCCAAGAAGACGTTTTTCGGCCATCTTCACATTCAGAGGGACAATAGCGAGATGCAGCAAATATTGGAGGAACTGCTGGATACCGCTTGGCTGAGGGAGATCGGCGAGCTTGCGCAGCTGCCGGCTGCCTCTACGGTGTTGCAGAACAAGCACGGCTATCGCCAGTGGTACTCCTTTTACCAGCACAGCCTGCTTGGCGCCCGTTTTCCGCTGCCGGATGAGGACATAATCGAGCTGCTGGAAGGGCGGAATATCGCCACTCTCTTTGAATACTGGTGCTTTTTTGCCGTGATGGAGTCCGTCATGGAATTGACCGGAAGCCAGCCTATCCGCTTTCGGCGGGAACGAAACGAGGACGGCATGCACATCCTCAAAGATGGCTTGAGAGTGACGTTTCCGCTCGGCAAAGAGAGTCTGGAGCTGTATTTCAACAAGACGTTTCTGAAGCAAAAAAACAGCAGGATCGGATCGTACTCCCAGAAGTATCGGCCGGATATCAGCCTCCGCAGGCGGGGGAGGTGGCATCACTTCGATGCTAAATTCAAGTACGGGCAAAGTGCGCCGGAGGAAGGCGCAAGCCGCTACGTGAAAAAAGAAGACCTCGATAAAATGCACACCTACAAGGATGCCATCATCGGCACGAAAAGCGCCTGGGTCCTGTTCCCGTCTGATGAAGACGAACCGCTGGAGTTTTTCGCCGACCCCTCCGATCAGACGGGTCAGACGGGTATCGGGGCGATCCCGCTGATGCACGGACATACGGGGCAACTTATCAAGGCGTTGAAGCAGATTTTGAACGGAAATTCTACTTTGCCAGACGAATAGATGAACAGGGGAAAGCGAGTGGCGCGCGTTGGGATTCTGGAATCAACTGACGGGGAAGGACGTCTCTGCGAAGGTGGAGGAATACAGCGAAATATACGGACAGGTTCTGCTCGGCATGCATCAAAAGGTGGAAGCGATGGAGCGCGACCTGTCCGGCTATAAAAAGTGGAAGCAAGGCTTGACCGATGCCGAATCGATCCAGGCAAACACAAAGCATCATTACGAAAAGACGAAAGCTCTGTATCAGGACATCCGCCAGACCTACCGGGACATGACGCTCATCGTCCGGCATTTGGAGCAGGCCAAGGCAGTCCTGCAAAAAGATTTTGAACGGCTGCAGCAGGATCTGGAGCAACGGGAAAAAGCGTTGCAGGGAGAAGTGGATCAAGTCAAAGCAGAGGTCCAGGCGAGCCGCCTGCAGTGGCAGCAGAAGATGGATGCGGTGCAGCAGCAGTGGGAGAGCCGCCTCCGGGAGCTGTCCGCGCTGATGGACGAGAAAGAAAAAAAGGCGCTGGAGATGATCGCCCAGGCAGACCGCCGGACGGCGGCTTTGCAAGAAGAGCACGCCGCTCTGGACGAGAGGACGGCGGTCATGCAGCAGACGCTCCAGACGCTTGCCGAACGGGTGGAAGAGCAGGAGCGGAGTTGGTCAGCCGCACGGAAAAAAAGGGACTGGCTTGCGATCGCCGGTTTTGCGTTTCTTTTGCTGCTGATGGTCGGGCTTTTTTATCTCCAGGGGGGGATTGCATAATGGATGACAAATTGGTCCCCATCACAAATGCCGCGGCGAACGGCCAGGTCGTGGAACGTGTAAAAGAACTGTATGTCCGCTTTTTGAAGGAAAGGGAAAAACCGCTTCTGGACGCGGTGCTGGCCAGCTTGGCGCTGGCTCCCCATGTATACGAATCAGGTGTCCAGGAGCTGACTCCCCAGATGGAAGAGGCGTTTTCCCTCGCTTTTCCTCATCGCGATCTGGACGAGGTGGCGGGGTATGACGGTGAGCAACTGGAAGGATTGCTCACCGCCTGGAAGGGAAAGTATTTTGAAGTGCTGGTCCGGGATCGACTAAACAGCGGGGAGACCGTCGGAGAGATTCAGCTGGAAGATGGCCAAGCGGCCCAATTGGCGGCCGACCCGACGCAGGCGGGCTGGGATTTGCAGATTTTCAATGCGGACGGTTCCGTCGCCCAGGAGATTCAGCTGAAGGCGACGGATTCGCTCAGCTACATAAAAGAAGCCATCGAGAAATACCCGGATATCCAGGTCATGTCCACGGATGAGGTGCTGGACAGCACGGATCCCATTGTCGATCAGATCCTCTCTTCAGGCATGAACAATGCTCAGATTACCCAGGACCTGACGGCTGCCGTCACGCACATCGAGACCCCCCTGGAGCAATTGGCCGACGCGTTGCTGCCCGGCCTGCCATTTCTCGTGATTACCGTGAGCGAAGGCAGGCACGTGCTGATGGGCAGAAAGACCTTTGAACTGGCGCTTGTGGACGCCCTGGAGCGCAGCATGAAGTCCGGCATCGCGATCGGTGCCGGAGCCTTGGTCGCCTTTCTCGATGGCGGGCTGCTCAGCATACCGACGACGATCTTGACCCGCCTCGGCATCGACAGGTATCAGCTGCTGGGCAAAGCCTCCGAATTGGTCATGAACAAATCGGACCAGATCATTGATCTGCGCCGCTTTTATCCGCCTTCGCCATAATCGATTGCCAATTATGGCAATTTCCATGCGCTTGTTTTCACGAAGAGAAGCAGAAGGATCACATTCCATACCACGGCGCTGATAAAGATCGAGGAAGTGCCCCACCATAGCATCATCCACCCTGACACATACATCGTCAGCGGCATGCCCAGACGGAACAAACAGCCCGTAATGCCGCTGATTCTGCCCATCAGATGTGCGGGTGTCTGTTCGTGGCGGAAGGTATAGACCGACGTGACGTAGATCGAAAAGGCGAAGCCAATCACGAACACGCCGATGAACACAGCAAACAGCAGATTCGGCAGCAGTTCCGCCGTCCGCATCGTGGTCATGGCCACAGAGGAGTGGTGGGTGATCTCATACATTATCAAGGGCAGGACAATTTCGTACACTTTGTTCCCGATATTCAGAAACAGTGCGCTCGCCAGTAAAATCAAAAACGGCTTGCTTTTCCGCAGCGAAACGGGCTTCGCTGCCGTCATGGTCGTCGCTTGCACGGGAAATTCCTCCTTTGTTGCATCGGCTTTTTGGATGGTGTTGACTGTATTCTACTTTTCCTGTGCACGAGGAAAAATCGAAGTCCGAAGCAAAAGAATTTCCACTTTTATCGCCTATATCCGATGGAGGGATCAGCGTGGACCGTTTGGCATATGACTATCTTTCCCTGTTGCAGGCGTATCCGGAGGCAACGGAAAGAGAGCTCCTGCCGGTAACGATGGCGGAACTCTCCGAAACATTATATTGCACGCCGCGAAACGTCAAACTGATTCTCACCAAAATGGACCAGAAGGGTTGGATCCGATTCAGGCCGGGCCGCGGCAGAGGACACACGTCCGGGCTTTCGCTGTTGGTCGGCAAGGAGTCATTCCTCGGGCAGCAGGCGGAGAGATTGGTCCGATCCGGCCGAGCGGAAGAGGCAATTCGGCTGGTCCAGGAGTATGGAGCAGGGACCCGTGCAAGGGAAAATCTGTTTCACTGGTTCTCCGGCTATTTCGGCTACGAGGCGGTCACCGAGCGGGAGCAGCACGTCGATACACTGAGGCTGCCGATCTTCCGTCCAATCAATACGCTTGATCCCGCAGAGGCGATATACGCTTTTGACCTGCACATGGTTTCGCAGATCTTTGATACGCTGGTTGTCTGGGATGATGAGAAAAAGAGCATCGTTCCCGGGATCGCCCACTGCTGGGAGTCCAATCTGGATGCGACCAGGTGGATTTTTTATTTGCGCAAGGGGGTTCGTTTTCACCATGGCAGGGAACTGGTGGCCGATGATGTGGCCTACAGCCTGAATCGCTTGCGGCAAGACCGGCTTGCGCAGCATTGGCTTGCGGCCCACATCGAAGAAATTGCCGTTTTGTCCAGATATGCGGTGAAAATTTCACTGCGTAAGCCGAATCACCTGTTATTGATTTATCTCAGTTATCCGCCTGCCGCCATTGTTCCGCAAGACCTCTACGAACAGGAAAGAGCTGGAGGGCCGCCACTGCCGGTTGGCAGCGGTCCATACCAGGCAGTGAGAAATGAGCCGGGTATCTGTGTGCTGGAAGCGTTCGACCACTATGTGCACGGACGGGCTTTTCTGGATCGCATCGAAATAATGAACGTGCCAGAGATGAATGAAACCATGGCGGCTTTGGGGCGAAGAGGAAGTGTACTGACAGTGCAAACAGGCGAGGCCCGGTTGTCGACTGGAGCGGATGACAGAGAGGCGGAAGCCCATTGCTTCGGGACCAGCCTGTATACCGTCAATTTGCGTAAAACAGGCCCACTGCAGTCGTTTTCTTTTCGAAAAGCGCTGGATCGTTTGATCGATCGTCAGCGATTGGTGGAGGAGACAGGCGAGCCCAGTCTATTTCCGGCTCAGCGCTTGCAATGGATGGAGAGAGGGGCGGACTGGACTGCGGACAAGACCGATGGGGAATTGGTTCCAGACAAACCGGTGTCTGCCGATGCCCAGACAGCGGAGGAATTGCTCCGCCAATCAGGTTACTGCGGAGAAACCATTCGGCTATACACCTATCCCCGTCATGCGACAGATGCCTATTGGCTGCAACAGGCGTATCAAGCATACGGTATCCATGTGGAGGTGCATATCGTTTCCTGGAAAGAAATGCTGCAGGAGGAGACCGTCAGAGAAGCCGATCTGATCTTGTTTGAAGCGGTGGTAAGCGAGGGGGTCATCAAGCTGCTGGAATACTATCAGGGCCGTCGCAGTTTTATCCGTCAGCATTTGTCAGCGGGTCTTACGGAAGAAGTGGATCGAAGAATCGAGGAGCTTTTGGCAGAACCTCGGGAATCGGTTCGCGACAGTGGCTTTCAAGATATCGAGCAGAGATTGAGAGGGGAATACGCCTTTATCGTTTTGGCCCATAAAAACGTAAGGGCGTTTTCCCCGCCATCCTTGCATGGAGTAAAGGTCAATCCCCGCGGCTGGGTGGATTTTGCGAAATTGTGGTATCGCGATCCCGCAGACTTTGGTTAACTGCCAATCGCTACAAATCCTGATCAAGATCCTGGCAATATTTTCGAATCAGCCGCGAGGCCTTCGTTTGGCTGATGTTCAGATCGGCCGCTACTTTTCGCGAGCTTTTGTGTTTCTTGTACGAGTTGACCACGAGCTCTTTTTCGTACTCTTGCACGGCCAGATCGAGTGATACGGGGGAGGAATGGGGCAGCTTGGGCTTGGTATTTTGCAGGATGATGTCGGGCAAGTCTGATGCTTGGATGACGCCATCGCAGGTTACGACCAGACGTTCTATCACATTTTCCAGCTGGCGAACGTTGCCGGGCCAGCTGTAGCCCGCGAGAATATCCAATGCTTCCTGAGAGATGATGTGGCTGGTTTGGTATTTTTGATTGCATTTGTTGAGAAAATAATAGATGAGCGGAACAATGTCTTCTTTTCTCTCCCGCAGCGGCGGCAATTTCAATTCAATGACGTTAAGCCGATAATAGAGGTCTTCCCGAAATTGCTTGTTTTCCACCATTTGCAAGAGATTTTGATTGGTCGCGGCAATGATGCGAATATCCACGGTTTTTACCTCCGTGCCCCCCACAGGCAGGAATTGCCGCTCCTGAATCACCTGCAGGAGCTTCGCCTGGATTTTCGGCGAAATTTCCCCGATTTCATCCAAAAAGATCGTCCCCTGATCGGCCGCTTCCAGCAAGCCTATTTTTCCCCCGCGGTTCGCACCCGTAAAGGCACCCTGCGAGTATCCGAACAGCTCCGATTCCAACAGTTCCTCCGGTATCGCTGCGCAATTGATGGCGAGGAAAGGGGCGTTTTTCCTGTGACTGAGCTTGTGGATGTAACTGGCCAGCACGCTTTTTCCCGTGCCGGATTCTCCCTGAATCAAGATGGTCGTATCGACCTGGGCTACCTTTTTGCAGTACTTGATCAGGTTTTCCATTTTCTCGTTATTGGTGATGATGTTTTCGCTGATGGAGTGAGTCTCTTTTGCTTCACCATTTTTTTCTTCCGCGGAAATATACAGGTTGATGAAGTTCTGCTCGTGGGAAGTGGTCACAATCAGCTCAATTTCATTCTCATTGTTCAAAATGGGGATGGCAGTGGTAATCAATTCGGCACCGATGCAGGTGGTTTGTCTGATCGTTACAGGCACTTTTTCCTTCATGACGATCGGAATGATGGACGGGCCCCAGTACCCTTTTGAGACCAAATCCTCATTGTACTTGCCGATGATATCGCTTGGCTTTAATCCATAATGCCTCTCCGAAACATTGTTTACATAGATAATCCGCCTGTTTTTGTCTAGCACGAAGATTTCATCCGAGGAATGGTCCAAAATTTTCATCAGCGTCTCTGTGCTGATCCCCGTTTTATTCATCTCGATCAGGTTTCTCATGTCCGCTTCCCCCAATCATTCTAAGATGCACGATTTTTGAATAATGAGTCAATTCTGACTATGATGAGTCCATTGTAACTCGGAAATCGCCATAAAAAAAGCGGCAAAAAGGCGCAAAAAGAAGCGTGATCCCTGTCATAGCGTTATTCTTATGGATTGGCATTGTTCTTGCTTAATAAGAAAATTGTAACCGGTTTCAACATTACACCACCACAATACCGAAAAGAGAGGGGAAAATCACCATGTCTGTGCAAGAAAAAAATCTTGAAGTAAATCGTGTAAAGACGATTCCCTATCGTTTGTATGCCGATCCGAGCATCCTGGCCATAGAGCAGGAAAAGATTTTTGCAAAAAGCTGGCAATACGTAGGTCACGTCAGCCAATTGCAAAAAACAGGGGATTTCTTCACCTGTGAAGTTGCCGGAGAACCTCTGGTGGTGGTCTATGGCAAGGATGAACAAATCCGCGCGTTCTACAATGTGTGCCCCCACCGTGCCACCAAGCTGGAAAAACAAGCGGAAGGAAACAAGAAGATACTGCAATGCGGCTATCACGGCTGGACCTTCAATTTGGACGGTTCCTTGCATCGAGCGCCCAACTTTAAAACGGCCGCTCCTTTCTGTGAGGGAGAAGCCTGCCTTCGCTCCGTCCGCCTGGAAATTCAGGCTTCCATGATCTTTGTGAACCTGGATGATCACGCTCGTCCTCTGTCCGAGAGTTATGGAGATTTCTTCGATTCGCTTCAGGATTTAACTTTTCTCGGTGAATTGAAAAAGGTATGGAGCAAAAGCCGGGTGATCAAAACCAACTGGAAGGCCTTCATGGACAATTACCTGGAATGCGATCATTGTCCGATTGCCCATCCCTCCTTCACCGCCACGCTCGACATGAGCCAGTACAAAGTGATTGCCTGTGAGAATTACTCCGTCCAAGGCACGATGGTCAAACCGGAAAAAACACTGGGCAGCATTGAGTTGAATAAAGCGGAATTCCAGGGCGGCCGCTTTTACTGGCTGTGGCCAAACATGGCGGTGACGGTCTATCCCGGTTCCGGAAATATGACGGTCATCAGGATGGTTCCGATCGATCACGAAACCACGCTGGGCATCTATGATGTTTTCTTCCGCGATGAAAACCTGACGAAAGAGGATCAGGATCTGCTTCAGTTTATGGAGCAGGTGCGCGAAGAGGATATTGAACTGGTGGAGCTGGCGCAAATCGGGTTTAAATCGAAAGCCTTTGCTTACGGGTACTTGTCGCCAACCGAAAATGGCGTCCTGCAGTTCCATCAAATGGTTCGCGAAGCACTGGGAATCGAAGAGTAAAGGGGTGCCAACCATGTCAAATATCCATACGATGCCCCACAAGTTAAATTACATCAACGGACAATGGACCGGCAGTGAGCTGGCGTATATGGAGGTCGTAAATCCATTCAATGGGGAGACGATCGCCACGGTTCCCAAAGCGGGCAGGCGCGAAGCGGAAATGGCGATAGACGCAGCCCATCAGGCTTTCTCCAGTTGGTCCCGCTTGTCTGCCCAGGAGCGAGCCGGCTATCTCCAAAGAGTCGCCAACATCATGTTGGAAAACAAAGAAGAATTGGCGCGAATCATGACCTTGGAAATGGGGAAGCCGCTTCGCGAGTCGAGAGGGGAAGTGCAGTATGCGGCCTCTTTTCTGGAATGGTACGCGGAAGAAGCGAAACGCATTTACGGCCGAACGGTTCCGGGCAGAGATGCTTCCCAGCGAATCCTCGTTCTGAAACAACCGGTCGGTGTCGTGGCTGCCATCACACCGTGGAACTTTCCGGCGGCCATGGTCACCAGAAAACTGGGTCCCGCTCTGGCGGCCGGATGCACGATTATTGTGAAACCAGCGGAACAGACGCCGCTTACCGCGATTCGCTTGATGGAGTATTGTGAGCAAGCCGGCATTCCCCACGGAGTGGTCAATCTGGTTACCGGCGATCCGGCCGAAATTGGCGATGCCTTTATGAGCAATCCCCTGGTCCGCAAAATTACCTTTACAGGATCTACTGCCGTAGGGAAGCACTTGATCCGAAAAAGCGCCGATCAGGTGAAGAAAGTATCGATGGAACTTGGCGGCCATGCGCCCATGATCGTATTTGAAGACGCCGATGTGGAGAAGGCGGTGCAGGGAGCGATCTCATCGAAATTTCGCAATGCGGGGCAAACATGCATTTGCATGAACCGGATCTATGTCCATGAGAAGGTATACGACCGCTTCGTCCAGGCATTTGCGGAAGCCGTCAGTCAATTGAAGGTCGGCGATGGGCTGGACGAACATACGCATGTCGGACCGATTATTGACCGGGATGGCTATGAGAAAATCGATCGCCATGTGCAGGATGCGCTGGAGAAAGGGGCGAAAGCAGTTATTGGCGGGAGGGGCCACATCGTCAATGAACGCGCTTGCTTTTACCAACCGACCGTTTTAACCAACGTAAACTCTGATATGCTAATAATGTACGAAGAGACATTTGGTCCCGTCGCGCCGATTCAAACCTTTCAGCGGGACGAAGAGGCGATTGCGCTCGCGAATGCTTCTCCGTATGGTCTTGCCGCTTATTTTTACACCGAAAGCATGAAGCGCGGGACCAAGGTCATGGAGGCATTGGAGTATGGCATCATCGGTTGGAACGATGCATTGCCTTCGACCGCCCAGGCCCCATTCGGAGGGATGAAAGAAAGCGGAATCGGACGGGAAGGGGGGAGTGAAGGAATCGAACCATACTTGGAGACCAAATATGTCTCAGTCGGAATCTGAAGGAGAGGTGGAAGCATTGATTTCTTTTCATAACGTGCGAAAGACCATCAATGATGTCCAAATCATTAAAGGACTGGATCTTCAAATCAATGAAGGCGAATTGTTCGTCCTGATTGGGCCGAGCGGATGCGGAAAGACGACGACCATGAAAATGATCAATCGGCTGGTGGAGCCTTCTTCCGGGATCATCGAGATCAACGGGGAGGATATCTCCAAAAAAGACCCTGTTCAGCTTCGCCGAAACATCGGATACGTCATTCAGCAAATTGCATTGTTTCCGCATATGACCATTGGTCAAAATGTTGCGCTGGTTCCGAAACTGAAAAACATGGATAGCCGCGTCTATGAGAAGAAAGTGGATGAATTGCTCGATATGGTTGGGTTGGATCCCAAAACATACAAGAACCGGTATCCTTCCGAATTGAGCGGAGGACAACAGCAGCGGGTGGGCGTCATTCGCGCCATGGCGGCCGATCCGCCGATCATCCTCATGGATGAACCCTTCAGCGCGCTTGACCCCATCTCGCGGGAGCAACTGCAGGATGAGTTTGTTCGGCTGCAGAAGACGATCCGGAAAACGATTATCTTTGTCACGCATGACATGGATGAGGCGCTCAAAATCGCCGACCGCATCTGTCTGATGAGGGACGGGAGCATCGTACAGCTGGATACGCCAAGAAACCTGTTGCAGCAGCCGGCAGATGACTTTGTGATTGACTTCATTGGACCCAAACGCCTGCAAAAACATTTGAAAGAATTTAACGTCTCGCACCCCATCCACGGAGGTGCTCCTCTGCAGCCGGGAGTGTCGCAAGGCGGGGGTTCCAAATGAATGAGTTTCTTGCGTTTGTGGTCGAGCGGTATCCCGATATTGTGCGGATCATCTGGGAGCATGTGTATATTTCCTTGATTGCAGTGGTGGCGGGCTTTATCGTTTCCGTGCCGCTTGGCATTCTTTTGACAAGGGCGGAAAAACTGAGCCAGTACGTAATCGGCGTGGTGAATGTCGTACAGACCATTCCCAGTATGGCACTGCTCGGGTTCATGATTCCGCTGATTGGAATTGGAACGTTTCCAGCCATTGTCGCGCTCTTTTTGTACGCGATCCTGCCGATTCTGCAAAACACCTACACCGGGATCAGAGAAGTAAATCCCGCCATGAAGGAAGCGGCGAGAGGGATGGGCATGACGGACCTGCAAATTTTGCGAAAAGTGGAAATCCCGCTGGCCATTTCCGTGATTATGGGGGGATTCCGCACGGCAACGATCTATACGATCGGATGGGCCACGCTCGCCTCGCTGATTGGCGGAGGCGGTTTAGGGTATTTCGTGTTCACCGGCCTCACCATTTCCAATGATGGCATGCTCCTGACAGGCGCGCTTGCAGCAGCTTTATTGGCTGCCGCAGCGGATATTGGCACTCGTAAGGTTCAGAATATTTGCACTCCAAAAGGGCTGCGAAAATAGAAAAGAGGGGGATTACGATGAAAAGCAAATGGTTACCTCTGGCCGTTTTTCTATTGATTGTGAGCATGGTTTCGGGCTGTTCCCAGAAAGCAGCCTCCGGTCCCACGGATACCGTCAAAATTGGGTCATGGTCCACATCGGAACACTTGATTCTCGCACACATGCTCAAACTGATGATTGAGCAAGACACGCAATTGAAACCGGAGATTGTAGACGGCCTCACCTCTACCCCGGTCGTGCTGAAAGCGATGGAGAGCAATGAAATTCAAATTTCCGCCGTCCGCTACGTGGGGACAGACCTGTCCAGCAGCCTAAAAATAGACGATCCGCCAAAAGATCCTCAGGCCGCCCTGGAGATGGTACAGAAAGGCATGCAAGAAAAATACGATCAGACCTTTTTCCCATCCTACGGATTTGAGAACACCTATGTGTTTACGGTTCGGCAAGATCTGGCGGATCAATTGAAGCTGGAAAAAGTGTCAGATGTGGCGCCGCATGCCAAAAACCTGCATCTGGGAACGGATAACGCCTGGCTGGAGCGGACACATGACGGTTACCCGGCTTTTAAAAAGGCATACGGCATCGAATTCGGGAAAACATCGCCGATGGAGATCGGACTGGTCTACAAGGCGGTCAGCAATAAAGACGTGGACATCGTGCTCGCCTATTCCACGGATGCCCGCCTGCAAGAGTATCAGTTGAAAACACTGGAAGATGACCAGAAATTCTTCCCGCCGTACCAGGCAGCTCCCGTCGCAAGAAATGACGTGTTACAAGCCCATCCTGAGCTGAAGGACGCGATCAACAAATTGGTGGGACAGATCGACACGCAAACGATGACCCATCTCAACTACCTGGCCGACATTAAGAAAGAAAAGCCCGAGGAGATCGCGAAAAACTTTCTGAAAGAGAAAGGATTGCTAAAATGAGCACGCTACTGGATGTTTTCGAATTGTTCAGGAACGAGTGGGAAATGATCCTCGTATCGACGTCAGAGCATCTGTTTATGAGTGTATCCGGAGTAATCATCGCGATTCTCATCGGCGTGCCGCTGGCGATCTGGATGACGAAGAACGAGAAACTGGCCTTGATCATTCAAACGTCCATCAATATTATTCAGACAATTCCGTCACTTGCGTTGCTGTTGATGATCATGATCTTTTTCGGGTTGGGATACACGACCGCGATCCTGGCTCTGGTCTGTTACTCGTTTCTGCCGATCGTCCAAAACACGTACACAGGACTGCAAAATGTGGACCGGCATCTCATCGAAGCGGGCAAGGGCATGGGGATGACCCCGCTTCAATTGCTGCTGAAAGTGAAGATTCCCTTAGCTATGCCCGTCATGATGGCAGGATTTCGGATCGCCACGGTCGTGTCCATCGGTGTCGCCACCATTGCTACCTTCGTTGGGGCAGGGGGCCTGGGCGCGGTAATTTTCCGAGGGATATTATCCACGGATGACGTGAGAATTCTCGCCGGTTCGATCCCCGCCGCCATCCTGGCGGTCAGCGTGGATTTCCTCCTGAAGTGGGCGGAAAAGAGATCCGGCGTTCATCTGTACAAAGCGAGAAACCATTAAGAAAACAGGAGCGAATCGCAGTGAAAAACATCCATAAGATCGCAGTCATACCGGGCGACGGGATCGGGCCTGAAGTGATCCGCGAAGGGGTAAAAGTCTTGCAAAAAATTGCCGAATGGGATGAGCGCCTCCAGTTTCAATTTGATTTCTTTCCCTGGGGATGCGAGTACTATGTCCGGCATGGCAAAATGATGGCCGATGACGGCATGGAACAATTGCAGTCGTTTGATGCGATTTATTTGGGGGCCGTAGGGTATCCGGGCGTACCCGATCATGTTTCGCTCTGGGACCTGCTGCTCAAAATCCGCAAGCGGTTTGATCAATACGTAAACCTGCGGCCGATCAAGCTATTGCAAGGAGCGCCATGTCCGCTGAGAGATGTCAGGCGAGAAGACATCGACATGCTGTTCATCCGCGAAAACAGCGAAGGAGAATACGCGGGAGCCGGAGACTGGCTATTCAAAGGGAAACCGGAGGAAGTGGTTTTGCAAACCGGCGTTTTCTCCAGAAAAGGTACAGAGAGAATCATCCGCTACGCATATGAAACCGCGCGAAAGACGGGAAAAACCTTAACCAGCGTGAGCAAAGGCAATGCCTTGAACTACTCCATGGTGTTTTGGGATCAAGTGTTTGAGGAGATCGGGAAAGAGTATCCGGATGTTCAGACCTATTCGTACCTCGTCGATGCAGCGAGCATGTACATGATCAACCAGCCGAAACGGTTCCAGATCGTGGTCACGTCTAATTTGTTCGGAGATATCTTGACCGATCTGGGGGCAGCATTGGCGGGGGGACTGGGACTGGCGGCCGGAGCCAACATCAATCCGGAGAGAATCTACCCCTCCATGTTTGAACCCATTCACGGATCGGCCCCGGATATTGCCGGGCAAGGCATCGCCAATCCGCTTGCCGCGATCTGGTCGGCCAGTCAAATGCTCGAATTTTTGGGGTATGAAGAATGGGCGCATGTCGTTCTCGAGGCAACCGAGCAAGTGTTAAAAGAACAAAAGGCGCTTACACCGGATTTGGGGGGAACCGCCTCCACTTCAGAGGCAGGGGATGAAGTTGTCTTGAAGATGACGGAGATAATAGGGAAGAGCTTCCCCACTACAGCCTCATCCAACCATTAGGAGAGAGTCGGCTAGATTTTCAGTGGAAAAACCACGTCAGGAGGATAAAAATGAGGAAGAAAGCTTTCTTGATTCCCTGGTTTGCCCTTCTTTGCTTGATGACGATGTCCTCTATGGCAGTGGCCTCACAACCGGCAGAAGGCTTCGATCCTGTTTGCGGATGAGGCTTCCATCGCCGGCTACGCCAAAGATTTTGTCTATCAGCTGAATGCTGGTGGTATCTTGGGCGGCGTTGGCAACGACCTTTTTGATCCCTCCGGAGTCACCACCCGCGCTGCTGCGGCTAAAGTTCTCTCCATCCTCCTGAATTACTAAGAGGAATCTGATGGTAAGCAAATCTGTATCGGCATGCCCCCTGTCGCAAGAAAATGCTCATGGGGGCTTTTTTTGCGGGCGACAGAAAAGAACCAACCCCTTGATGACAAAGAGGCTGGTTCGCAGTTTTTTATCAGGCGTGAACTGGCTCCGGCGTGCTGACATGCAGCGGAGGAGGCACGAGCCAGCCTTTTTCCTTATTGATCCGCAGCAGTCTTGCACCGAATTGAGCTTTTGTCATGTGGAACTGGCCAAACATCATCGCAATGTCCTCGCGAATGCATTGGCTGATCACCTGGCTACATGCAGTCAGTCCTGCAGCGATGTCACGGCCAACCCCTGCGGCGATTTCCGCATCGTTAAAGCGGGCACCGACCGGGATGCTCTCCAGGGAGGCGGTTGGACGCTCCGGAGGCGAAGGCGGCAGCCCTACACCATTGATTTTCAAGAGGTTTTCCACTTGCTCGCTTTCCTGCTTCATGCTGCGTACAACATCTTCCAAAAATCCGCGGAGATCCCTGTCACCTGTATGATTGATAAAGGTTTGGTAGGCCGCCACCAAGCCTTTGGTGGTAGAGAGGTAGCTCCACACGCCAAATACTTCTCCGTAGTGCATTGGTTCTTTTTCTGGAGTGCCGCTAAGAATTCCCATGATTGTCCTCCCAGTATTTAACAAAGTCGTTATGTCCATTAGGCATGTCTCCAACTCTTATCTTGCGATTGTATTGCGTTCTTACTTTTCACGGGAGCGCTCTAATTTATTCAGGGAAATACCCCTCGGATGCCCCCAGCAAACCATCAAGCTGGTTGACGGCTTGGAGAAAATCCGGATGGGATTCCCGGTTCCTCTCGGCCAGTCTTCTGAGCTCCCAATAGCCTTCGCTCAACCGGAAAAGGGGGGAATCCGGATCAAAAGCCTTTTGCCTGGCTGGTTCGGAAACAACGTGATTGGAGTGCTTAAAAAACGTCTCGGCAGGGATGCTTTGCAGGGTCTCTTTTGTCTCCCGCAAGAGCTGCTGCAGATTTTGCGGCAAAAGGTCCTGCTGCTGCTGAAGAGTGTCGATAATGCCCATCACATACTCTTTTTTGGTCATGGCTTCTCATCGCCCCTTTCATGTGGGTTTGCCATGATTACTTTGTCCTTTCTGCTGCAAATACATGCTGAAAATGATCAGACCTTTTCACAAATTTGCCCCCAGCCGTGGCGAAGTGTATGGTATACTACTGCTATTCGAATACAAAATCTGAAGTCATCCGGCAGACAGCCCTCGCGGCTACGCCGGGCTACTGGCTTCGGGAGAGGTTCTAGCTACACCCTCTATAAAAAACTAAGGAACGGTATCTCCTTAGATATCGTTTTTTTCATGTTCCGCTAAGTATAGGTGTGGGGAAGGAACCTCTCTGCCTGGCGTTTGCGCGTCAGGAGATAAGAGAGGAGAGCATGAGATGATTCAGCAACAGGAAAATGGCTTCGAGAACGTTGCCAGCGGGAACGCAGCCAAACACCAGAACGCTGCCAGCAGCGAAAAGGCCATCGTCGTCTTCAGTGGCGGCCAAGACAGCACCACCTGCCTTTTTTGGGCGATGAAGCACTTCCGTGAAGTGGAAGCCGTCACGTTTGACTATGGACAGCGTCACAAGCTGGAGGTAGAAGTGGCGGCCCGCATCGCCCGGGAGCAGAACATCAGGCACCATGTGCTAGATATGTCGCTGCTCGGCCAGCTCGCCCCCAACGCCCTGACCCGGGACGAGATCGCGATCGAAGAGAAGCAAGGCGAGCTGCCGACTACCTTCGTCGATGGGCGCAATCTGCTGTTTCTCTCTTTCGCCGCTGTCCTGGCCAAACAAGTCGGTGCCCGGCGGATCGTGACAGGCGTGTGCGAAACGGATTTCAGCGGATACCCGGATTGCCGGGATGTGTTTATCAAGTCGCTGAACGTGACGCTGAATCTCGCGATGGATCATCCGTTCGTCATCGACACGCCCCTGATGTGGCTGACCAAAGCGGACACCTGGAAGCTGGCCGATGAGCTGGGGGTCTTGGATTATGTCCGCCAGCATACCCTCACTTGCTATAACGGCATCGTGGCGGACGGCTGCGGCGAGTGCCCGGCCTGCCGTTTGCGGAAAACAGGTCTGGAAGAGTATCTGTCCGGCATCAAAGGGGGGATGCTGGCATGATGCAGCAAATCTACCCCTCTGTCGCCCACCCGTTCCGCTACGAGCTGAACAAAGACCTGCAATTCGCGGCGGCTCACTACGTTCCCAGCGAACGGGCGGGCAAATGCAGCCGCGTCCACGGACATACCTATTTCGTCAATGTGACGATTGCCGGAAATCAACTGGATGAGACGGGGTTTTTGGCTGATTTTTCCGCGCTGAAAAAAATCATTCACGACCGGTTTGACCACAGTTTGCTCAATGAGCATGCGGAGTTCTTTGACAACGAAGACGCCGACCGCTTTCCGACGACAGAGATCGTCGCCCGGACCATCTGCGACTTGATCCAGGCCTATTTGGACCAGACAGAGAACAAGCCGGTATGCGTGCAGGTTTTCGTGCGGGAGACGCCGACCAGCTATGTGCTGTACCGACCGTTTGCGGGAGGTTCCCATGAGCGCTAAACGCATCCCGGTAATGGAGATCTTTGGGCCGACGATACAAGGGGAAGGCATGGTCATCGGGCAGAAAACGATGTTCGTGCGGACGGCGGGCTGCGATTATGCCTGCTCCTGGTGCGACTCGGCATTTACCTGGGACGGCAGCGGAAAAGACGATATCCGCATGCTGACCGCAGAAGAAATCGCAGCCGAGCTGCTGCAGACAGGCGGAGCGGCCTTTTCCCATGTGACCATATCCGGCGGCAATCCGGGGCTGCTCCCCGCCTTGGATGAGCTGATCCAGCTCTTGCATGAGCAGGGCATGGAGGTGGCGCTGGAGACACAAGGAAGCCGCTGGCAGGACTGGTTTTTGCAGATCGACCAGCTGACACTGTCGCCCAAGCCGCCGAGCTCCGGAATGACCACCGACTGGGAAAAGCTGGACGATATTATCCACAAGCTGTCGGCCCATGCCCGCAGCTTCAGCCTGAAAGTGGTGGTATTTGACGAACGCGATCTGCGCTATGCCGAAGAGGTGCACCAGCGGTACCCGGAGGTTCCTTTCTTTTTGCAGCCGGGCAATGACGACTTGCGGGAAGGGAATCCGCACATTTTGCTGGGGCATTTGCTGAAGCGCTACGAATGGCTGGTAGAGGCCGTTATCGCCTCTCCTTCATTGAAAAACGTGAGAGTTTTGCCGCAATTGCATACCTGGATTTGGGGAAACAAACGCGGAGTATGACCGAGGATATCGGGCTGCGCTTCCTCTTCTCCCCCTTACTCCTCCTCTTTTTTCTCAGGGGGGTAAGGGGGAACTTTCATGAAGAGGCAAGCAGCGGCATTCATGCTTACTCGGATTGCAAGAGATCATGCATAATCAGCTCATTCAAGAGATCGTCCAGCTGGCGGAACTGAAAACCTGCAGAACAGGCTTTGCTCACATCCAAAGAAAGAGAGCCGCCGACATCATATGGAGAGCGGATTGCGGGGTCGGCCGGTGCCGTGATCTGCGCGTCCATTTTTGCTTGGGAGCCAATCCGCTCCAGCAGTTCTGCAAACGAGATGTCTCCGGGTGAACCGGCGTTGAAGGAACCTATGAGCTTATTCTCGGCGGCAAAGAGGAGAAAACGGGCGGCGTCGTCAGAGTCGATAAAGCCGATCCGGTCCTCGGCACGTGTGATGCCGATCGGCACTCCTGTTTTGACGCGATCGACATGAAATTGAAACCGGCCGGTATAATCATCCGGACCGATTACCAGAGGAAACCGGATCGCCGTTCCCGGTATTCCCGATTGGAACAGTACAGCCTCTGCCTGTCTTTTGGCTTCCCGGTACCCTTCAAGTCCGGGGTACTCCCGTCGGCCGCGGTAGTGGATGGGATAGCCGAGGGGGTCATACTCGCTTTCCTGTTTGCGCACCCCGAACTCATAGACGGCCATGGTGGAAGTAAGCACGTAGTGCCCGATCCGGCCATGGAGGACATCCAGCACATCCCGTATTTCCAGCGGGGAATAACAGGTCTGGTCAAATACGCAATCCCAGTAGGTGTCTGTATGACCAAGAGCGGATAGAAGTGTCTCTTTGTTTTCCCGATCCAGAATCAGCCGTTGAATGTGCTCGCCAAAAGGATCAGCAGCTATTCCCCGTGTCGCAATGGTAACCTCCCAGCCCCTGTCGAGCAGATGCTGGACCAGTCTTTTGCCAAAAAATAGAGTGCCGCCAAGCACGAATGCCTTTTTCATAGGAAACCCCTCTCCGCTTTTCGATAAAAATATTTTTACTAAAGTTGTCTTTCATCATAATGGAACGATTCTGATTTTTCAAGCTGCTCGGCTCAAATATATGGCCAACTGGCATGATACACTTAGAAAAATGGACAGGGAGGTGGTTTGATGACAGTCGCAGAGGTTATGAACAGGTTGGAAGAACTTGGGACAGAACAGACGAAGAAAACGCTTTTGCGGCATGGTGCAAAGGAGCCGCTGTACGGAGTGAAAGTGGGCGATTTGAAAAAGCCGGCAAGGGACGTCAAGAAGGATCAGCCGTTAGCCTTGGCCCTTTTTGATACAGGGAATCACGATGCGATGTATTTGGCCGGCCTGTGTGTCCAGCCGAAAATGACGCCAACTACTTGTCCATTACGCCCGATGACCGATTGGATCTGACTGAGAACTGTCGTCTTTTGAAGCGAGTAGAGGAAGCCATCCATGGGGAACGGAATCGGGTGCGTTATACGATGAGCCAATTTGTCATGTGTGTTGGGACTTATGTGGCAGCCTTAGATGAGGAGGCGTATAGAGTCGCGGACTTAGTCGGCCGCGTGAGCTTTACCATAATTTGGCCATCTCATAGCGACAACCGCCGGCCGATATATAGAATAAGGAATGCAATTCCTCTCACAAATTGTTTTGGGGTATCGAAGACAGCCATACTGTGCAGACGGCTGTCTCTTTTTTTTGTGCCAAAAAAACTCCCCCTGCCGAAGATGGAGGGGGAGGGGGAAGTTAAAAGAGGATCGATTGCCGGGCCCAGACTTTATGGAGCAGGATGCAGGGATCTCATAGGCAGCCGTCCTTTACACAGCCATCCATTGGCAGCTAGTAGTAGAGACTTTCCGTCCAGAGGCATTTTTGGCAGGTCCGGGAGAGCGGCGTCTCCTCGAACTCGTGGGAACAATGCTTCTGGATCTCCGAGAGCTGCTCGCGAAGCTTTGCCAGTGCCGACTCGAGGCGAATCATTTCCCTGCGCAGCAGGATGGGATCCTGGTGCTGCTTCATTCGCGCTCTGTTCCTCTGTACAATTGTCCGCCCTGTTCGCGGAATTCCCTGGCCTTTTCCCGCATTCCCGCTTCCCGCACAGCCTCCAACGCTCCCGGATTCTCCTGCGCATACGCCCGGATGTCCTGCGTAATTCTCATGCTGCAAAACTTGGGGCCGCACATCGAGCAGAAATGGGCCGATTTGGCACCCTCGGCGGGCAGCGTCTCGTCGTGATACTCGCGGGCGCGCTCGGGGTCGAGGGAGAGGTTGAACTGGTCCATCCAGCGAAATTCAAATCGCGCCTTGGACAGCGCATCGTCCCGCAGCTTGGCGCGCGGATGCCCCTTGGCGAGGTCGGCGGCGTGTGCGGCTATTTTGTAGGCGATCAGCCCGTTGCGCACGTCTTCCTTGTTGGGAAGACCGAGGTGCTCCTTGGGTGTCACATAGCAAAGCATGGCGGTGCCAAACCAGCCGATCATGGCTGCTCCGATGGCGGACGTGATGTGGTCGTAGCCAGGAGCGATGTCTGTGGTGAGCGGTCCCAGCGTGTAAAACGGCGCCTCATGGCAGAGCTCCAGCTGCTTCTCCATGTTCTCCTTGATCTGATGCATCGGGACATGTCCCGGTCCTTCGATCATCACTTGCACATCGTGCTTCCAGGCGATTTTCGTCAGCTCGCCCAAGGTCTCGAGCTCCGCAAACTGCGCCTCGTCATTGGCGTCCGCAATCGAGCCGGGTCGCAAACCGTCCCCCAGCGAGATGGAGATGTCGTAGGCCTTGAGAATTTCACAAATTTCTTCGAAGTGGGTGTATAGAAAGTTCTCCTGATGGTGAGCCAGGCACCATGATGCCAGAATCGAGCCGCCGCGGGAGACGATGCCGGTGACGCGCTGGGCCGTCAGCGGAATGTAGCGGAGCAGCACGCCCGCGTGAATCGTAAAGTAGTCCACGCCTTGCTCGGCTTGCTCGATCAGCGTGTCGCGGTAGATCTCCCACGTCAGCTCTTCGGCTTTGCCATTCACTTTCTCCAGCGCTTGGTAGATCGGGACCGTGCCAATCGGGACTGGGCTGTTGCGAATGATCCATTCCCGGGTGGTATGAATATGCTTGCCCGTCGATAGATCCATGATCGTGTCGGCGCCCCAGCGGGTGGCCCACATCATCTTTTCCACCTCTTCCGCGATCGACGAGGTGACCGCAGAAGTGCCGATATTGGCGTTTACCTTGACGTGAAAATGGCGGCCGATGATCATCGGCTCCGACTCCGGATGATTGATGTTTGCCGGGAGAATGGCGCGTCCGCTGGCGATCTCGTCCCGGACGAACTTTGCCGACACCCCTTCGCGGATCGCGACGAACTCCATCTCCGGGGTGATAATGCCGCGCCGTGCGTAGTGGAGCTGGGTAACATTTTTCCCCGGTTTGGCTCGAAGCGGCATGCGGCCAGCGCGGGGGAAGACGGGGGTGGCCTCGCGCTGTTCCTCAGACCGGTAGCCGTCATCGGCAGGTTGTACGGGCCGTCCCGTGTACCTCTCCGTATCCGCCCGCTCGGCGATCCATTTTTCGCGCAGGGCGGGCAAGCCGTTTTGGATGTCGGCCTTGTAGCCGTCCGAAGTATAGGGGCCGCTGGTGTCATAGACGCGGACGGGCGGATTGGGTGTTTCGCCGGACACACCTCGCGTCGGCTCCAGCTGAATCTCCCGCATCGGGACGCGGATGTCGGGGCGGCTGCCGACCTCGTATACTTTGCGGCTGCCGGGGAATGGCTGGACAGTGTTCAGTTCCAGGGGAGAAGTTTGTGGCATGGACATGAAAAAAACCTCCTTGTCATGGTTTGCACGTGGCATGAACCCTGAGGGAGGCGGAAGAAAACGCGTCCAATGACGAAAGGAAACGCCGCAGGAAGACCTGCGACGCCAGACGCGAGAGCGAAAAGGACAAAGATCCAGAAAAAACAGACAACGTCCTTTCGAGTCATATAGACAATTCCTCCGCTGGCATTACCCAGTTCAGGTTCAACGGTCGACGACAGAGTAGCCGTCCTCTCAGCCTGGTCATCTCCAAGCTCCCGTGCGTATGTGTTGGTGATTACGAGACCATCATACCCCTAATGTGGAGAGGTTTCAAGTGATTTGTGCAAGGATTTCCAGCAGCGAACCGCGTTAATATGTCAGGATCATAGGAAAACCCAATGCTAATGATAGTGGATTTGAAATTGAACCGATCTTTCCAAACCGCTAACGTAATAGATACGGGGCCCCTGTATCAAATACGAGAGGAGGACAGAATACCATGACAAAAGCAACGTTTTATCACGCGGGATGCACCGTTTGCGTAGATGCCCAGCAAGCCCTCTTGCAGTATCTGGACCGCTCGAAAACGGAGGTAGAAGTGATTCATTTCGCCGATCAGCCGGACAAGATTGAGGAGGCGGAACGCATCGGCGTCCAATCCGTGCCGGCGCTGGTGTTGAATGGTGCCGTTTACCACATCAACTTTGGTGCGAGCATGGAAGATGTGCGCAAAGCCGTAGGCGATCTCTCTTCTGATCGGAGCGGAGAAGGGAATCGCAGCAACCTCTTTATTCCCGAGAAATGCGAGGACCAGCTCCTCTGTTGCCAAAGGGTGACTTTCCAGCTCTTCGTCGAGCATGGGCAGGAAAACAATGCCCATATCCAGTTGATTTTCCAACAGAGCGGCGCGAATGTCGCCCGTCCGCATAGCCAGCACGGATAGCTCTACGCCGGGATATTGCTCGTGAAAAGAGAAAATTGCGGGAGGCAAGAGGTAATGGGAGACGGTCAGCAGGGAACCGATCGACAGCCTCCCTCTTTGGATGCCTTGCAGTTCGCGGATGGCGGCCCGGGCTTGGGCTAACTCGTGAAATACGCGCTGTGAATGGCTGCGCAGAATGTGTCCCGCCTCAGTTAACGCCGTTTTTTTGCCGATCCGATCGAAAAGCGGCATGCCGATCTCGGCTTCCAAGATGCGGATTTGCTGACGCAGAGAGGGCTGGGAGATCCCCACTTTTTCGGCCGCTTTGGTAAAGTGCAGTTCTTGTGCGAGGGCTAAAAAATACTCCAGTTGCTTGAGTTCCAACCAGCGCCCCTCCCTTTCCATGCAATTAGGCAAACAAAATCTAGCAATGACCCTACTTTTTTTGCTGAATCAAACCGATCCCCAATCCGACAGGATCAGCCAGATAGGCCAAGTAGAAGTCATCGAACTAATCTTTTCCCGAACGATCTGGGCACCCTGCCCGACGGCCCGGGCGATCACCTCATCGATCGAATCGACTTCGATCGTGATTCTGATCCCATGGGGATAATCCTTCGGTCCGAGCGATATGCCGCCGTTGATTCCGGGGACCTCGTCGGGACCGGTTGTTACGATGCTTAACTCTTCATGTTCTGCTTCGTTTTTACATTTCCTGCTGTTTGCACCGGTTACAGGGCGTGGGGCAGGCGGCAAAAGGGCGATGAAGGTCGTGGCGCAAGTCTTAGCTGTGAATGGCATGCAAGGCTTTATGCTCATCCTCCGGCATGACATAGAATTCATAGGTAAACATTTCAGAGCGAGGAGGAAAGGTGTGGGAAGCGTTGTTCCACACATTTCCCAGGGGAGATTTGGTCCGGTAGCGAACGCCGTGGTTGTGCAGCTTGCCCGAGATCCGCGCATAGGCTTCATCGCCAACTGCGATGTACACCAGACATGAGTATCGAGAAAAAAATCGACGAAAGAGTCCCACTGCCACCCCTCCAGATCCATTTGCTGTCTTGCTCATTCAGCTATACGGATTGCATGAAAAAGAGTTGCCTGAAAACTCTCCTGGTTGGGTAAAATCCCGCCTTTCCAGGAGCTTCATAGAAATGATAGGATAGAAGCAAGAGCTGCTGCTGTACAAATGAGAGGGGGGCGCGAGCGATGATGAACCACCTATCCAGGCCGTTGCCGCAGGTCGTGAATCAGGAATCGGATCTGTCTTTGCCATACGAAGGCATGGATGCCGAACGGGCGAGTCAATTTTGCCAGCGGCTGATCACGATGATCAACGAGTTTGACAGGAATCTGGACGAAGAGCATCAAGTGGCCATGCGCCTGGTGAGCTTTGGCCAGTCGATCACCTTCCACGTCACCCATTTGGGCTATTGCGACCCGAGTCTGATCCGTTTTTACGGAACGCTGGAAAATGGATCGTTAGTGGAGTTGATTCAGCATGTCTCCCAAATCAGCTTTCTCCTCATGGCCGTCAAGCGGGTCAATCCGATTGAGCCCAAGAAGCCGATCGGGTTTCTCTCCAAGTCGGAATGATAGAGCCGGATCCGGCTTTCTCGTTTGTCTACAGAGAGACCGAGAGTGAACAGAGAAAGCTCAGCAAAAAATAGCCGACACCTGCCCATAAAAGCAAGCCGTGTGAAACAGGTTCCGCCTGGTACACGGCTTTTTCCTGTTTTTCGTCCCCGGCCCCCATATAGGGATCAGCAGTTCCTTCGACTTGCCGCAGGAAATCTTCCTGCCGCCGCCACGATGCGAAAAAACGCTTGCAGCTCAGCCAAAAAGCCGTAAAAAACCCCCCGTGAATCACAAACAGGACGCCCCAAGCCATCAGGACCAGCAAAGACCCGTAGGAAAGGCCGTCTACCCATCCCTGCCACGTAGGCTGATTCGCGAAAAAGAGTGCATACAGCGTGGCAAACAGGGGCGGTCCGGCGAGGCTGGAGAGCATGTGAAAAGTGCTGCGAAGAGGTTGGCTACGCATAGACCCCACTCCTTTCCCGAAAAAACTCGAATCTTGTCAAAGAATAAAGAAATAAAATTCCAAAGAAAACAGCATTTTTTTGAAATTAAACTTGACTGACAATTCAGAATAATAGTATTTTGTTGTTAGTATATCGTAACAAAAATGGAATAGCTGGCAAAGTACGACAAATTTGAAAGGTGGGGGAGGAGGCAAACATGATCCACATAAAAAAGAGCGTTTCGCTTGTTCTCGCATTTTTACTGGCCTTTACTGTGAGCGGCTGCAATTTTAACTCGGAACAGAGCAATACCAATACCCAGACGCCAGGCACCGCAGAACAGCCTTCGCAACAGCCTGCGGCGAAAAAGGTTTTGCGCATCTACGAGACGGATGAGGTGCCGACGCTGGACACCGCGCACGCGCACGACAGCGCTTCTTTTGCCGTGCTGAACAACAGCATGGAGGGCTTGTACCGCAGAGACCCCAACAGCCAGCCGTACCTGGCGATGGCGGAAAAGCATGACGTCAGTCCCGACAGCCTGGTTCACACCTTTACGATCCGCTCGAATGCCAAATGGAGCAACGGCGACCCGGTCACCGCCCATGATTTCGAATACGCCTGGAAGCGGGTCTACGAGGAAGCGGGCCATTACAGCTTCATGTTTGAGACAGCGGCGATTCTCCATGCTCCCCAAATCCAGAAAGGCGAAAAAAAGCCGGAGGAGCTGGGGGTAAAGGCACTGGATGAGCGGACGCTGGAGGTAAAGCTGGAGTACCCCAATCCGCTGTTGAACCAGCTGCTTTCTTTCCCGACCTTCTTCCCGCAGAAAAAGGAGTTCGTGGAAAGCCAGAAAGACAAGTTCGGGCTGGAGTACAATACGACGCTCTACAACGGCCCCTTCATGCTGACAGACTGGAAGCATGAGCAAGGCTGGACCTTTGAAAAGAACCCTCACTACTGGGAGACGGATAAAATCAAAGTGGATCAAATCGATGTCTATGTCGTGAAAGATGTGGCGACGGCGCTGACCCTGTATGAATCCGGACAGCTGGACAGGGTCTCCCTCAACTCCTCTTTTGTGGATCAGTACCGCGACAAGGAAGGGTTCACGACGATCAAGGACCCGTCCATCCGCTTCCTCCGGTTTAACCACACGCATCCCGCGCTCGCCAATGCCAACATCCGCCGCGCGATCAACATGGCCTGGGATAAGGAAGGGTTGACCAACGTGATCCTCAATGACGGCGCTACGCCTCTGTACGGAGTGGTGCCAGGCGGCTTCTTCTTCTCGCCGGAAGGCAAAGACTACCGGGAGCTGAACGGAGAGATCAACAAAGGCACGGTAGAGCAAGCCCAGGAACTGTGGAAGAAAGGGCTGCAGGAAGTAGGCGTCAGCGAGGTAAAGGTAGCGCTGAACCTGGCCGACACCGATCAGCAGAAAAAAGTGGGCGAGTTCCTCAAGAATCAGCTGGAAAAGAATCTGCCCGGCTTTACGATGGAACTGAAGTCCGTCCCGACGAGCCAGCGCCTGGAGCTGGAAAAGGCAATCACCTACGATATCTCGATCTCCAGCTGGGGACCTGACTACTCGGACCCGATGACCTACCTCGACATGTGGGTGACGGGCGGCTCTGCCAACCGGATGAAATACTCCAATCCGAAATACGATGAGATGGTCAAACAAGCGAAGACGGAGACAGACCTCTCCAAGCGCTTCCAGATCATGCTGGAGCTGGAGAAGATGCTCTTGGTAGAGGATGTCGCCATCGCGCCGCTCTATCAGGAAGGTCTGGCGATTTTGCAGCGGCCGACCGTGAAGGATTACGTCGTCCTGCCGACCGCGCCGAAGTACAACTACCAGTGGGTGGATATCGTCAGTCCGTAACCTCTCTTTGGAAACGATCGATCTTCTGGAAAAAGAGGATGGCGCTTGCTCATCCTCTTTTCCCCTATCTCCCCGGGAAAGCGGGAACTTTTGATTGTGTCCAATCGATTGAGAAAGGGACAACCAGATAGAAAGACGAGGTGAACACATGGGGGCTTATTTGTTGAAGCGGATTGGATACATGCTGGTCACCCTGTTTGTGATCGCGACGGCGACCTTCTTTTTGATGAAGACGCTCCCGGGTACCCCCTTTACCAATGCCGACCGCCTAAATGAGCAGCAGCTCGAAAACATGCGGGCCAAATACGGGCTGGACCAGCCTGTTGCGATCCAGTACGTCAAATATTTGACCAATCTGCTCCAGGGCGACCTGGGCATGTCGTTTAAATACATGGGGCGCAGCGTAACCGAGGTGATCTTTGAGCGGATTGGCCCGTCCGCGCTGATCGGCTTTCAGGCCTTGGTGGTGGGAACGGTCATCGGGATGGTTTTGGGCATCATCTCGGCCCTCCGCCACAACAGTGTCTGGGATTACACCTCGGTCACGCTGGCCGTCTTGGGGATGTCGATTCCCTCCTTTGTCTTTGCGGCACTCTTGCAATACTACCTGGGCTTGAAGTGGGGGCTGTTGCCGCCCGCGCTGTGGAAGGGGTATGAGTACACCATCCTGCCGACGCTGGCTCTGTCTGTGACCGTGATTGCCACTGTCGCCCGATTCATCCGCACGGAGATGCTGGATGTGATCAGTCAGGATTACGTCATGACTGCCCGGGCCAAAGGGCTCACGGAGTCGGGGGTGGTCGTCAAGCACGTGCTGCGCAATGCGCTGATCCCGGTAGTGACCATGCTGGGGCCGCTGGCTATCAACATCATGACGGGCACTCTGGTGATCGAAAAGATTTTCTCTGTCCCCGGACTGGGCGAGCAATTTACCCTGTCCATTCTCGTCAATGACTACAGTGTCATCATGGGCATCACCTTGTTTTACAGCGTGCTCTTTATCCTGATGGTGTTTTTGGTTGACATCCTGTACGGCCTTCTGGACCCGCGCATCAGCGTGAGAGGAGGGGGGACAAAATGAGCGCCGAGCTGGAAAAGAACCAACTCCCGCAGCTGGCCCGCATGCCGCAGCCTCCCGCATCTGTCCACCCGCTTGCAGAGGTGACGGATGACCTTTTCGTGCATGAGCCGGTCGATGTCCGCCTGCAGGAGCAGGTGACGGGGGATGCCGTCTCCGTCTGGAAGGATGCCTGGTGGCGCCTGTTAAAAAACAGAGGGACGCTGCTGGCGATGTGCATCATCCTCGTGATCTCGGCTCTCGCGCTGGTCGGTCCGCAACTGTCGGGACGCACCTATGACGAGCAAAATCTGCTCCACTCCAATCTCCCGCCAAAGATTGCCGGCCTGGAATGGCTCGGTTTCGACGGCAGGGACGCCCGCGGCGTCGATCAATACGAGGCAAGGGGAATCACGGAGCATTTCTGGTTTGGAACGGATGAATTCGGCCGCGATCTGTGGACCCGCGTATGGAAAGGGACGCAAATTTCGCTTGGCATTGCGCTGTTGGCGGCCTTTCTCGATCTTTTGATCGGCGTGGTGTACGGAGGGATTTCCGCTTTTTACGGGGGAAAGATCGACAATGCGATGCAGCGAATCATCGAGGTCTTGGTCGGCATCCCCAATCTGATCGTGATCATCCTGTTTATCCTGATCCTGGACCAGGGGATATTCTCGATTGTGCTGGCGATGATTATTACCGGCTGGGTCGGGATGGCCCGGGTGGTTCGGGGGCAGATGCTGCAGATCAAGGCGCAGGAATTCGTGCTGGCTGCACGGGCATTGGGGGCTTCCAACCGCCGCTTGATTGTGAAGCATCTGCTGCCTAATGCGGTCGGACCGATCCTGGTGACGCTGATGTTTACGATCCCGACCGCGATCTTTTTCGAAGCATTCCTCAGCTTTATCGGACTGGGCTTGCAGCCGCCGCTGGCCTCGCTGGGCGTATTGATCCAGGACGGCTACGTGTCGATGCGGTATTTTACCTACAAGCTGGTCTTTCCCGGCGTCATCATCAGCGCGCTGATGATCAGCTTTAATCTGCTGGCGGACGGACTGAGAGATGCGCTGGACCCGCGGATGAAGAAATAGGAGGCGAACAGGAGACCATGATAAACGATCCGATCCTGACTGTGGAGAACCTGCACGTCTCATTTCACTCCCAGAACCGGGTGGTCAATGCCGTGCGGGGAGTCAGTTTTCAGTTGGAAAAAGGGGAGACGCTGGCCATCGTCGGCGAATCCGGCTCGGGCAAATCGGTGACGGCCAAAAGCGTGCTGCGCTTGCTGCCGTCCCAGACGGCAAAAATTACGGACGGAGCAATTCGCTACGGGAAGGAAAATGTGCTCTCCTATTCCCCGCGCCAGCTGCAAAGGCTGCGGGGAAAGGAGATTTCCATGGTGTTTCAAGACCCGATGACCTCGCTTAATCCGACGATGAAAATCGGCCGTCAAATCATGGAGGGACTGGCCAGACACGAAAAGCTGACGAGAGCGGAAGCGAAGCAAAAGGCGGTGCAAATGCTGGAGATGGTCGGCATCCCGCAAGCAGCGGAGCGGATCGACGCCTATCCGCACCAATTCTCCGGCGGGATGCGGCAGCGCGTCGTCATCGCGCTCGCGCTCGCCTGCCGGCCCAAAGTGCTGATCGCCGACGAGCCGACGACAGCGCTCGACGTCACCATCCAGGCGCAGATCCTCGATCTGATGCGCGATCTTCAGCAAAAGACAGGCACGGCCATCATTCTGATCACGCATGATCTCGGGGTGGTGGCCCATATGGCGCAGCGCGTAGCCGTCATGTATACGGGGGAAATCGTGGAAATCGGTCCCGTTCGGGAGATCTTCGCCAATCCGCAGCACCCCTACACCAAAGGCCTGCTCGCATCCATGCCCCGGCTCGATGCGGACCGTTCCGAGCCGCTGGTGCCCATACCGGGTTCGCCTCCCGATGCGACCAGGCTGGCAGGGGGATGCTCCTTTGCCCCGCGCTGTCCGTACGTGATGAAGGTGTGTCATCATTTTTCCCCTGAGGTGACGAGCTTGGCTCCTGATCATCAAGTATCCTGCTGGCTTCAGGACAAACGGGCAGAGAACGTGAGGAGTGCGCTCCGCTTTTGAGCGGAAAAAGCGAGCAAAGCGGAGAAAACCCCGTCGTTTCGCTGCAATTTCCTGATCAACCCCCAGAGCCATTGGCCAAAAATCAAAAATACGGCTGATTTCGCGGAGCTATCGGGGATAGCCGCGTTCGAGAAGTTCCATTTTTTGTGGTAGAATAAAGGCAACTCAGAAGGAAAGGATCAGGATACCAATGGTTCCGTATAGGAGCGTATGGAAACGTTATGATCTCTCCTACACATAGCGTCGCAGCTTGTCGATCGTCGCGAGGACGACTTAACCAGCTGCGAAAGTGAGGAAATAAACATGGAACGCTGTCTGTATGTCAGAGGTTCCTCCGTGGTCGGTTGGTCGTCCAGGCCAAAACCGATGACATTGCGAGGAATTGAAGATGAGGAGAGCAAAGCCGTTACGAAAACAGTTTGCTGAGCTTAGTTTGATTTTGTTTGGAGCTTGTCTGTTAGCGTTTGCGTACTACCATATCAATTTTCAAAACCATTTGTCGGAAGGCGGATTTGTCGGTCTGGCGCTTTTGGCCAAATACGGATTCAACCTGCCGCCGGCGGCGACCATGCTGGCTCTCGACATCCCGCTGTTTATCATGGCGTGGCTGATCAAAGGGCGCCGGTTCATCTGGAATACGATGATCGCTTCGGTCGCGTTTTCCGGGTTTTACGAGTTATTTGAACGTTTTTCACCGATCGTCATAGATTTGGGCAACTACATGATTGCGGCATCCGTGCTGTCCGGCCTCTTGACCGGATTGGCGACAGGGATCGTCCTGCGGTACGGAGCTGCCACAGGCGGCGACGACATCATGTCGGTTCTCTTGAGCAAGTACACGGGCCTGTCGATCGGGACGATCTTCTTGCTTTTGGACTGCATGGTGCTGGCCCTCTCGTTTTTGTACCTGCCTGTGGGCGAAGTGTTTTATACCGTCCTGGCCGTCGTGATTGCCAGCCGGATCATTACCTGGACAGTGGGCAAAGCGCCGCTGACAGAGGAAGACGCAGTGGATGGACATGTGCAAAGTGTCGGTTCCGCGTCATGAGCAGGGAGCAGGAGGATGCCGGAATGCTTCCGCTCACCGGAATAACCGCGAGTCGATACAGGGCTTGCGGTTTTTCTGTGCTTTTTCCGCAGTCATTTTTTTCGGCGTTAGGTGTTCTATCATAAATCACTAGAAGAAGCAGGAGTGAAGCAAGCATGGTTGATTTGCAGCAAGCATCTGGTCTGCTGGAGCGGGTAAGGGAGCAGCGGCCGCTCGTCCATAACATCACCAATGTGGTGGTCACCAATTTCACCGCCAATGGACTGTTGGCTCTGGGAGCCTCCCCGGTCATGGCGTACGCCCAGGAAGAAGTGGCGGACATGGCCAAGATCGCGGGGGCACTGGTGCTGAATATCGGCACGTTGAATCCGGCGGAAGTGGAGGCCATGATCGTGGCCGGTCGCTCGGCGAATGCCCATCAGGTGCCCGTGGTCTTTGATCCGGTCGGGGCCGGAGCGACACCGTACCGAACAGAGACGGCCAGACGGATTCTCCGCGAGGTCAGGGTGACGCTCCTGCGCGGGAATGCGGCCGAAATCGCGCATGTGGTCGGCGAAGACTGGGAGATCAAGGGTGTCGATGCAGGCGTAGACGAGCACAGCCAAGACAAGGCGGCGCTCGCTCAAAAAGCGGCAAGGCAATGGGCGACCCACGTCGTCATCACCGGAAAAGAAGACATCATCACCGATGGGCAGCACACCTGCCTGATCAAAAACGGCCATCCGCTTTTGACCAGCGTGACCGGTACGGGCTGTTTGTTGTCTTCGCTCATCGGCGCATTCTTGGCGGTGGAGAAAGACGTCTTGCTGGCCGGAGCCTCCGCACTGATCAGCTACGGTGTCGCCGCCCAATTGGCAGCGCAAAAAACGGCACAACGGGGTCCCGGAAGCTTTCAGGTGGAACTGTTGAATCAATTGGCGGCAGTGAGAGCGGAAGATCTGCTTCGTGATGGCGTTGTCGCGGTGATGAAGTAAAGAATTTGCGGAATCATAGCAGGAAGGTGAGAAGGAGCAGTATGGCGGCGTAAGGTGAAGAGCTGTGCATTACCCGATCATCGTGGCAATATAGCGGTACTTCTTGAGCGAATAGGCGAGCAGCTTTTTCTGGTGTTCCGAAAGAGACAGAAAAACGATTTCCACCTGTTCTCTGTCGACCGGTCGAACAGCGTAATGCGCGATCCCGTGAATGGATATTTCGGAAAGCAGGCGGGCAGCTGCGTCCACGTTCGTCCGTATGTGTATTTCCAATGAAATCATTCCTCCTTGACCAGAGAATAGAGTAACAGATTATGGAGGAAAAAATCAGGGGAAATGTGACAAAACAGAGAAAAAATGTTAGTTGTTTCCCCTGTTTCCTCGTAGAACGCCGGAGGGGAGCGGACGGAAACGGAATGGAATTTTTTCAAAGAATTCCTCTTGAAAATGATCGGCTGCTATGTTAGAATCTATTTTGTTGGCGGGCATTGCTGATAGAAATGCTCTCGAATTGGATGGATGTCCGAGTGGCCGAAGGAGCACGATTGGAAATCGTGTAGACGGGGATGACTCGTCTCGTGGGTTCAAATCCCACTCCATCCGCCAGAATATGCAATGCGGTCGTGGCGGAATTGGCAGACGCGCTAGATTCAGGTTCTAGTGGTGGCAACACCGTGGAGGTTCAAGTCCTCTCGACCGCACCATTTTTCATTTTTTCAATCGCTATGAAATCGGGAAGTGGCTCAGCTTGGTAGAGCGCTTGGTTCGGGACCAAGAGGTCGCAGGTTCAAATCCTGTCTTCCCGACCATCAAGATTTTCCTCGGGGAAAATCGACCGCTGCATGCGGGTGTAGTTCAATGGTAGAACTCCAGCCTTCCAAGCTGGTCGCGTGGGTTCGATTCCCATCACCCGCTCCATTTACCGAACCTCCATGCAGCCGGCACGCTTTTGACGCCGTGCCACACAAAACGGATGCAAGCCCAGTATTTGCCGAAGAGGCAGGTGCTGGGTTTTTTGGTGTTCCCGCCGGCGAAAAAAGACCCTTCCCGCAAAAAAAGCGCGCCAAACGATGATCACCACCGTTTGGCGCGCCTCAAATTGCGACATGTAGTTCCCGGAAAAGCTGCGCATTCAGCTCCTGCTGCGACTCAGGATGTGGCGAGCAGGACGGCGAGCAGGTCTTTGACCGAGCTGCGGCAGGGTGATCGCCAGCAGGATGAGAGCGACGCCGGCCCACTGTGCGCCCGTCACTTGCTCATGCAGGACAAAGCTGGAGAGCAGGACCACAGTCGGCAGCTCGGCAGCGCTGAGGATCGTCGAAAGTCCGTTGCCCAGACGCGGCACGCCGATGGCGAGGCAGAGGATCGGGATTACCGAACCGAAGCAGCCGACCAAGAGCGCATAAGGGAGAAGACCGTCCCACAGTCTGCCGTTCACCAGAAAGGACGGAGGATATACGAACGACAACAGGACGGCGGCCAAGCTGATCGAGACGGCGCTCCGCAGATAGGGATTCATGTCTGGGACGAGGCGACCGCTCAAAAAAATAACCCCGGCAAAAGTCGCTCCCGAGAGAAGTCCCGCCGCCAAGCCGTAGATGCTGACCGACTCCAAGCTGCCCAGATTCAGTCCGCTGGCCATGAGCGTGCCGATTCCCAGTAGCACTAGAGAGCGCCACTGCCCGCGCGTGGGCCATTTGCGATCCGCGATCGATTCGATCAGGACGCCGATCCAGGTAAACTGGAACAGCAGGACGATGGCGAGAGAAGCGGAGAGGCGGCTCACCGCCTGATGGTAGAAAAAGCTGGTAGAGGCCATCATCAGGCTGACCGGCAGCAAGAGGTACAGATAGCGCCAGCGAAAGCGCTCCTTGGATATAAAAAAGGCGATGACTGACATGAGCAGACCGCCAAAGATTAACTGACTCGCACTTAATTCAACAGGGGTAAAGCCAGCACGAAAGGCTGCTTTCATAAAAACAGAGAGAACCCCGTAGCTCACAGCTCCCGCAAGAATGACAAGCACGTATCTCCAGTATGACATGATTGAACTTCCTTTCTTCTGACTAAACATTTTCGAACGGAACAATTGTACTATGGAATGAAAAGAGTTACAATTGGAGATTTTGGATGCCTTTGTTGTGCTTATGCATCGCGTAAATAGATAGATGGGAGCGCCCCCTATCGTTTACACTGGGGAGAGTCACAGATTCGGATGTGAAAAGACGTACGGCAAGCGAGGGACATACGATATGAAACAAGGGGTCTTGTACGCGGCAGCGGCCTACCTGATGTGGGGACTGCTGCCGATCTATTGGAAGGTATTCGAGAAAATGGGTGCCTGGGAGATACTCGCGCATCGCGTCTTCTGGTCGGCGGTGTTTGTAGTCGCCATCCTTCAGATCACCGGAAAGCTGCGGAATTTGCGCAAATCGGTATCGGGGAAAAAGACCTGGGCCACGCTGTTTATCAGTTCGCTGATCATCAGCGGCAACTGGCTGATCTTCATCTGGGCGGTCAACAACGATCATGTGCTGGAGTCCAGCCTGGGCTATTACATCAATCCGCTCTTGAGCGTGTTGTTCGGCGTCCTCTTTTTAAAAGAACGGCTCCGGGCAGGACAGTGGATCGCGATCGGACTGGCCGCCGTCGGAGTCACGGTCATGACGATCAACTATGGGAAGGTCCCGTGGGTGGCGATCTCGCTCGCGCTCACCTTTGCTTTGTACGGTTTGGCGAAAAAGAAGGTGCAGCTGGAGTCGATGATGAGTCTCGCCTGGGAGACGCTGTTCATCGCGCCGATTGCGCTCGTCTATTTGCTTACGCTTCAAGTGAACGGGCAGGAGACCGTCACCCTCCTAAAAGGCTGGCAAATGGCGTTGCTGGCTTCCGCAGGCGTGGCGACCGCGCTGCCGCTCTACTGGTTTGCCCGGGCGGCCAAGCGTTTGCCGCTCTCGACCGTGGGTTTTATTCAATACTTGTCCCCGACGATTTCGCTGTTGCTCGCCGTTTTTCTGTTTCACGAGCCATTCACGTCGACCCATTGGCTGAGCTTTGGCTTCATCTGGAGTGCGTTGCTTGTCTTTTCCATCAGTTCGTTGCGCAAGCAGACGCCGCAGGTACAGCAGCCGCATGCGCCGCAGCCGAATTTGGCTTTGAAAAAGAAAGCCTAGTCCCCGGCACAACCGGTACAGGGGCGAGGCAAAACAACACCCACCTTCTCCATGCAGAGGGTGGGTGTTGTTTTGTGCTCTCAGCTATTTTTTCAGTTGGCGATAAGCGCCGTGATGGGTCGGCCCCACATACTCATTCAGCTGGAAGGAGTGGCGGATCGCTTCCGTAATAAATTCCTTGGCTACGTAAACAGCGTCGCGGACGGACTGTCCTTTGGCCAGCTCGGCGCAGATGGCGGCGGAATAGGTGCATCCCGCGCCATGCGTGAAGGTCGTGTCAAAACGCTCCGCTTCCAGGATGTCAAAGGTTTCACCATCGTAGAGGACGTCGACGGCTTTTTCATGAGCCAGCTTGCCGCCGCCTTTAACCAGGACGTATTTCGCCCCTTTGTCGTGGATCCGCTTGGCCGCTTCCTTCATGTCCTCAACCGTCTTCAGCGCTCCCATCTGGCTAAGCTGTCCGGCTTCGAACAGGTTCGGCGTCACGACGGTCGCACGCGGCACCAGCACCTCGCGCAGACTGTCCGCGTTCTCTGGATGGAGCACTTCGTCGGCTCCCTTGCAGACCAGCACCGGGTCGACTACCACGTTTTTCAGCTGGTACTGATCGATTTTTTTGGCGGCCAGCTCGATCAGCTCCGTCGTCCCCAGCATCCCGGTCTTGACGGCATCCACTCCGATTCCGGAGAGAACCGTCTCCAGCTGTTTTTCCAGCGTATTCAGTTCAATCGGAAACACTTCATGGAACCAGGAGTTATGCGGGTCTTGTGCGACGATGACGGTCAAGGCGGTCATCCCGAATACCCCAAGCTCCTGAAACGTTTTCAGGTCTGCCTGAATGCCAGCCCCGCCGCTGGTATCAGATCCTGCGATGGTCAATGCTTTTTTCATGGTCATGGCGCTATCCCCTCTGTATCGCAAACGGTCCGTTTGCGGTGAAATGAAATATGAAAATAAGTGCAAAGGCGGCTTGGTCCAAAGTGGCGAAGCCGACTTTTCCTATCTTTATTGAAGAGGAAAAAAAGACAGGTGTCAATAAGCGGGTGAAGCATGAAAAAACCACCAGCTCCCGCAAGGAATGGTGGTTGGCAATCAGAGCGCATACGGCTCTCGAATCGAATGTCTTCGTTATTTATATCCGGAAGCAATGTGATGAAAAGAGAAACGGATCGGAGTGGACATGGCTTTCGACCTCGTACGGGCCAGCTTTCTTGCTTCTTTGGCTGCTTCAAACATGCTCCCTGCCTTGATGACTTCCACCCATTGACGTGTAGCTGTTTCAAATAAAAAGCGATAGATATTCATCTGCACTCTGCCCTCTCGTGTTTTCTTTACACATCTCCATTGTATCAAGGGACTGGCATGATTTGGCTAACGGAATATTACGGATTGATGAAGAACCTGTTGCCAAGCTGTGAACGTCTTGGTCCCAAACTTTTAAAAAAGCAACTGTTACGTTTTTCCTGCTTTTTCGTCTATATACAATGAAATGATTCTTCCAAAAATGTCAAAAGAAAAATGGGGTGTACGAGAGAGATGGCCAACGGAGAGGGAGAATTGACGGTAGAAAACGTCAACCACAGCTACACGACGGGGAAGATCAAGGTCCCTGTCCTCTATGATATTAACCTCCACATCAAAAAAGGAGAGTTTGTAGCGCTGTGCGGGTCTTCAGGTTCGGGGAAGTCTACCCTGCTGAACCTGCTCGCGGGACTGACGAAGCCCGATGAGGGGAAAATTTTCGTGAGCGGCGAAGAGATTTC
Organism: Brevibacillus composti; assembly: GCF_016406105.1. Lineage (NCBI taxonomy): Bacteria > Bacillati > Bacillota > Bacilli > Caryophanales > Paenibacillaceae > Brevibacillus > Brevibacillus composti. Next base: position 1,548,894 of record NZ_CP066308.1, read on the forward strand.
GCGGTTTGGCGAAAATGAGCTTTGTTTGTTTCGACGCAGATGCATGGGCTTTATCTTTCAGTCCTACAATCTCCTGCCAGGGCTTACCGCGCTGGAAAATGTGGAGCTTCCGCTGATTTTTGCCGGGGAAAGCCGGAAAAAGAGACGAGCGCGGGCAGCCGAAATCCTGGAGCGCATGGGGCTGGAAGGACGCCTGGATCACCGGCCGAACGAGCTGAGCGGCGGACAGCAGCAGCGTGTCAGTATTGCCAGGGCGCTGGTCAACAATCCCAGCATCGTGCTCGCTGACGAGCCGACGGGCAACCTCGACAGCAAAACGGAGCAGGAAATCCTCGATCTGATGCGGCGGATGAATCGGGAGAGCAATACCACATTTATTATCGTTACGCATGAGCAGGAAGTAGCCGAGCAATCCGACCGGGTGATCTATCTGCAGGACGGACGAGTAGTGCAGAGGCGGACGAGACCGGCGTGACAGGGTATGAGGTGAAACAGACGTGAAATTATTGGACTCTTTTCGGATTGTGTGGAGGAACCTGTGGCGCATGAAGCTTCGGACCGCGCTCACCTCTGTAGGGGTGATGATCGGGACAGCGGCGATCGTGTCGATGATTGCGCTCAGTTTGGGACTGAAGGAAAATGCCGTGAAAAGTTTGGAGAACTTCGGGAATCTGATGGAGCTGGACGTGCAGCCAGCCTTTTACATTCAGGAAGAGGACCGGATGATTCCGGAAGACGAGCGGAAGAAGCTGAACATGGCGGCGATTCAAGAGCTGAAAGCCATTCCCGGCGTAGAGGCGGTCATGCCGATCAAGCGCTTGCATGGCGGGACGAAGCTGAAAGTCGGCAGGCGGGAAGGCTACGTCGAGCTGGTGGGTGTCGATGTCAAGGAGTCTGCCGCTTACCGCAAAAACGAGATTGAAAAAGGCGAGTACCTGTCCGGTTCTCCCCAGGAGATCGTCGTCTCCTACTACGTTCCGCGCGAGATGAGAGACGTGGAAAAAGAAAAGCGGGAGGCGCGGATGAGAAATGCGGGCAACTCCCCGCCGGAGAATTTCCCCCCGCCCCGGATGGGCAGGGGCGGTGGCGGAGAGGAAGGACCGGCTCCGTTTGACATCGTCGGCAAGGCCGCGACCATTGTCCTGACCCGCGAATACATGATCGACGACGAACTGAAGCTGGAGAAAAAGGACGTCCGGGTCCGCGTGGTCGGCCAGCTGGAAAAGTCGGATAACTGGCGCTATGGAAATGTCGCCTATGCGCCGCTCAGTCTGATCAAAGAGATGAATGACTGGCTGAACCGGGATCGGGGAGACCAGTCTGGCGAAGGCAGTTCCAGACGGACCCGCGACCGGGAGCAGGACGAATTCGTCTTTGATGAGCTTACCGTCAAGGTAGAGTCGCGGGAAATGGTAGAGAGCGTCGTGGCCGACCTGAAAAAGAAGGGCTTTGAGGTCTGGTCCCCCGCTCGCGAACTGGAGCAGATCAACAAATTTTTCTTCGTGATCCAGCTCATTCTCGGCGGGATCGCTGCCATCTCGCTCTTGGTCGCGTCGATCGGGATCGTCAATACGATGATCATGTCCATTCTGGAGCGGACCAAAGAGATCGGGATTATGAAGGTCATCGGGGCCACCGTCTACAATATTCGCTGGCTCTTCCTGATGGAGTCCGGATTTATCGGCTTGATCGGCGGCCTGACCGGGCTGGGGCTCGCTTGGGGCGCCGTGTCGCTGGTGAACTACTTCGGCAAAGCAGGCGGGATGATGGACGGATTTATGATGGGCGGCGGCGGCGGAGAGATGTCCAATCTCGCTGTGATTCCGACATGGCTCGCGCTGTTCGCCATCGGGTTTGCCTTTGTGATCGGGCTGCTCGCGGGGATCTTCCCGGCGATTCGCGCATCCCGTTTGAGTGCACTGCAAGCGATACGATCTGACTAAGGAAATGTGGGGTTACGAAAGATGACAAAAAAGAAGAAATGGATCATCATAGCGGCCGCCCTGGTACTGCTTGGCGGAGGAAGCGTTTTTGGCTATACGAAGTTGAAGAGCGGCGAAACGTCGGGAGAGATGCCGCAGGATCAGCCGCCGCCGCTGCCGACAGTTGCGGTGGAGATGGGAGAAGTGAGCAAGGCGATCTTTTCCGCCGGGACCGTAGAGGCCAAAGCGCGGGAAGAAGTGAAGCCGGAGCTCAGCGGCAAGGTAGAAAAAGTATTCGTCACAGAAGGGCAGCGCGTGTCCAAAGGCGATCCGCTTTTCTCCATCGACGGGTCGGACGCCGCGCTGGAGCTGCAAAAGCAGGAGCTGAGCATCATCAGGGCCGAGAAGGAGCTCGCTGAGATCCGTAACAAAAAGGACAGGATCACCGCAGAAAAGGGCGGCAAAATCAAAGAGGTGCTGATCAAAGAAGGCGATCAGGTCACGCCGGAGACGATCGTCGCCAAAATGGTCAACACCGACTATCTCAAAATTACAGGGAAGTTCACCGCGTATGAAGCGGAACGATTCAAGCTGGGCCAGCAGGTAAAAGTCTTTCTCTCCGCCTCCCTGTCGTATATCGACGGCACGATTACCAAAATCGATTTGACCGGCGCCAAGGAAAAAGGCGTCGGCGGCGTACACGATGTAGAAGTGCTGGTAAAAAAACCGGGAGCCATCTACGTCGGAGATCTGGGAGAGGTGCAGTATACCGATCCGCGCGGAATCCTGTTCGCGAGCCAGATCGCGACGCCGTTTGAAAATCCGGACGACATCGATCTTTATGCGGGAACCCACGGAAAAGTAGGAAAAGTGGAGATCGAAAATGGCGATGAGATCCAAGCAGGGCAGCTGATCGCGAAAATGGACATGTCCTCCGTCGATCTGGAATTGAAGGAAAAAGAACTCATCCTGCGCGAATCCCAGCTTACCATGGAGCAGAAGCGGCGCGATCTTGCCAAGAGACAGGTGACGGCACCGATCAGCGGCGTGATCACCAAGCTGAATGTGACGGCAGGGGAGACGCCTGACTCCGGAAAACCGGCCGCGATCATCATGGATACCAGCGCCGTCTATTTCGTCGCCGCCGTGGATGAAATGGACATTCCGTCGATTAAGCTGGGTCAGCACGCGGAGGTGTACGTGACGGCGTTTGGCAACAAGCCGTTTGAGGGAAAAGTGGTAGAAGTGCCGAAAGAAGGGACCAAGGAAGACAAGACGGTTCGCTTCGCGGTCAAGATCGAGCTCTCGGATACCAGCGAAATGAAGCACGGCATGACGGGAGATTGCGACATTTACGTCGATAAAAAAGAGAATGTCCTCCGCTTGCCCCTCCAGGCTGTCGAGATCGTAGAAGAAGGAAAAGGGACGGTCATGGTCAAAGACCCGAACACCGGGGAGCCGATGCCCAAAGAAGTCGCAGTGGGAATCGAAGGCTCGGAGTACGTGGAGATCGTCAGCGGGCTGAGCGCTGGGGAAGAGGTCGTCCTCAACTTCTGATTTCCAGAGAACGATTGATATGCAGATCGCCCGGTCCGCCCTCCGAGGAAGGCAGCCGGGCGATCTTTTGTCTGCACAGGCTAGCGAGCTGGCTTGAGGGCGGCGACGCGGATCCGCTTGTAGTCAATGACCCAGGTGCCGTCTTGAAACAACTGCGGGCGGAGCACTTCGGCGATCTCCAGGCAGGCGCTTTTGATCTGAGAGGACGGCATCCCGGCAAAGAAAGGACCGCAAAAGCTCTGCAGCCAATGATTCAGACCGGCTTCGCCATCCCCCAGGGGAGTCGGCCTCTCAAACAGGTGGGCCATCGTCACGGTGAAGCCTTGCCGCTCCAGCAAAGTGGCATAGGCGCCGATGCTGGGAAAGTACCACGGCATGCGCTGATCCGCATCGATTCCCCGGGACGCCAGCACGACGCGCAGGGCATGGACGACCTGCTCCACATTGCCTGCTCCGCCAAACTCGGCGACGAAGCGTCCGCCGGGGCGAAGCGCCAGCCAGATGCTTTCGATCGCGTCTTCCGGCTGCTTCATCCAGTGCAGGGCGGCATTGGAAAAGACCGCGTCATATTCTTCAGCAGTGCGAAAGGTATGGGCGTCTGCAACCAAAAACGGCAGGTGCGGGTATTTCTTTTTGGCTGTGGCGATCATCTCTGCGGAATGGTCGATCCCTGTCGGATAGGCACCGGCGGCCGCCATCTCTTGCGCCAGATCGCCAGTTCCGCACCCCAGATCGAGGATTTTCTCGCCAGGTGCAGGCTGAAGCCACTCCAGCACGCCTTTCCCAAAGGCGGAGACAAAGCTCATCTTGTTGTCGTACAATTGCGAATTCCAAGCGTTTGACATGCTCATCGGAATCCCTCCTTGGTATGTTTGTAGCAGATGAAAAGCCTATATGTCAAATCTATTTAGATAAGATTATCGATAGGTTTTTCCTATGGGTAAAAAAGGATTGTCCAAATGGGGAAAACCGATCTTGTGATACAATCAGCGTAAGATCACAGCTTTCCGGGGCGAGATCCCGGGCAAATCGGAACGGTTGAAAGCGGGAGACAGGAGGTTTGGCGGATGGAACCGATAACGCTGCGCGGACATCACTTGCTGTGCGTGCACGGCTTTCGCGGAATGGGCTACAGCCCGGCGTTTGTCGCGAAGATGAGTGAAGTCGTGGAGAAAATACGGGACGTTGGGCAGGATTTTTCGATTCGTGTCGTGCAAGGTCTGGATGACACCTGCCAGTTTTGTCCCAATAAGGGAGAAAATCGCTGCGAGGCTTCCTCCGATTCGGAAGCGCATGTCCAGCAGTTGGATCAAAACGTAATCCAGCAGCTCGGGATCGCGGCAGGTGAAGTGTATCTCAAATCGGAGCTGATCCGGTGGACAAAAGAACGGGTCCATCCCGATGATCTGGCCCGCCTCTGCGAGGGCTGCTCCTGGTACTCGTACGGCGTATGCCAGGAAGGGATCGCCGCTCTGCGGGAAGGGACAACGTAGCATCCGTTTGGATTCTTTTTCCTTTTGCAGCCCGCAAAGGAATGATTCGGATTTTGTCGAATAAACAGATACCGAGAACAGCGAGATGCGCATAGCGGAACGTGAAGGAAAGTGAGAGGACAGATTGTGAAAAAGAAGATGATCTTTGCGCTGCTGCTCAGCCTGATCGCAGGCAGCGTTTTTCCCGGCCCGATGGTCACTCCTGTACAGGGTGCGGGTGAACCAGCAAAACAACATAGCCAGGCTGCGAGGCCGCAGACAACCCCCGTTCATGAAATGATCATCTTTAACGACTATCAGGTAGCAGGAGTGGGAACCGACGGGTTGAACTGGGTGAAGCACAACGAATTCATTTTGCCGCCCAAGACCCCGCTCGATATCGACATTGTGCAGACCACCTATCAGGCGCGTCCGCAAAGCCCCAATCAAAACAGCATGCAAGTCTTTCTGGATCAGCGGGAACTGCCCGAATTCGCCAGGGAGACACATGGTGATACCCAGCAGCTTCGATGGCAGGTACCGCGCTTTACGATACCGGACAGCCAGCTGTCGCCCGGGAATCATCTCCTGACCTTTGTGGTGAGAGATGGCAGCGGCAGATCGAGCAGCGTCAATGTGAGCTTCCGCGTAGAGAGCGAAGTGTATCCCCTGATTTTTATCGGCAACCCGGCTGATAAGGTCCAGCTGGCCGCAGGTGCTACGGACCACATCTACGGCAAGTCTGGCTCCCGCAGCTACTATGCTTCGGTGCCGGGCACGTGGAAACTCTCGTTTAAGGAAAACGGCCGCGAACTTTTGACCGGGAAAAATCAGACCTTCCAAACGGGCGGGCTGGTCCAAGGCGTATACGAGCTGGTGTTTACGCCGGAGGACGTGAATCTCTGGCAGTGGCACGCGACGCTGCATATCGGGTTCGTCGATTTGTACCAGGGTGAGGATGCATCGGGTCAAAAGCTCTCCCCGGGCCAAAAGATTACGGCGGAAAAAGCGCCGAGCACGGTAAAGCTGTTCGCCGAGGTGCCGGGGCGCTGGTGGGTGAACGGGACGGGTCAAACGCTGACCGAGTCCAGACAGTTCGAAGTCGCGATCCCTGAACATCTGGCGGGCGTGACGCTCGCCGTCCAATATACGCCCGAGGCTGCCGACCATTCCGCCTCCACTTCTGTGCAGATCCAGGTCCCCGGGAGTGTCCATGCATGCGCGCGAACCGACGGCAACGTGGATATGGACATCCTGATGCGCAACAATGACAAGTCTTCCCTGCAGGTGGAGCGGGTGAATTTGTCCCCGACTGCCAGCACGATCAAGGTGTACCAGCACCCGATTCACGAAATCTGGCTGGCCACAGCCGCCGATTATCTCAAGCAGCAGGACGAAGATAGCGAGGAGGGGCCAGGAGTCTGGGTCGTGAATAACGTCGTGGCGGATGCGGCCAAGCTGAACTGGGATCATACCGCCCTCGAGCTGTCCAAATACGGCCGGGGCCGACATCAGGTGATGTACTACAGCAAAAATTCGCCGGGAGAATCCTGGTGCGCCACGGTGCAGATTATCGAGGATTCGCGTCCGATCCCGTCGGATACGTCTTGTGACCGTCTGGAATCGGGCGTCGTCCCGCCATCGGCACAGATGACGCTGAAGGGGAGGGGGAAGACGCTGACGAATGGCATGACGGTCACCATCCAATCAGAGCGGGATTGGGAGGCGTATGAGACCCTCGAGCTCTCCGCTACCCATGCCGTCATGAAAGGCTTCCAGCGGCGGAAGCTGGTGAAAAACAGCAAGTCCGACCTGCGCACCATCACTTTCCCGGATCTGGTCTGGGAGACGGATACGACGCGTGTAGGGGAGCGCGTGGAATACAACGGCGGATTGATCGCCTCCGAGAACAGAGTCGAGGTACTCTACAACGGAACAGAAACCATCGGCATGATTGCCCCGACGCGGCGAGGCGAGGATGGCGGCCGGGATGAGGGCGAGGAAGCGATAGCGCTGCGCTCCATTATCGAACAGGCCGGATCGAAGCCGGGCACCTACACGGTCAAGGTGACAAACAAACTGAGCTATCAGTCCTGCGCCTTGGAAAACTACCGCAAAGGCAAGCGAAAAGTGATCCAAACTAAAGATAATGTGCAGACGTTCACCGTGAACATCGTCCTTCCCTAGTTCTTGCTTCGGCAAGAACTTTTTTTCTGACGAGAAGAGGAATGCTTCAGGCAAGTAGGAGGGAATCACCGTGACAGAACAGGAGTGGAGCCTGCTCGCCAGGCTCGGGTACCGGTTGGAAGATGGAAAAGTGAAACATCTCAAACTGGGCATCGTATTGGAAGTGGAGGACTTTTCGGGTTTCGACTCCCTTTCCGCCTTGGAGGCCTATGCGAAAGAGCGCTTGCGAACCCACTGTCTCCTCAAACAGAAAAAAAGAAACTCGAGCGAGTAGGGGTGGAACCTTAAATGGGCATGGAAGATCGAGAGACGCTCTCCCGGATGCTGACGGAGATCGAGAAATGGGAGTCGGATCAGAAAGATTTGTGGTTTTGGGAAAAGCTGGGGAGGCTTCCCTTCGTTTTTCTGGATCGGCTCACCCCCGGCATCGTGAAGGAAAAATTGGGCACCGCCGTCGATGAGCTGACTGCCTTTCTGGAGTCGGGCGGCAAGTACCTGGTGCGCGAGGAGGATGTGGCTTCGCGCTTCCGCAAAGCGTTTCCGGAAGTGCAAAGCGGCGCGGAGGGGGCGAGTGCCGTCAGCCCCTATTCGGTCATGCAAATGAATCAAGTGGCCGCCGAATTGCGCGATTCCCGGAGCAACTTTGCAGCCGTGCAGGGCGCGACCACCGGATTTGGCGGGCTGTTTACCCTCGCGATCGACATCCCGCTCTTGCTCGGGACATCGCTCAAGGTCCTGCAGGAGATGGCTCTCTGCTACGGGTTTCGCCCGGATGAAAAGCGGGAGAGACTGTTTATCGTCAAATGTCTGCAGTTCGCTTCCTCCGACATCGTCGGGAAACGGGCGATTCTGGAGGAACTGTCGCAATTTGACGAGCCTGCGGCACAGCGGGCTGTCCTCTCGCAGCTGCAGGGCTGGCGCGAAGTGGTGATTACGTATACTGAGAACTTCGGCTGGAAAAAGCTGTTCCAGCTGGTGCCCATCGCCGGGATGATCTTTGGCGCCTACCTGAATCGATCGTCGATCCGCGATGTGGCGGAGGCGGGCATGATGCTCTATCAAAAGCGCAGAATCCTGCAGCGCCTCCGTGACGAGACGCATCCGCCGCCTGCCTCGCCTACTCATCCGCAGTGAGCGCGAAAATCAGATGATCCTCCCATTTCCCGTTGATTTGCAGATAACGCAGGGACAGACCTTCCTGCCGGAAGCGGTTATGCTGGAGAACTTTGATCGAAGCGGCGTTATGCGGCATGACGGCAGCCTGGATGCGGTGAAGACCCGCCTCGGAAAAAGCGAAGCGGACGACCTCTCCGACAGCACGGGTCATGATGCCTTTGCCATTCCAACGCCGGTCGAGAAAATACCCCAGCGTGCAGTTTTGCCAGGCGCCGCGAACCACATTGGCCAGGTTTACCCGGCCGATCAGCTTTTGGCCAGACTCCGCAAAGATTCCAAAGGCGTAGCCGGTGCCGGCTTCCACGTGTTGTTCCGCCTCCTCCAGCTGCCGGACCTGCTCCTGGAGCGTGAAGAAGGAAGCGGACCGGATCGGCTCATACGGCTGCAAAAACGCCTGGTTCTCAAGCCGCAGGGCGAGCAGTTGAGGCGCATCGCTCACCCGCAGCGGACGTAGGGAAAACAACGGCTCATTCATCACAGGATCCCTCCAGTTTCCATCAATCGGATGGATGTATTCCAAATGGATGGATAGTGTAGCATGATTCGTTTGCGGTGAAAAGGGGGAGGCTGTCAAATAGAGGATGCGCAAAAAAGTGCAGGCAAAGGAGATTCCGGTGTTGTCACGGGCGATGGAATCTGATACAGTACAAACAGAAAAAACGAACAAACTGCATATTGCCTTCTAAATAGAGGCGCGCTGCGGATCAGTACTCCTTTTTGCCAACGTCGGGGAAACGGAAAAGGAGGAAAGGCCAAGGCGCCGAAGTTCTGGCGTTTTTCCCTTGGCGTCAGGATTGGGGTGGCTCATGAACAATGATCATCCTGTCATGGGAGCTTTCGTCTCTCATGGAGCGCTATTTACGATTGCTTGTCAGGTATCAAAAAGCAATGAGTATAGCGTCAGCGCTCATTGCTTTTTTTCATTCATTTTTCAACTTGGAGGAGAACTGCTATGAACCAGATGAATGCCCAAGAAATTATTTCGTTTATCCAGAAAAGCGAAAAGAAGACCCCGGTAAAGGTCTACCTCAAAGGGGACGTGGACCATCTTGACTTCGGGCCGAACGCCAAGGCTTTTATCAGCGGCGGCGCGGGGGTCGTCTTCGGAGAGTGGAAGGAAATTCAGCCGGTGCTGGAGCAGCATGCCGACAAAATCGCCGATTACGTCGTGGAGAGCGACCGCCGGAATTCGGCCATTCCGCTGCTCGACACCAAGCAGATTCAGGCGCGGATCGAGCCGGGCGCCATCATTCGCGAGCACGTCAGCATCGGAAACAACGCCGTGATCATGATGGGCGCGACGATCAATATCGGAGCTGTGATCGGCGAAGGCACCATGATCGACATGAACGCGGTCGTAGGCGGCCGCGGAACCATCGGGAAGAATTGCCACATCGGTGCCGGCGCAGTTATCGCCGGCGTAATTGAACCGCCATCCGCCTTGCCTGTTGTGATCGAAGACGATGTCGTCGTCGGCGCCAACGCCGTCGTGCTGGAGGGCATCCGCGTCGGAAAAGGCTCTGTGGTGGCCGCGGGCGCCGTCGTCATCGAGGATGTGCCGCCAAATGTGGTCGTCGCCGGGACGCCTGCCCGCGTAATCAAGCAAATCGACGAGAAGACACGCTCCAAGACGGAGATCAAGCAGGAGTTGCGACAACTCTAAGGGAGAGATGGGCATGGACTGGCGTTTGCTGGATGAACAATATATCGTCTCCACCTATAAACGGCTCCCGATCGCAATCGCGAAGGGAGAAGGCAATTACTTGTACGATACCCATGGAAAAAGGTATCTGGACCTGTTTACGGGGCTGGCCGTCAACGCTCTCGGCCACTCACACCCGAGTATTCTCCGGGCGCTCCGGGAGCAGGGAGAGAGCTTTTTGCACATCTCCAACGTCTTTCTGAACCCTCCGGCCATCCGGTTGGCGCAGCGGCTGATCGAGCAGACGATTCCGGGAAAGGTATTTTTCACCAATTCCGGAGCGGAAGCGACAGAGGCGGCGATCAAGCTGATTCATAAGTGGACGGCAGCCGAAGGCGCTGGACGAGCCGGTATCGTCGTTCTCAAGAACAGCTTTCACGGACGCACGCTGGGAGCTTTGCGCCTAACCCGGCAGCCTCATGTCTATCAGGACTTTCCGCAGCCGGCTTTTCCCGTGTACGAGCTGGATGCGGGCGATCTGGAAGAGCTGCGGAAAGTCTGCGAAGAGCAGAGACCTGCCGCGGTTCTGCTGGAGCCGGTACTTGGCTCGGGCGGTGTCGTGCCTTTGCCTGCCCTGTATTTGCAGGGAATCGGCGAAGTTTGCCAGAGGACCGGCACGCTGTTTGCCATCGATGAGATTCAGACCGGGATGGGGCGGACCGGGAAGCTGTTCGCGTACCAGCATGCAGGAGTAAGGCCGGACCTGATCCTCTTTGCCAAGGCGGTCGGGGGCGGGCTGCCGCTCGGCGGCGTAATCGCGGGCGAACGCGTGCAGGACTTGTTCAAGCCGGGAGATCACGGCACGACATTCGCGCCGTCGCCGCTCTCTGCCGCGCTGGGGAATGCAGTTCTGGACGAGCTGCTCGATCCCGTCTTTCAAACCCGGCTGCAGGATGTGATCGATTACCTGTGGGAACGCCTGGGACAGCTAGTCAGCCGTTATCCGAAGCTCTTGCAGCCGCTTCGCGGAAAGGGCATGATGATCGGCATTCCGCTCCATGCTTCGGCGGAAGAAGCGAGCCGCCTGCAGCAAAACCTGCTGGATAAGGGGATATTGGTCGATGTGACGCAGAAGACGATCGTCAGACTGCTCCCGCCGCTGACGCTTGCCAGACAGGATGTGGACCGCTTCATCGAGGCGATGGGCCGCGAGATCGAAAAGCTCGCTGCCGCAAAGGAGGAGTAGGTCATGGCTGTTTCCACATTTGCCGGCATCCGCCGAGAATTGCACCAGATACCGGAACCGGGCTTTGCCGAATTTAAGACGCAGCGCTATCTGCTCGATTACCTGGCGAAGCTCCCTGCCGATCGCCTGTCGATCAAGACCTGGAAAACAGGGATCTTGGCCCGGATCGCCGGAAAAAATCCGAAAAAGACGATCGCCTGGCGCGCGGACATGGACGGACTGCCGATCGCGGAGGAGACCTCCTATCCTTTCCGTTCGCAGCATGAAGGCTACATGCACGCCTGCGGACATGATCTGCACATGGCGATCGGTCTCGGAATCTTGACCCATTTTGTCCAGCACCCGATTGACGATGACCTTCTCTTTCTCTTCCAGCCTGCCGAGGAAGGACCGGGCGGCGCACAGCCGATGATGGAGAGCGAGGAGTTTCGCGAGTGGAAGCCTGACTGCATCTTCGCCCTGCACATCGCTCCGGAGTATCCGGCCGGCCATATCGCGACCAAGCCGGGCATCTTGTTTGCCAACACGTCCGAGCTGATGATCGACCTCGTGGGAAAAGGGGGACATGCGGCATTCCCGCACCTGGCCAATGACATGGTGGTGGCCGCCAGCCATCTGGTGACGCAGCTGCAATCCGTCATTTCCCGCAATGTGAACCCGCTTGATTCCGCCGTGATTACCATCGGCAAAATCGATGGCGGCACACGCCAGAATATTATCGCCGAGAAAGCCAGACTGGAAGGCACCATCCGCACGTTTTCCATGGAGTCCATGGCACGGGTAAAAGCGCGGATCGAAGCCCTGGTCCGCGGCGTGGAAGAAGGCTTTTCGTGCAAAGCCCAGATCGACTACGGCTGCGGGTATGCACAGGTATACAACCACGAAGCACTGACGCTACAGTTTATGGACTGGATGCAGCGCACCCAGCCGGAGCGGACGCTCGTACACTGCTCGGAAGCGATGACCGGCGAAGACTTCGGATTCTTTTTGACAGAGATCCCCGGGTTTATGTTTTGGCTCGGAGCCAATACCCCGTACGGTCTGCACCACGCCAAAATCGAGCCTGACGAACAGGCCATAGACGTGGCCATCGATGTGGTAACCAAGTACTTCACGTGGCTGTCCAGCCAAGATGCCCTCCTCGGATAATCGGGAGAACCGAAGATTTGCCAGCGCCCTTTTGCAGGGCGTTTTTTCTTGCCACGGAAGCCTGTCTGCCGCTGTCGGGGGATGGCGGCGTGAACCTCGGGAGAGATGGGCGTGGCTTTTCGCCTGTGGCTGTGGATTCTGTGGATAGCATTCAAAAAACTTCTCGTTTCACCACAACTATTTGCTCGGTGGAGCGTATAAATCTATGGGTTTCATTACTGAGCAAATTCGCGCTAAGGCGCAAACATACTGGAGGATGGAGTCATGAAAAAAACGTGGTTGTCTGCGCTGTTGGTGCTGACAGTTGCCGGGGTTGGGAGCAGCACGGCCTTGGGCGAAGGGGCGCTGCGGATCTTCCTCGGTGGAGAGCGGATCGTAAGCGAACTGCCGGAATCGACGTCTGCCTCGATGGAAGAACTGGTGAATCGCATGGGAGGCTTTGCCCAGTACGATAAGCGCTCGGGCAAAATGGACATCGTCAAGCCGAACGTGAACGTGCTGATTCTGGAAGGCATTCAGCAAAGCCGCAACAAGAATGTCGTCTTCAGCAATCCGATCAAGGGCTACAGTGACAAAGATGTTCCGCGCACCTTTAACGTTTTTGTCGAAGTCGACGAAGCGCCGTCTGCGAAGGATCTGCGCATGCGGGTCGTCTTGATCGGACCGGACGGTAAAGAAGTAGAGCAAGGCAAGAGCTGGAAGTTCTCTACGCAAAACGGAAACAGCTTCTACTTCTCGGAGCCTTTTGTCTCCACCAAGCTGGAGCAATACGGAACCTACAAAGTCCAGGTGCAAATGAAAACCGAGCACTTCCCTCAATATGTGACCGTGGGTGAAAACAGCTTTACTGTCGGCCGATAAATCTGAGTGGCTTGGATGCGTTTCCACAAAAGAGGAGAACGTGATATAATAATCACAAAACCGTATATCTTTTGTGATTGGCAAGCAAGTACACGAGAGAAAGGAACGATGGGAGCGAATGGAGACAAATCCCCCGCGGTCATCCACAGACATTGACGGCCCGAGTATACAAATTGCCTGGAAAGATGAACAATCCATCTTGGCGAAATGGCATATGCCCAAAGAGTTTGAGCAGGAGATGGAGCGCAAGTACGCGATTCCCTTTGCCGAACTGCCATTTGTACTCCGCCTATTTGATGTGACGGACCGCAACGAGATTCGCAATGACGGCACAGATCTTTACACAGATTTCGACATCAACCATCGATCCTCGGAATGGATCCTCTACGGTGTCACGCAGGGACTGCAATACTGTGTGGATCTCGGCATTCGCATGGTTGATGGTAGATTTTATTCGCTGTCTCGATCTCAATCGATTTGATCGAAGTACGCATAAGCAAGGCTCTCCCTCGGAGAGCCTTTTTTGTACCTGACCGCTGGACAGCCTTCCGCATACCTATTCATTTTCGTCTCAAGGCATATTGCGTTGTTTGTCCAGCAGGCGGAGGGCTACTGCCAGCACAGCCCAGACCGGCATCGGTTCGTCCAGTTTTCCCAGCCAATCGGGCGAGGTGATCAATCCTTCCTTCAGCGCTCGAACGCCCAGCTCCTGTTTCCAGACGGGAACGACTTGCTCTTCGGGAGCGAACTGGTCGTATTGTGCCAGCTGATGCCTCTCGATCAGCGAGGTCAGCTTTTCCGCGTATTGAGGGTCTGTTGCGTAGCCGGCCTTTTCCAGCTCCGCCGCAGCCTCTGCCGGCGTCGTGGCGAGCATGACCCGCTTGTAGACAGGCTTTAGGAGGAAGGACGCGTGGTCCTCGATGGACTGCTGGTAGGAAAAGTACGCCTTGAAGCTGGAGGTGCGATTCACGGTCTTGCCATTCTCTACTTCGCGGGACGTGATCGTGACAGAACCGGCCGGACCGGTTCCCTTGATCCCGAACAGGTTGTAAGAGTATTTCCCCGTCGCGGCATCTACCGGCACGTGCTTGCCCCAGCCCGACTCGAGGATGGCTTGGGCGATCGTGATGGACGGGAAGATGCGGTGGGTCGGATACAGCAGGCGGGCCGGTCCTGCTACCAGATTGATAAAGGTCTGCGGTTCCACAGAACACCCCTCCTGTCATAAGGATATACTCTATTGTTATGAGCGTGCCGGCGTCGGGGGAAGCACATCCTGCACCTGCGGCGAGGAAAGGGCGAAGAGCGAAATAAAAAAACAGCCGAAGAAATCGGCTGCTCTTTTGTCAGAAGGTTATGGCTTGCGTGGTTGAAAATATTGGATGCGGTTGTTGAAGAGATGCAGTTCCGCTTTATAGTCACGAGCAAGGTAACGGCAGTACTCATTGGCTTTGTTCTTGTCACCGTGAGTGGCCGATTCTGGCAGAGAGACTTGGATGTAGGCTCTCTCTTTCCCGTCTTTTTCCCGCTTGCCGACTCCGACGATGATAGCTTTGTACATGCTGGGATCTTTTCCGCGAAGCAGGATCCAGGAATCCTTGCCTTCCGGGCGTTCTTCGACGATATAGGGGAAAGCGGCATCCCCGTAGGTCCAGCCGAGCTGTTCGCCTGTCTTTTTGGTCATTTCGACGTAGCGTTGCAATTTTGCTTTGACATCATCTAAAGAGGCTTCGGTGGCTGTGGAGCCTTCCACCAAGTATATGTATGCTGACTGCAGATTCACGTTTGCATTCACTCCTAGTCCCGGAATCTCCTTCGTTTAAGTGTAGCATTCCTGCCACTCTTTGGCAATGTATCAGTAGGCTGGGAAAACAATTGCGAGTTTTTTCAGAAAAGTGTAAAATGTATATACGATTTTATGTAGCGCGGCACAGCTTTAGAGAACGACAAATGGGATAGTTGGAGGGAAGAGATTATGCAGGAGGTATCCATACGAAACATTTATGAGACATTAAATACGATGCGCGCCATTGACGTCGTGAATAAAGAGGACTGGGAGCGGGCAGCCAAAGAGGCGGAGCTCGATTCCTCCGTACAATTAAATATATTATGGATTATCTATTGCTACGAGGGAGTCCGGGTTACCCAGATCGCCGAATGGACATTCTGGCACCCGTCTTCGATCGTGATCCACATCAAGAAGCTGGTGGAAAAAGGGATGGTCGCCATTGAGAAATCAGAGCTGGACGGGCGTGTCGTCCATGTCTATCCGACATGCAAGGGGAAGCAGGTGATCGAGACGAGCAGACAGAGAGTTCCGTCGATTTTCCGCCTCACCTATGCCTTGGAAAAGCTGGAGGAAAGGTACAGCTCGGCGGTTGTGGAGCTTTTCTTCGAATGCCTCTCTTTTGTCGCCCAGACCCTGCACGGGGCGGAAAAGGTCCGCTGGATTCAAGAAGGGGAAGACCGCGTCCCCGAGCGGCACTCGCTGATCATTTAACCGCGAACCCAATTTCTGGCATATCAAAATGAAAACTGGAAACCGCCTCTGGTCTATGCTATAATGAAAAAGTATCCGAATATTTCAATAATATATCGGATCATCATATCCAGAGGAGGGATTGCTGATGGAACGCTACGACCAATTGTACGACGTGGCCGAGAATGCCAATGTACGTTTTCTCGGTTTCGTAACGGAACGGAGCCGACACGACTTCGGGATCGTTTACACGAAAAAGTTTTACGGAAAGCCGTTGGTCATCTGTATGCAGACTGGGCAATCTACCCTTCTCGCTTCCGATGATGCGGTAAACCCGGATTATCTCAAAAAGATTTTTCGCCTGAATTGTTCCGAAGATGCAGAAATGTTGGCTTCCTTTTTCCAGGATTGCTTGCCTTCCTTGCCTTTCGAAGAGAATCAATACTAACGGATGAGCAGAAGTTCGCTTCTGCTCATTTTTTGTGCCTGAAAGCGATGCGTGATAAGCTGGAAAAAAGGAGGGAGATGCGTATGCAGGGGTATTCGCATACATGGCCGGTGGAGGAGCCGCGGGCCTCCATCGTATTGGTGCACGGTGCGGGAGAGCATCACGGGCGGTACGCCCATGTGGCAGCAGCATTCGGAGCGCAGGGGATCGAGGTAGTCACCGGGGACTTGCCGGGCTGGGGCCGCTCTGCCGGCCGCAAGGGGCATATTGACAGCTTTTCACAATACCTCGATACCGTTCAGAGTTGGGTCGGTGCCGCTGTAGAAAAAGCAAACGGGGCCTATCCCGTCTTTCTGCTCGGGCACAGCATGGGCGGACTGGTATCGGTTCGCTTCATCCAGCGCGGGGACGGGACTACAGGCCTGGCGGGGGTCCTCCTCAGTTCTCCTTGCCTGGAGTTGAAAGTGCCGGTCCCGCCCTGGAAGGCACGTCTTGCCGGTTGGCTGGATAAAGGCTGGCCGACGCTGCGCCTCGCGAGCGGCATCTCGCCGGAAATGGTGTCGCGCGACCCTGTGGTGCAACAAGCCTATGTCTCCGACCCGCTGCAATATCCAAAAGTAAGCGTTCGCTGGTTTCAGGAGCTGCATCGAGCCATGGAGGCGGCGTGGGCAGAGCGTGAGCGGTTGTCGATTCCGGCTCTCGTGCTTCAGGCGGGAGATGACGCCCTCGTCAATGCCGATGCGGTCGAGCGCTTCACAGCCGGCCTGCCGGGGGACGTCACGTTTCGAAGATACCCGGGTATGCGGCATGAGCTTTTGAACGAGCCCGAAAAAGACGAGGTGCTCCACACGATGATCGCGTGGATGCAACAGCATGGTTTGTGAATGTGACATACTAATTGGTTGAAAGTGAGCAATATTTTAGATTGACACCCCTCAATGTGACGTAATAATATAAAGATAAGTGAATGAATGTGAGCATCTGAAGAATGTTCAGATGTTTGTGCTTAGAACGAAACGTGGGGGGATTGCACAAGATGGGCACGATTATTTGCCAAGGCTGCGGGCAGGTTATTGAACATTTTGAAAGCAATCAGGTGAAGACACTGTATGGCGTCTGCCAGGATGATTGCAAGCACGACAACTCTTCCAAACAAAAATAAGCTGCATGATAGACGAGATGGGACCCGGGGACGCTTTTCGAAAGCGTCTTCTTTTTTTGACATTGATTCCTACATGGAGGATAATAGAAAAGAGTAAAAATTGTTGAACGAGGAGGAATATTTTCATGAAGCGAGGACGCATCCGGGGATTGTTGGCGGCTGTTTTGCTGACTTCTTCCCTCTGGGGCGGAACGTCGGCTTACGCTGCGAGCGAAATCCGGGTTGATGGAAACCAGCCTGCTGTTTCCAGTGCAGGCATTGACATTTCCTATGACTATGCCGTTTGGATTTTGCAGGGAGAAAACACCATCACCCTGTATGATATCTATGACTCCAGAGAGACCAAGATCGGCAACAAGTCGTCCAAAAAGACAGAGCCCAAGGTAGACGGAGAATATGTCGCCTGGATCGACGACCGTCACGGCGGTGCCGATGTCTACGTGTACGATATCAGAAAAGACAGAGAGACGCGGATCACCAGCGGCCGTACGGAAGCCACCCAATTGGAACTGGCCGAAGACAAGATCGTCTGGGTTGATGAGAGAGACGGCAATGTCTATCTCTACGATCTGAAGACAGGGGTCGAAAAGCAAGTCTCGAAAAGCGGGAAAGCCAGCAGCCCCACTGTGTCCCGATCTTATGTCGCCTGGGAAGACAAGCGGAACAAGAACTCCGATATCTACTACTACGACATCAGCAGAGAGCGTGAATACCAGGCTACTTCCAAGTCGGCGAATGAAGGAAAACCTTCCCTCTACGACGATCAGATCATCTATGAATATGACAAAGGGAGCGATACCGACATCCATCTCTATGAGATTGGCCGGGATCGTGACGATCAGCTGACCGACAGCTCCGACGATGAGCTGATGCCGCACATGAATGAAGACTATTTTATTTATGTGGAAGGAAACAACCTGATCCTCGGCGATGTGACCCGTCCGTCGAGAGCATCGGTCATTGAGAAAGGGATCCATTCCCGCATTCAGCCTCGCATTGCAGGAGACTTCGTTCTCTTCGTAAAAAGGGATCGCGATGACAACTTGACTCTCCATATGTATGACACCGAAGACGAAGAGCTTGTCCCGATCGGGGGCATGGGCGGCGAACCATCTCAGCCGCACGGAGATGACCGCTATGTTGTCTACATAAACGAAGCCGGCAAATACACCAGCGTTGTTCTCTCTGATCTGGAGAAGCGTACCAGCAAAATCATCAGTCAAGCGAACAGAGACGCAAGTCGTCCGCTGGTCAGCAGTCCGTACGTGGTCTGGTTTGATGACCGTGACGAGACGCTGGTGGCGTACAATATCCGCACTGGAAAGCTGAGTGCTCCCATCGGCGGAAACGATTATCCAAACCCCGACATGTACGAGCTGGTTGGCAACCACCTGCTCTGGGTCAACGATGGCCGTCGTCAAAGCATTATGCTGACGGATCTTTCTACGGGAGAGACAGAGGATTTGGCCTCCCTGCGAGAACAGCCGCTTGCCATAGGCATTAATGATGAATACGCGATGTGGGTGACAGGCGGAGGCAGAACCAGCTCCATCATCTTGTACGATCTTCGCCGCGGTAGAGAAGAGGAAATTCGCAGAAATGTGGATGTCAAAGGGGCAGCCTTGGGAGAAGATTACGTCGTATGGAGCGAGTACTCCGATTCCACCAATTCCTATGACTTGTTCTATTACGACTTGTATCGCCAGCGGTCCAATTCGATGATTCGCTGGACAGATAAAGACCAAATTAACCCGCAGATGTCGCGCAATGTCGTTCTCTTTGAAAACAACCGTCTGTCCGGCAAATCCAATGCCTTCTACTATGAATTGTATGATTTGGATGAAGACAACTTCTTGGACGAACCATGGTCAGATGATGCCGAGATGGAAGAAGTGCGCATGGGCGGCAATCGGGTAGTCTGGATCGACACCAGGGGTTCCAAGACAGGGGTTTATACCGGTGCATTTGCCAGCCCGAGGGACGATGACGATGACGACAACGGCGGCACGCAGCCGGATGATTATACGGACTACGATCTCATGAAATCACTGACAGATGAAGATTTCGTCGATGAGCTTGTCAAGTATGACATATCAAAAGTGTATTTCGTGTTTAACGTAGGAACGAGCAAAGAAAAGACGCTCCTTTTCATGGAGGGGCTGAACGATCTCGATCTATTCTTCAAGTTGTTTGAAGAATCTCCTGCAGACAAAGTGGTCATTCGAGCGTACCATTAAGAGCACTAAAACAGGGGAGAGCGAAAAACAGGCGATGAGGTGATCCTCATCGCCTGCTTCTTGTGCGCCCAGCATGGGCGATCATCTATAGGGTGAAAGTCCCGAACGGGGGCTGGCGAGCGCCTACCGTTAGCCAAGAGCAAGGGTGTCCATCGTGAGGTGGAATCTGAAGGAAGCTGGAGGCAAATGCTCGACCCAAGGTACACGAACCCAATTTGAGGCTAGGGTAGTCGGATGAGCCTGCAAGACAAGGCGAAGTCCTAAGCCGCCAAGGACTACTCTAGTAAACTTGGGTGGGTACATGAGCGGAAAGATGACGTTCTTACCGGGGGAGGCCTGTACGAACGCCATCTGACGATGGTAACCGGAGCCGTGAGGCTCTGCTGAACGTACAGGAGTCAGCAGAGGCCGTAGTACGCGAGTACGGGACGCCGGAAAGCGGAAGGGCTGAACGCCAACTCAAGGACGAACCAGAATCTTTCGAGACATTCGATGTGTAGAAAGCAGAATTCCGAAAGGAACTCCTTCGGGAAAGTAGGGGTGAAGCCCCGAGGTTACCGGAGAGGGCAGAGCATCGACCGGCAAGACCTGAGTCTCGTCCTGCGAAGGGAGAAGTATCGAGTGGAATTGTTGGAGCAAATCCTGGAACGGAAGAATCTCTTGGAAGCCCTAAAGAAAGTGGAGTCCAACGGTGGGGCGGCAGGCATTGATGGGGTTTCAACCGAACACCTCCGAGCCTATGTCGTCGAACACTGGGAAAAGATTCGCCAGCAACTGCTGGACGGCACCTATAAGCCTGCTCCTGTCCGAAGGGTCGAAATCCCGAAACCCGACGGAGGAGTCAGGCTATTAGGTATACCTACCGCACTGGATCGTATGCTCCAACAAGCCATTCTCCAAGTATTGACACCGATCTTCGATCCGGGGTTCTCGCCAAATAGCTTTGGCTTCCGGCCGGGAAAACGGGGACACGATGCGGTGCGTCAAGCGCAAAGATTTATCCGTGAAGGATACCGAATCGTAGTGGACATCGATCTGGAGAAATTCTTTGATCGTGTGAACCACGACATCCTCATGAGCCGCGTTGCGAGGAAAGTGAAGGACAAGAGGGTTCTGAAACTGATTCGCAAATACCTGAAGTCAGGCGTAATGGCAGGAGGGATTGTGAGCCACACAGAGGAAGGCACTCCTCAGGGCGGCCCGCTTAGTCCATTACTGTCCAACATTATGTTGGATGACCTGGATAAGGAATTGGAGCGTAGAGGACTGCACTTCAGCCGTTTTGCGGATGACTGTAACATCTACGTGAAAACAAAACGTGCCGGAGAACGGGTAAAAGCTAGTATCGAGCGATACTTGGAGGGGAAATTAAAACTCAAGGTAAACAAGGAGAAAAGCGCAGTGGAAAGGCCGTGGAAACGCAAGTTTCTGGGATTCAGTTTCACAGCGCAGAAAGAGGCAAGGATTCGTATCTCTCCGAAGTCGCTCAAGCGGGTGAAAGATAAGATTCGGACATTGACCAAACCGACATGGAGTATTTCCATGAAGGAACGGATTCAGCAACTGAATCAATATCTAATGGGGTGGATTGGCTACTACGCACTTATTGAAACCCCAAAACCACTTGCAGAGTTGGAATCATGGCTAAAACGCCGGTTACGGCTCTGTCTATGGCACCAATGGAAACGGGTTCGTACTCGTTACCGCGAACTTCGGAAATTAGGACTGACACATCAACAGGCCTTCGAAATTGCGTCCACGCGCAAAGGCGCGTGGCGCACCTCAATAACTCCCCACTTACACAAAGCCCTTGGGAATGCCTACTGGCAATCCCAAGGACTCAAGAGTGTAACCCAAAGATATTTCGAAATTCGTCAAGGTTGGCGAACCGCCTAGTGCGGAGCCGCATGCTAGGTGGTGTGAGAGGTCGGGGGCTAGCCGCCCCCTCCTACTCGATTTGGGATATCTTGCTTCGGTCAGTGATCTTCCACCTTTTTCGCTCAGTGGCAGAGCGTCCTTTGGCTTTCCATTACGATTTCCAACAAAAATAAGGATACGTCAGCGCCAGCGCAGCCAAAAAGAGCAACGCCCCCGCATAGGCCGGCAGCAGGTGCACAAAATCCGTATAGCCGACGGCGAAGTGGATGCCGATCCCCGAAGCAAAGCCCGGGACCCCTCCGAGAAACAGCGTCCACCAAACCCAAGCATCTCCCTGGCGGAAGCCCCACAGGCTGATCAGCAGCACCGCGAGTCCGGCCGAACAGAGCGCACCGCCGAATCCCGCGCGGTCATGGGCGATCAGGGGAATCAGCCTTTCGTTGTAGCTTTGCAAAAGTTCCGGCGATGCGCATAAAAAGGCCAGATCCTGCGGGACGAAAACCATCGTGACGCCGATCGCCGAGATGATCAGTCCGGCTCCAGTCAGGCCGCAGCCGATGATGACGAAGAACAACTGTCCCCAGAGGCTCCGCCGCCAGACCCCATCACGGTGAACCTGCGGGGGCGACGGGACAAGCGGCTCGCGGGCAGGCTGCCTCATGGCGAGAACGAAAAAGGGAAGAAGCAGAGCGGCGAGTACGGCATGGAGAATATCAAAATACCCGTAGCCGATAAACAGGAAAAAGCTGAGAAAGCCGATCGCGCCGGAAATCAGCAACACCTGCCGGGTCCAGTGAAGAGAGCGCCGCAAGCCGTGCTGCGACAGCTGATAGTAGATCAGGCCAATGGAGATCATCGTCCCGGCGAGACTGACCCTGTCATGAGACATGAAGGGCAATAGCTGCGGATTGATCAGGGCCAGTTCAGCGCTGCTCATGCCCAAAAAATCCTCATCGTAGGGGAGGACCACCGTGGTCAGCGCGACGATCAGCGCGAGCAGGCCGCCTGCCATCATGCCAAACCCGAGCCACTTGCCGGCTATCCAGCCTTTTTTCTCACCGACCATATCTCTGCTTGCCGTATCCGAGGGCGGAGACGGATTCGCGCCGTCCCGGGTAACGTCGCTGCCTGCTTGCCCGATCTCCGATTCCCTTTGCCTGTGCTGTTCGTGCCAGATCGCTTCGTTCACCCGTTTGGGCAGACCGGGACCGGCATAGACCAAGCCGCTGTGCAGTTGGACAAAATCGGCGCCCGCTGAAAGAAGCGCCTGCGCATCGGAGGGATGGGTAACCCCGCCCGAAGCCATGATGGGTAGATCGGGGTAGTGGTCGCGAATCTGCCGAACCATGGACAGACTCATCTCTCGGGTCAGGCCGCCGACTATCCGAGCGCTCGGGGGAGGAGGATTCTGACCCCTGCCTGCAACAGCTTGAAAAGGGGGAGTGCCAGCGGAGACTCCAGCCGATGCGGAGATTCCTCCCGACACAGAGACACCGGCAATACCTGCTTGAAAAGCAGGCTTCAGCCACCCTTCCGCTTCCTCCCAGGTCAAATCCGGAGGCATTGCCAGCAGGAGAGGGACACGGGCAGCACCGGCCAGCAGCGCGAGATGCTCCTGCCAGCCTTCGGCATCCCAGCCGGCCGCAGGGGTTTGTTCTCTCGTATCCAGCGTGAAAAATTGACAATAGGGGGCCAGTCGCTCGATCAGCTCCCGCCGTTCAACAGCAGCTTCTCGTGGACTGCTGCCCGGACGAAAAGCGAGACGCGCACCCAAGGGCAGCCGGATGGGCTTCATTCGGTTCAATCGTTCAAGCAATAGCTCGACACCGTCATTGGCCATAGGCGTGGGATAGAGGATCGAGGAATGGGACGTGAGACGCTCAATCGATCGCTCTTCGCAGATCGGCTCCTTCGTCACCGGTCCCAGTTCGATATAGCCAAAGCCAAATTGCGAGAGCGCCGCAAGCGCGGTAGCGTTCGGATCCAGTCCCGCCCCCAGGCCAACCGGCGTAGGGAAGGTGATTCCCAAGCGTTTTCTCTGCAGGGAAGCGGGCGGCTGCATATGTCCCATCAGCTCGATCAGCCCGGGACCCCCCGGACATTTCGCCAAAGCGCCGATCGCATTCAGCGTCCAGCGCCGCGCTTGAATGGCCGGCAAACGAAACAACAGCGGACGAAACAACGTGTGATACGACCAGTCGGGCATCGTCAGGCTCCTCCGATGATTTCCAGTATTTCGATGATTCCATCATAACAGAAAAGCTGGTTCCAAGAAAAAAGCCACCCCCCAAAGGAGTCGGCTTTTTGTTTGAGCATGAGCTGTATCATCCGGAAATCCGGCAGATCACGAGATCGCCGTCTGACGCTTCACGACCTTGACCGTTTGCAGGGATTCATCCTCCGGCCCTTGGACAGGCAGGCCGACGCGAATATTCTCCTGGATATACGCGATGTTTTCTTCACTGATCAACTCGCCGGGCAAAAAGATCGGGATGCCGGGCGGATACACCATGATAAACTCCGCGATCACGCGTCCCACCGACTCCGACAGAGGGACAATCTCCGTCTCCGCATAAAAAGCATCGCGCGGGGTCATCGACAGGATGGGAATGCTCGGCAGGGAGATGGTCGGCTTTTCTTCCGCCTGGACGTGGGCGAATTCGACGGAGAGCTCCCGCAGCGCATTGACCAGCGTCTGGATGGACTCCTCGGTGTCGCCCGCAGTCACAAAGCACAGCACATTGTAGAGATCGCTCATCTCCACCTCGATATTGTACTTGGTGCGGAGCCAGTTCTCGACTTCCCAGCCGGTAATGCCGAGGTCGCGGACGTGAATCAGCAGCTTGGTCGGATCCATCGCATGGGTGGCGGGGGTGCCGAGGATTTCCCGGCCGATGCAGTGGATGCGCGGTATTTCATTGATCATGTCGCGAGCCTTGTTGGCCATTTTCATCGCTTGATCGGTCAGCATGCGTCCGTTCATGGCCAGATGCTGGCGAGCCATGTCCAGAGAGGCCAGCAGGATGTAGGAGGTGGATGTCGTCGTCAGCATGCTCATGACCGTCTTGACCCGATCGACATCGACCAGGCCTTCCCGCACATTCAGAATCGAGGTTTGCGTCAGAGAGCCGCCCAGCTTGTGGACGCTGGTCGCGGCCATATCCGCCCCTGCCTGCATGGCCGAGATCGGCAAGTCCTCATGAAAGTGGATATGGACGCCGTGCGCCTCATCGACGAGGACCGGAATCTCGTAGTTATGGGCCGTGCGCACGATTTCCCGCAAATCGCCGGCAAACCCGAAATAGGTAGGGTTGATCACCAGGAGAGCAGCCGCATCCGGGTGCTTCTGCAAGGCTTTTTGCACGGACTTTACCGTGATCCCGTGAGAGATGCCCAGACGCTCGTCCATCACAGGATGGATAAAAATAGGCGTGGCTCCGGCAAAAATAATGGCAGCCATCACCGACTTATGCACGTTCCGAGGTACGATTATTTTATCGCCAGGATTGCAGGTGGCCATGATCATCGCCATGATCGCACCGCTCGTCCCTTGAACCGAAAAAAAGGTATGGTCAGCGCCGAATGCTTCCGCAGCCAGATCCTGCGCTTCTTTAATCATCGCTTTGGGGTGATGCAGATCGTCCAGCGGCGCGATGTTGATGAGGTCAATCGAGAGAGCATTGTCTCCGATGAATTCGCGGAATGCTGGGTGCATGCCCATGCCCTTCTTATGACCAGGGATGTGAAATTGAATCGGGTTTTTTCGGGCGTGCTCCAACAACCCGCTAAACAGAGGAGTACTCATTTGTCTCATAGGATCGCCTCGCTTTGCAAAAGAAGAAGTAAAGGTGAAAAACAAACAAATTGAGTATAGCAAAAAGAGGGGGGAAAGCAAGCGAATTTTTGGACCCCCAAAAATCGGGAAAGCGGCAGGAGTTCCCCTCTCCGGCGAGAAGTGAAAGAGTATGTGAGGTGAGCTTATGAAAACGAGAGTAACGGAACTGCTACAGATCAAATACCCGGTCGTACAGGGCGGGCTCGCCTATCTCGCCTATGCCGAACTGGCGGCGGCTGTCTCCAATGCGGGCGGCCTCGGACAGATTACGGCGATGTCTTTGCCTTCGCCGGAGGCGCTGCGAGAAGAGATCCGCAAGATTAAGAGATTGACGGACAAACCGTTCGGCGTCAACTTCGCGATCGGTCAGCATGGTCGGCCCTATGAATCGATGCTGGAGGCAGCCCTGGAGGAAGGGATTCCGGTCATCTCCGTAACTGGCGGCAATCCTGAACCGCTCATCCGCCGCACGGACGGGCTCGATGTGAAAAAACTGGTGTTGGTGGCTTCCGTCCGCCAAGCCCAGAAAGCGGAGTCCATCGGCGCAGACGCTGTGATGGCGGTCGGTCAGGAGGGGGGCGGTCATCTGGGGCGTGACGACATCGGCACCTTTGTCCTGATTCCCCGCGTCGTCGATTCCGTACAGATTCCCGTCCTGGCGAGCGGCGGCATCGGCGACGGCAGAGGCATCGTCGCGGCGCTTGCTCTGGGAGCGGAGGGAGTAGAGATGGGGACGCGTTTCATCGCGACCGAAGAATGCGTACATGCCCATCCTGCGTACAAAGAAGCGCTCGTCCAAGCTTCGGAGCACGACACCGCCGTCATCAAGCGGACGCTGGGGACTCCGGCCCGGGTCGTGCGTACGCCAGGCGCGGACCGGATCCTGAAGCTGGAGAGCAAAGGTCTTGGCTATGAAGAGTTGAAGCCGTTCATCAGCGGCGAGCGGAACCGCCTGTTCATTCACAAGGGAGATGAGCAGGAGGGCTTCGGCTGGGCCGGCCAGGTAATCGGTCTGATCGATGACATCCCGCCGGTGCAAACCCTTTTTGACCGCATGTTTCGGGAGGTCGAAGAGAGACTTGCCTTCTTGAACGAGAGTGCCAGACGTTCCCAGTAACTTTGCCATAGTGTGCCCGTCCGGACAGAGGATGTATGCAAAGACAAAAGAACAGGCACGCGCATTTCAGATGAAAGCGGACCTGTTCTCTTGCATATACCTTCAGTAATCCCTATCGAATGGCGCTGGGGGAACTGAGCTTGCTGAGGCTGTACAGCTTGGCGAGAACGGAGAAAGTCTCGTCCAGCCGCTTGAGCAGTTTGTCTCCGTCACGCAGGATGGGATCATGGCGATTGATCGTAATCCCGCAGAGTATTTCGGCTTTTTTCACCCGCTGCAGTCTGTCGATCAATTGGGCGACGCCTTCCCGTCCCAATACGGCTTGGCTTGTGCTTGCAGGCTGCATGTGATCGGGCGACCAGTGGAAGTCGTCGGGAATGAGTGCCATGATCTCGTCCAACTGGTCCCGCATGGCCCGGCCGATCTCTTCTTTAAAAGGCGATTCGTATATCACGGCATACCAGACAAAGAGATGGGTACCCCACAAGCCTGTCTGAAAATGAGGATGTTTTTTATATCCGCGCTTGTCGCCGGCCCAGGCAACCCATGTATCGTTGGGAGGATTTACGGTTCTGCGTGCGTGCTTGGCTACGTGATAAAACATCTCTTCACCGGTTAAAGCGGACAGGGCAGGGGCAAAATGCTGACCGAGCGCATCCAGCTTGGGACGAATCAGCGTTTTGATTCCCTCCATCCGCTCATCCAGTCCTTCAATCGCAAATACGTCGAAATCCCTGTCGTCAAATCCTGTAAAAGCTGTTGTCATCCTAACCACCTCGCGTGCGACAAATGCAGGGAGTCGTCCCGCTCCAATCGGGCGGATATCTCTGGCAAATGTCTGTAGAATCCTCCATATCATAACATAAGCGATCCGTAAAAAAACATGTTTGAAAAATGAATAGCAAAAGCAGAGGCCGAATAATATGATATACCACTCACTCCCGTAAGCAGCCGTATTTATCTGAGTATTCTGTGAATGGGAGGGACTTGGATGAAAGACGGGAAGGAATTGGAGTACTGCAACCTCGCTGTCTGGTTTGACCGACAGACCTTGCACGCGATGCTGCACGCCTTGGTGGGTACGGGGGCAACGGTCTCCTGGAAGGAAACCCAGCATCAGTTCCATTTCCTCGTATGCACACAGGAGAGCACATCCGAGTGGAGGCTGGACCGGGTCAACGGCTTCTACAAATGGCAGCAGCCCGACTGTTCCATTCGAGACACGCGTGTGGCCCTGGTGCTCTACCGCTATATTCAGAAGGCGAAAGGTCATGTCGTCGTCAAAATGATCCACGACAGCGGCGTGCTGGTAAAGCACATTCGGTACGGAGAGGCCGTCAGAATCGTCGAGATAAAAGGAGCTGAGAAAAAAGTGATCTACGAAAAAGCATGCAGTGTAACCATGGATCAAGTCATTGCCGCCCTCAAACGTCGTGACGCTGAAGAGCGCATCCCCGTTTTGCGATTGGAACTGGACTATGAGCTGGCTACCCTGTTCGATGCCATGCAGGCCAAAGATACGGCGCAGATTCATAGATCAACCGAACGATTGAAGCAGCTCCGCAAGGAAATGCTGCTCCTGGAAGCTTGAAGACCAGTAGCCGTCAGGCAAGGCTATGCAACCAGACGACGAGTCGATGAGTGGAGGCAAGATCAAGTCAAATGAAGGCGAGAGAGAAGAATACAGAATGAAAAAGCGACATCTCACATCAGGGAGAATGTCGCTTTTTCTGGTTTGGCGCATGTCCGCTTCTTTCCCATTTGAATTGTTCCGTGGAGCAGTTGTACAATAGAGGAGGATTTGGGCGAAGCGCCCCACAAGAAAGGAAGAAAAAGGTACATGGAATCACTCCTATCGCTCACGGATAACGCCTCTTTGTTGCTCTTGATCTTGCTTGGACTCATCGTCCTGTTGTTTCTCTTCCTGATTGCCCAATCCGTCCGGATCCGCCGCCTGCGCAAATCGATCAACCGCCTATTGGTCGGAACGAATGGAACCAATCTGGAAGAAGGCATGCACCATCTTCTCGGCGAGTTGGAGGATGTGAAAAAACGGCAGACGGATCAGCAGTTTCTGTTGAATCGCCTGTCGCAGCGGGTTGCCGGACAGTGCGCAAACGTCGGAATCGTTCGCTACAATGCGTTTGAAGACATTGGCAGCGATCTCAGCTTTTCGATGGCGATCCTCGACGATGCCCAAAACGGCGTGGTCGTCACCAGCATATACAGCCGGATGGAGTCGCGGGTGTACGCGAAGCCGATCGAACAAGGGACATCCCCCTACCACCTATCGGAAGAAGAACTCACCGCGATTCGCAAAGCCATGAACCAGCTATCCGGCCGAACCTCCTGAATGACAGCATAAAACAGGGATATCGGGAAGCATCGGGGAGAATCAGAGAGTTCTCTTTGCGTCAAGATGCATTTCAGCCGATATTGGTCTATTTTGCGAAAATTCATCCGCTTTTCGCTCAAGACTTTTTGGCATCCCCGTAGTATAATAAAGAAGTACTGTCGGCTTTAAATACGAAAAGTAGGTGATCCGCCTTCAATACCCAAATCGATTTTCGATTCGCGGGGCAAGGCCAGGTTCTACAGCGTTCCTTCGTCGACACTTAGCGTAGCTCCTCATTTTTGGAAAACTGTTATCGTCCATACGATCAGGGAAACCAAGAGAATTGAGGAGATAGTTATGGCACAGCGTTTAGCTACTAATTACGCCCAGGCCTATTTTACGATGAACGAAGAAGAGTTGAACCGATTCGTCTCTCTCTTCACCAATGAACACATTTCGGTCGAAGTGAAGATTTGTGAAAACGGCGATCGGGACGTTTTGTTGACGGACCAGAGCGGTGAGATCCAATTAACCTTTCATCGCTTGGGAAACCGGTATTCCTGTGAAAGTTCTTACCTCATCCGAGACATACAACTGGCTAATGCCATGCGGAAAGCAATGAAAACGTTTCGAGGCCACGGAATCGTCCACCGGATTTATCAAGGGTTCACCGTCGTTTATCACTACGACGAAGGGTCTGTTGTGAAAATCCAGGAAGTAACCGACGACGGAGAAGTGTCCATTTTTGAAAATGCAGCACCCCATGCAGCCAAGGAACTGGAAAATTTGTTCCGGCAAACGGGGAGTGAGTGTGAGATTGACTCGATCCGACAAGAGACGGACAGATGGCTGGACTTGCGCAACTGGGCCAAAGGCGCGGCTCAGGAAAAGCTCGAGATGATCGACCGGAAGCTTTGTGAATTGTCACGGCGATTGTTTGAGCTGGAAGCCTAAAAAACCAATGTTTACTGCAAAAAATGGGGGCAAAGGCGCCCATTTTTTCTTTTCCTTGTTTTTCTTTGAAAAAAGGTATTGCTAACTAGGCCGAAGCATGGTATGGTTGTTTTCGTTGGAAACAGGATTAGGAACCAGGATTCACTTTAAAGGGTGGATTACTTGAGGGAAGCCGCCCCCGTTAGTGAATGACGCAGGTCCTAGCGATGTTTAACATTACACTTGCTAGGAAGGGGGAACCGAAAGATGGAATACTCGACTTTCGGAAGACACGTTGCCGTTGACACATGGGGAGTTCAGTTTGACTTGTTGAACGACGCCGAATTTTTGAAAAAGGAAATGATTGAGGCTGCTGAAAGCTGTGGTGCCACTGTACTGAGTGTGCAAGCCAAGCAATTTTCTCCTCAAGGGGCTACCGTTCTGGTTCTTCTCTCGGAAAGCCATCTGTCCATCCATACCTACCCGGAGCGCGGATTTGCCGCTCTGGACTGCTACACCTGCGGTGAAACCGTAGACCCGCAAGTCGCCATTGATTATCTGGTATCTGTGTTGAAACCGGAAAAAGTGTATGCGAAGAAATTGGTTCGCGGCACAGGCGAATTGCAAGTGGTTGAACCGGAAATGAAGGCGGCCGAGGTGGCAGTGAAGTAACGACGAAACAAAAGCCAAGAGGTGCGGCAATGTCCGCACCTCTTTTGTGTCAAAAAACTGCTTCGCCCCGATTACCGGAATGGAGCCGTAACCGCGCGTCCGAGATCGCGGATCAGCACGGTGAAGTCGCTCGCGGCATTATGCAGGTTGGGCCAAGCGGTATTCGGGCCGGATGTCACGGCTTGACCCGCTTGGGTAAACCCTTGCGTTACCGTCGAGCTGAGCCCTTGGATTCGGCCGTACATCGTATCGTCGGACGTCACGCGGATATTCATCTGCGGAGCGATCTGTCTCGCAGCCGCTTGGACTTTTTGCTCCGTGACTTGCCGCTGTTGGCGTTGATTGGGACCAAAACGGGTTTGAATCCCGATTACCGCGTCATTGCCATAGACCACGGCGGTAGAAGCTACCACACCGGGCACATCCGCGGCGGCTTTGACCATCCGGTCAGCCACGGTTCGATCGAACTGGTTGCCGTACGTGGCTCCCTGCTGCTGATTGACGTTGCCACGGTTGGCATTTTGATTCATCTGGTTAGGGGAAGCATTTTGCGTCGCCGCAGTGTTGGGGCGAGCTGCATTCTGGGTCTTCTGCCCGTTTTGTTGATCGGTGCCAGATGTTGCACAGCCGGACAAAGCGGTCATAAGCAGCAAACCCACCACGGAATACGTCCATTTATTATTCATGGGGTCCACCTCCTGCGATTAGTATGAGTCCGCTGCAGAGACACTACTCAGGAAGGGACTGGATGTCAAAACGCCCCATTGTGCCTTGTATCATGACCTGTTAATATGAATTGTACGCAAAAAAGAGGAGGTTTCCATGAAGCGTCTTGATATACGCAACATCGCAATTATTGCCCACGTCGACCACGGGAAAACTACGCTGGTGGACAAACTGCTGATTCAATCGGGTACTTTTCGAAGCAACCAGCAAGTAGAAGAGCGGATGATGGACTCCAACGACCTGGAGAGAGAGCGTGGAATCACGATTCTCGCCAAAACCACATCCGTCAAATACAACGAATACACCATCAACATCCTGGATACGCCGGGCCACGCCGACTTTGGCGGAGAAGTAGAGCGGATCATGAGCATGGTGGACGGTGTCATTCTGATCGTCGATGCTTTTGAAGGATGCATGCCGCAAACGCGGTTTGTCCTGAAAAAAGCGCTGGAGTCAAACGTAACGCCGATCGTCGTGGTCAATAAAGTGGACCGTGAGAACGCACGCCCGCAAGAAGTAATCAATGAGATTTACGACCTCTTTATTGATCTCGACGCAACAGAAGAGCAGCTGGAGTTCCCGATCGTTTATGCATCGGGCCTGCAGGGAATTGCCGGCATGGAGCCGGACAAGCTGGAGGGCGACTTGCGCCCGCTGTTTGATACCATTATTAAGCATATTCCAGCGCCGGAGGCCAACCATGAGGAGCCGCTGCAAATGCAGGTGACCATGCTCGATTACAACGACTTCTTGGGTCGGATCGGGATCGGCCGCATCTACCGCGGCGTGCTGAACGTAAACGACACGGTCGCGCTGGTCAAGCGCGACGGTTCGATCAAACGCATGCGCGTGCAGAAGCTGTTTGGCTTCTCCGGCTTGCAGCGCGTGGAGCAAAAGACGGCCAAGGCGGGGGATATCGTCGCCATCTCCGGCCTGGAGGACATCAACGTAGGGGAGACTGTTTGCCATGCCGATCATCCGGACCCGCTGCCGCTCCTCAAAATCGATGAGCCAACGCTGCAGATGACCTTCTTGGTCAACAACAGTCCGTTTGCCGGCCGGGAAGGGAAGCACGTCACCTCCCGCAAGCTGCGCGACCGTCTGATGGCGGAGCTCGAGACCGATGTCTCGCTGCGCGTGGAGGAGACGGATTCGCCGGACGCCTTCATCGTGTCGGGCCGCGGTGAGCTTCACCTCTCCATTCTGGTCGAAAACATGCGCCGGGAAGGCTTCGAGCTGGGTGTATCCAAGCCTGAGGTAATCGTCCGGGTGATCGATGGACAGAAAATGGAGCCGGCGGAACGTCTGATTATCGACGTGCCGGAAGAATATACGGGTCCTGTGATGGAAACGCTCGGCCAACGAAAAGCGGAAATGGTCAACATGATCAATAATGGCTTTGGCCAAGTCCGTCTGGAGTTCATCATCCCGTCCCGCGGGCTGATCGGGTACCGCACGGAGTTTTTGACGATTACACGCGGCTACGGCATCATGAACCACTCCTTTGACAGCTATCGTCCGCTGGTCGCGGGCAGTGTCGGCGGCCGCCATGCCGGAGTCCTGATTTCCAACGAGACCGGGACAGCCACCACCTATGGCCTCATGTCCGTGGAAGATCGCGGCATCATGTTTATCGAGCCGGGTACCGAGGTGTACGAAGGCATGATCGTAGGCGAACACAACCGCGACAATGATCTGACGGTCAACGTTTGCAAAGAGAAGCACGCGACCAACGTCCGCTCGGCCACGAAGGATGATACCGTCAAAATGAAGACGCCTCGTCTGCTGACGCTGGAAGAGGCGCTCGAATACCTGAATGACGACGAGCTGTGCGAGGTCACTCCGACCTCTGTGCGCCTGCGCAAAAAATACCTGACCAAATCGGAGCGGGAGCGCTACGAGAAACAAAAGCGCTACGTCACCCAGTAAGCCTGGTTGCCGATCCGATGCATAAGAAAACCGCCTGGGTCACAGGCGGTTTTTCTTCGTGCTTTTTTCACGGTTTTTCACTTTTGCGAGCACATCCAATGTTTCACGCTTTACAAATACGGCTCGATGATTTCTGTCAGTTCTTCCGGTTTGGTGCGGGGGTCGATCCGTTTGACCACTTGACCGTCCCGATCCACCAGGAACTTGGCGAAATTCCATTCGATCTCCTGGTCCTCGCCGCTTGGAGCATGGCTCTTGAGATACTGGTAAAGCGGATGGGCGTTTGGCCCGTTGACGTCGATTTTGGCAAACAGCGGAAAGCTGACGCCGTAGTTGCGCTCGCAGAAGGCTGCGATTTCTTCTTCCGTCCCGGGCTCCTGCTGGGCGAACTGATTGCAGGGAAAGCCCAGTACGACCAGCCCGCGGTCCCGATAGGTTTCGTACAATTCCTGCAGCCCTTTGTACTGCGGAGTAAGACCGCAGGCACTTGCCGTATTCACAATCAACAGAACGCTGCCTTTATAGCTCGCAAGCGTTGTCTCCTGACCGGATATCGTTTTCACCGCGATGTCATAGATACCCAAGGACTCCACCTCATTTCAAAAAAATGACCACCGCCTCCACTATACCATGGGCGAGGAGGATCCTTCCAGCAGGATGGGGACCAGGGAACGCAGACTACAGAGGCTGTGACGATAGCGGCTAGACTGCGAGGGCTGACCCGTAAAAACTGCATGTACGAGTTTGTACCTTACAAGAGCTGCTTCAAGATCGTCAGCTCCACCTCCGACAAGATCACCTGCTGCACCGATTCCGAGCCCTTGCGAACCGTGCTCTGCAGAACGCGAACCACACCCTCGGGATTTTGCGCGATGATGGTCCGGACTTCTCCCGCTTCGCTCTTTCTCCGGGAGTCATGCATGACGGTGTAGTCGAAGTGCTCCTCCAGAAAACGGAGACTGGCCATCGCCTGGATATGCTTCATGGAAAATCCCTCCCGCTCGCCTCTTTCTATCATTCGTATGAAGCGGGCGGGACGAGAATGCATCCGAAGAAATGGCCAAGGAGGTTGTATGAGTAAAATGTTCGTGGGCAAACCGAAAAGAAATTTTTGAAGAAAAATCAGTTGGAGGGTATAGAAAAGGGCTTCTCTTCTTGGTAAAGTGTAAAGCGCCAAAACCAAACACACCAAGGAGGAGAAACCCTGTGAGCAAGTTTACCACGGAATTTCCCACAATGAAAGAGCTTGAAACGTTGTTGTTTCGAACGTTGCAGGAACAGTTCGCTGCCGGTATGGCTTATATTTTGGAAGCGTTGGACGAGTATCTGATGCATCAACGGGATCATTCACGCTTTCGGCTAAAGGACCAACGAGAAGTCCAGATCGACACGCTCTTTGGTACGGTTCGATTCAAACGGCGATTGTATCAGGATCGCGTGAAGGGTCAACATGTGTATTTGTTGGATCGTATGCTGGCCTTTGACGGGCGGGAGAAGCTAAGCCCGTTTTTGGAAGAGATAGCGATCGAATTTGCTAGCCAAGGCCCCTCGTACCGGGACAGCGCAAAACGCTTGGAAGCGTTACTGGGGTATCGGGTACTGAGCCATGAGGCCATTCGGGACAAACTAATCACGCGGGTTGAACAAGCATCAACCATCGTGTCGAAAGCGACCCGAAGGTCGGTTCGCGTATTGTTTGTGGAAGTGGATGGACTTTACACCTCATTGCAGAGGCAACGCCAGCGGGGAATGGAAAATCGAATGGCGATTGTGCACGAAGGATGGGAACAAGAGGGGGACCGAGTGCGGCTTAGGTCGAAACGCCATTACCTGCATACGACGAAGGGAGAGTTCTGGGAAGGGTTTGGCGACTTTCTGGTTCGTCATTACGACATGGATGAAAACACATGGATCGTAGTCAATGGGGATGGGGCCAATTGGATTGGAGAATGCGAATCCTACTTTCACCGCTGTATTTACACACTGGATCGCTTTCATGTGGCGCGAGAATTGCGCCGATTCCTGGGTCAGTTGCCAGAGACGTGGCAGACGGTAAGGCAGGCGTTGGCGGCCTTTGAAGCGGATATCTTGCTGGCGACAGTAGAGTCCGTACCGGAGGAAAAGATTCTGGAAGAGCACCGGAACGAATGGCGGAAATACGTGGCCTATTTACGGCGGCATCGAAGGCATCTTATCGACTATCGAAAGGTTCTGGGTGAAGCTGGTATCGACACGACGGGCATGCGTCCAATGGGGAGTGCGGAAGCGCAAATGCGGGTGATGGCAAAAAGGACCAAACGAGGCGGCTACAGTTGGAGTGTACGGGGAGTACAAGCGATGTTGCGAGCCATTATGGCACGACAAGAGGGAAGTCGTTTGAGCGGCCAGGCGATAGCGAAGAAGCAAGTGTTACAGCCCAACCCAATGGTCCGAGTGAAGGACTTGCTACGGGAAGTGAAAGAGCAGGCAAAAGGCTATATAAACGGGACGATCCGCCTGTTGCACGGGCCATATCAAAGCAGCCCTACCGGGCTGGCCTTAAAAGCCCTTCGCGGATGAGGCAAAAATCGAGTGGAAGAAAGGAATCATACAAAAATAAAGCGCTTTCAAGAAGAGGAAACCAGAAGTCTTATTTTGGAGACAAAAAAATCCTGCCCACTATGGCTTGACTCACACAAGGAGGTTCAGCATTTTGACAGGTTCACTGCCAACTGATAAAGTGAAATGGATGGCGATGTTACTGAAAAATGGGAGTGACTATAGATTGAAAATCGGATGTCATATTAGTGTCGGAAAAGGACTGGAAAGCGCTGTTTTGCGGGCAGTAGAGCTGGGGGCGGAATCGCTGCAGGTGTTTACGAAAAACCCGCGCGGACTGCGCCCGAAAAAAGTGGATTACAAAGACGCGGAAAAAGGGGTCGCCCTCCTGCGGGAGCATGATTTGGAGCTGATCTGCCATACTCCGTACATTACGAATCTCTCGACGCCCAAGGAAGATTTGCAAGAGGTGACGATTCGTTCTATTCTGGAAGATCTGCACATTGCCGAAGCGTATGGAGCGAGCGGCGCCGTCGTCCACTGCGGCAAGCATGTGGGAGAAGGGGAAGAGTACGGGATCAAGCGGATGGTGGAGACGCTGGATTTGATCCTCGACCAATACGAGGGGAGCGTCAAGCTGCTCCTCGAAAATACGGCTGGCCAAGGCTCTGAGCTGGGCCTGACGATCCCTTCTCTGATGGAGATCCGCGGGGCGACACGCAATGCGGACAAAATCGGCTTTTGCTTTGACACCTGCCACTCTTTTGCAGCAGGCGAGTGGAGCGAGGAGACGTTTGACCGCTTGCTGGAGGAGATGGAGCAGACCGGCTATCTGCAGCATCTGGTGGCGATCCACTTTAATGACAGCAAAGCGCCGTTTGCAAGCCGCAAAGACCGGCATGAAAAAATCGGGAAAGGGGAAATCGGCAGCAAGGCGCTGGCCAAATTCCTCGTATCCGAAAAGCTGCAGCATCTTCCGGTGATTCTGGAAACGCCGGTGGACGACGAGCGTGAGTACGCAGAAGAAATGGTCTATCTGCATGAGCTTCGCGGCAGCGGTGCAGCGGCAGGTCAGGAGGGGTAGAGAGTGGAGTGGTTTGATCTCGTATCGACATACACCCCTTCTTCTGCGGGGGAGCCTTCCTGGTATGACAGCTTTCGCCTGTGGGCGGACAAGTCCCGTACGTGGATCATTTTTATCCAGTTGATTCTCGTTTATTATCTGGGCTTTGCGACCCGTATACGCATGCCCCTGTTGAAGAATATCCTGCTGTATCTTCTCCTCTTTGTCGGCGCCTTGATTTTCGCCATTCTGGATGTGCGGCTGCCTGTGAAGAGCGGGCTCATGATCGCGATCGCCATCCTGGTGATTGTCAAGGTGCGGATTAAGCCCGACGGGAGCACCAGAAAGTGAGGAAGATCCGATGAAGCGTGAAGATGCTTTGGCTAACTGGCTGCAAATCAGACTGGTTGCGGATGCGCGGCCCGAGGATCGCTCGGCGGCCGATACCGCCTCTTTTTTCGAGGAAATTCTGCGGGAAGATCACCTGGCTGGGGAGTTGTCCTACAGAGCGGAAGAGGATAGCTATCTCGTCTCG
Organism: Brevibacillus composti; assembly: GCF_016406105.1. Taxonomy (NCBI): domain Bacteria; kingdom Bacillati; phylum Bacillota; class Bacilli; order Caryophanales; family Paenibacillaceae; genus Brevibacillus; species Brevibacillus composti. The sequence goes on from NZ_CP066308.1 coordinate 1,585,993, forward strand.
GCCCGATTTGCGGATGAGTGGTACTACCGCCGCTTTGACCGGGAGGAAGCGGAGTCTCTCCTGGCCGCGATCCAAAGCGAGCCGCGCTATAACCAGTAGGTGCCCATGCTGCGCCAGCGAGGGAAATAGCCCTGTCACCACGGGAGGTGCCAGGGCTTTTCGCGTTCTGTCAGCAGAGGGACACAGGCACTGTCCAAGCCGATAGAACTGTCTGCGCTGGCCGGAGATGCGGGTAGCAAAGCCGCCTACACCCGAAGCCCCATCTCAGATGGCTGCGGGCGAGGGACCTGCTTGTCATGAGACCGGAGAGCTACACAAATCGAGGGAACCTTGTCTATTTTTTCGAGTCTGCAACCTTTCCGGGAAGTCGGCCGTCTGTAAGATTGCCCGACACAGTGAGGGGAAATATGGAAAGGGGAAAGACAATAATGAAAAAATACATGACAAAGCCCGTTCTGGCCGTATTGGCTGCCGCTACGATTATCGGGGGCACAGCGCCGATTCTGGCCAATGCCAGTTCTCTCAGCGGCAGTCCTGCAACAAAAGTCGTTATGAACGAAGAAGGCAAGCAGGTCACTCGTTACAATTTGAAAGAATTGGCGGAAAAGGACCCGGCTACGCTGAATCTTCTCTTGAAAACGCAAGCCGATCATCTGTACATCGTCGTGGACAAACTGAATCTCGACGTAAAAATGCAGACCTTTATCGAACAAAATGAAGCGGAATGGAACCGCATCTACAATCAGTATTACAGCGACATCTACCTGGAAGTGCGGTTGAACGAGGAGGACCAAGGCTTTCTGAGCCTGACACCGGAAACCAAGGAGAACACGACCTACCTGAGGGGGGAAGTGACGGAAGACGTCACCAAAGTCGTGGTCGTCAAGCCAAACGGCGATACGATCGAGGTCGTGCCGACGGCCAAAGATACCTTTACCGTGAGCTTTGCGGCCGTCGTCAGTGCCACCCCCAAGTACGCTACCGTGAAGGCGTATGTCGACGACAAACTGGTTGACACGCGTGAGGTGCAAGTGAATACCGGGACAGTGGTGGACAGCGACGTAGTCATTCATACCCAGGCCGTACTGGATAAAAGCAAGGGCGAACTGAAAGTAAACGGGGTCGTAAATACCGAACATGGCAAGGTAGTCGTCACCTATGACGGCGAAACGAGAGGGGCCGGGGTGAAAAAGCTGTGGGAAGGCGTCGGTTCCTACTCGGTTACCTTCAAAGATGCCGTAGCGGGCAAAGGAAAAGTCCTGGTCGAAGTGTACAAGGACGGCAAAAAACTGGATTCTGAGTGGGTGGAAGTGGTTGTAACCGGAAAAGAGGAAAAACGGTCCAAACCAGATCCGGCCAAGCCTGACACGTACACGATCACCGGAAAAGCCAAGCTGGATGCCAAAGACAAGGAAATCGAAGTAGAAGGAAAAGTAAGCGGCTACGCCAAGAACAAGAAGGCGAAGCTATACGTGATTGCGCCAGACGGAAACAGACATGAAGTGAAGGTGGATGACGAAGGCGAGTTTGAGGCAAAGCTGTCGTACAAAAACCGTTCGTACAGCGCCAAATCCGTCCGTCTGGAACTGGTGATCGACGGCAAGACTGTCGCGACTGCCGACATCCCTCATGGCACACCGGTTAACGGGGAGGAAAAGGGCAAGGGCAAAGAGAAGAAGCATCCAAACGGCAATGCCTACGGCTATTGGAAAAAACACGGCAATGATGATCACGGCGACGATGACCGTGACGATGAACGGGATGACGACTAAGGCTGACCGTAATAACCGGCTACGTAGTCAACAATTTGGCGAATGTAGTCGCCGATAATGGGGACAGCGAAGAATTTGCTCAGGACGGAGCCCAGCAGGGCGAGTACAATGGCTGTTCCGATCGTCAGTCCCAAGCCCCGTGCCAAGCCTGCGAGGAAATTCGTGACAAGCAGCTTGCGCGGGGCTGTATAATTTTGAATCACGTCAGCCAGGCGAATATCCTCCAAAAACAGGGCGATTTTGTCCATGCGCTCGTTTAGCTTGCGCACTTCCTGCAATTCGGCGAGCAGTTGATCGATCTTTTCTAACAGGCGGTCCACAGGGGTAGTCTGCATCTGAAAATCTCCTCCTGTCATCTGTTGTTCCAAGTATCTAACAGTCTAGGGAAAATGAGGGCAAGAATCAAGCGGGACCGGAAAGGTTTGCCTATCGTTACCCTGACAGGTACAATAGACATGACATTACTTTATGACGAGGAGGCTTCGGAATGGCTGAGACTGTATCCCAGACACTTTCGGAGGAATTGTTTGGGCTGTTGCAACAGGAGCGCTTTGTGACGCTGGGTACGATTGACCACGAGTCAGGAGCTCCTTCGCTCAGCTCGCTTTCCTGGACATACGCGGCTACCCCGCAAGTCATCCGGTTTGCGGTCGATAATCGCTCGCGCATCCTGGCCAATATTGCCAAACAGCCGCAAGTCGTTCTGCACTTGATCGGCGCCGGTTCATCCTACGCGATCAATGGCCGGGCGGTCGTAAAAACCGAACGGATGGAGAATGTTCCGCTGAAGCTGGCGATGGTGGAAGTGACGATTGAAGCTGTACGCGATGTCATGTTCTACGGCTCGCGTATCTCTGTGGAACCCCAGTATGAAAAAACGTATGACAAAAATGCGGCGGCCAAGCTGGACAATCAGGTGATGACCGCGCTGCGCGGGGCTGAATAAAAGTAGACAGCAGCAAAAAGAAATAAGTTGACAGTTTCTTATTTTTTCCGGTAGTATTAGGATCAATCAAATGAATAGCAAACTTCTTATCCAGAGTGGCGGAGGGACTGGCCCGATGATGCCCGGCAACCAATTTTCCTGTGATCCTTGTATGAGCAGGACAATACGGTGCTAATTCCTGCAGAGCGATGTTTTGCTCTGAAAGATGAGAAGGGTTTGCTTACGGCGACGTAAACAAAGCCTTCTTTTCAGAGGAAAAGGGGGCTTTTTTCATGCCCTCGTTCAACATGGGAGGGGAGAGAGAAAGATGCATGTAGAAACCAAACTGGTTCAAGCGGGAGTGGGACGCGACGGGACGACCGGCGCAGTCAGCTTTCCCGTCTATTACGCGACGGCCTATCGTCACCCGTCTTTGGGGCAGAGTACAGGATATGACTATGCACGAACGGCCAATCCGACGCGAACGGTCGTAGAGGAAGCCATCGCCGAAGCGGAGAGCGGCGACGCGGGCTTTGCCTGTGCATCGGGCATGGCCGCCATTCACACCGTGATGGGCTTGTTTTCCAAAGGAGATCACCTGATCGTGTCGCTTGACTTGTACGGGGGCACGTATCGTCTGTTCGAGCAGGTCCTGACCCGTTACGGCCTGCAGTTCAGCTACGTGGACCTGCGCGATCTGCGAGCGCTGGAGGATGCCGTGCGGCCGGAGACAAAAGCGGTGTTTATCGAAACGCCGACCAACCCGTTGATGCAGATTACCGACATCCGGGCTGTCTCGGTCATCGCAAAGAAATACGGGCTGCTCACACTGGTCGACAATACGTTTATGACACCCTACTGTCAGCGGCCATTGGAGTTGGGGGCCGATCTGGTGCTGCACAGCGCCACCAAGTATCTCGGCGGGCATAATGACGTGCTGGCGGGCCTGATTGTGACAAAGGGAGCGGAGTTGTCTGAAAAGGTTCGGTTTTTGCACAATTCCATCGGCGCCGTCCTCGGTCCGCAGGACAGCTGGCTGCTCCTCAGAGGGATGAAAACCCTCGCCCTGCGCATGGAGCGGCATCAGAGCAATGCTCTGGCGATCGCGGAAAAACTGCGGGAGCACCCCGCCGTGGCAGAGGTCTTTTATCCGGGGCTGACCGACCATCCGGGCTATGAGATTCAGAGCGGGCAGGCGAGCGGCTACAGCGGCATGGTATCATTCCGGGTGCGCTCTGCCGCACAGGTGGCTCCTTTCCTGGAGCACCTGCGGATCGTCTCCTTTGCCGAGAGTCTGGGAGGCGTAGAGTCGCTGTGCACCTACCCGGCCACCCAGACCCATGCCGATATCCCGCAGGAGATTCGCGAGTACGTGGGCGTATGCGATCGGCTGCTGCGGCTGTCGGTCGGGATCGAGCATCCCGAAGATTTAATCGCGGATATCAGCCAGGCGCTCGACGCCACCCTGAGCCTGATCGCAGGGGAGTGTACCCGATGAAATTTGCAACCAAGCTGCTGCACGGAACCTCTTGTTTCGATCCTGTCACCGGGGCGGCCTCGACGCCCATCTATCAGGCCTCTACCTTTCACCAGGCCGATTTGGACCGGCCGGGAGCCTATGATTATGCGCGATCGGGGAATCCCACCCGTCAGGCTCTGGAAGAAGCGATCGCGGTGCTGGAGGGGGGAGAGCGGGGATTTGCCTTCGCCTCCGGTATGGCGGCCATCTCCAGCGTCTTCATGCTCTTTTCGGCGGGCGACCACGTCATCGTGGCCGAAGATGTGTACGGAGGGACCTACCGTTTTCTGACCAAGGTGCTGTCCCGCATGAATATCGATGTCACCTTTGTCGATACCACTTACGTAGATCGAGTGGCGGAGGCGATCACGCCGCGGACGAAGGGCATTTACCTGGAGACACCCTCCAATCCGACTCTGAAAGTGACGGATATTGCTGCGGTATGCAGGCTGGCGAAAAAATTTGACCTGCTGGTCATCGTCGACAACACGTTTTTGACCCCCTATTACCAACGTCCGCTGGAGCTGGGCGCGGACATCGTCATCCACTCGGCCACCAAGTTTATCGGCGGGCACAGCGACGTGGTAGCCGGCCTGGCGGTGACGAAAGACAATGACCTGGGGGAACAGCTCTATTTTATCCAAAATGGCATGGGGGCCGTACTGGGAGCGCAGGATTCCTGGCTGGTGATGCGCGGTCTGAAATCGCTGAAAGCCCGCCTGGATGTCAGTACCCGGACGGCGGAACAGATCGCGGGCTGGCTGCGCCACCATCCGGCTGTGACCAAGGTGTATTACACGGGGCTTAAGGATCATCCGGGCCACGAGCTCCAGTCCTGTCAGGCGAGCGGGCACGGGGCTGTCCTCTCGTTCGATGTGGGCAGCCGGGAGCGGGCGAAGGCGCTGTTTGACCGGGTCACGCTGCCGATCGTGGCGGTTAGTCTGGGCGCCGTGGAGACGATTCTCTCCTATCCGGCTGGCATGTCCCACGCGGCGATGCCCAAGGCGGAGAGAGAGACGAGGGGCATCACCGAGGGGCTGATCCGGCTGTCGGCCGGGCTGGAGGATGCCGACGATCTGATTCGCGATCTGGAGCAAGCCCTGCAAGGTTTGGAACTTTACGTGCCGCAGGTGACACACGCATACGAAGACGGCAAAGAGGCATTCTCCGGGGTGTAACCGGGGAATGCCTCTTCGTTTCAGGGCCGATTGACAGGGATTTTTTGATTGCCCTCGGGCTTTGCCTTGCCGCTTTTATTGATGCGCTGTTCATTTTGCCGATTGGGCGTCTCTTCCCGCCGCTGCACATCACGGGGAGCTTGCGGGATGATGCGGCCGACGATGTCCGCCAGCTCTTCCGCAGCACCGGCGACGGGACGTCCATTGCGGAAATCGGCCGCCATTTCACGCAGGCGCTGCACGATATCCGGATCGGCGGTGACGAGGGCAGCGGCTCCTTGGGGATCTTCCTTAAGTGCTTCCGCGACCGTATATTTGATCACGCCTACCTCCGGACGATCCAGATGTGCGTTCACGTCGATCCCGACGACGGCCCATTTGCCCATGACGACGGCAGTCGCGTCAGTCACGTTGGGCACCCGCGTCGCCAGCTGCACCAAGCGGTCTGCCGTCGCTTGCGGCGACTGGTCATAGGCGGGGGATGGCGCGGTCTGTTTCACACGCTGAGTCTCGTTGGCGGTTTGGCCGGGCTGCGGAGCGGCTTGATTGGCTGGGGGCTTGTTGGCGTTGTTGCATGCGGTGAAGAGCAGGCTGACACCAAGCGCGAGTATCATTGTCCGTTTCACGGTCATTCTCCTTTACCTAAAAGATGCATGCTCAAGATGTTTGCGCAGAAAAGAGATGATTACCCGTATTGTGTTCTCCTGTCCCACTTTTCATTCCGAGCGCCGTCTATCTTTTCTGGCACTGTCATACACTGTAGTACATCACGTCGCCAGCGGCAGAGCATCCCATCCAAAATTGCATAGGGTATATCAGATGGGTAATAGGAGGCGAGATTTTGAAGAAAATCTACGTTCTGGACACCAACGTACTCCTGCAAGATCCACGGGCGATGTTTTCCTTTGCGGACAACGAAATCGTCATACCCGCCGTGGTGTTGGAAGAAATTGACTCCAAAAAGCGCTATATGGACGAGATTGGCCGCAACGCCCGCTATGTATCAAGATTGTTGGACAGCTTTCGCGAATGGGGGCATCTGCATCAAGGAATTATGTTGGAAACGGGAGCGCTGTTCCGGGTGGAGCTCAACCATTCCTCCCTCTCCAAATTGCAAAAGCAATTTACGGAAATTACCAATGACAACCGGATTCTGGCAGTAGCGCTGAACTTGCAGGAAGAAGAAAATGTATCGCCTCATCCGCGGCCCGTCATACTCGTCAGCAAAGATGCACTGATGCGGGTGAAAGCAGATGCGCTCGGGCTGATCGCCGAAGATTTTCTGTCAGATCGGGTGGTCGGAGAACATTCCCATATCTACTCCGGTTACCATAAGCTGCAGGTGGCTCCAGACATCATCAAGAGCTACTACGCCAATCGCAGGCTCCCCCTGCAAACCAGCTTTCCCCAGCAACGCTTCTATCCGCACCAGTTTCTGGTCATGAAGGATGAATGCAATCCGTCGATCTCCGCGATCGGGAAGGTGGATACAGAGGGAAAAAATCTGGAGATGCTGCTCGCCGACGACGATCCCATGTGGGGCATTCGGGCGCGAAACGTTCAGCAAAAGATGGCAGTCGAACTGCTTTTGCGGGAGGATATCCCCCTGGTCACCATGACCGGGAAAGCCGGGACGGGAAAGACATTGCTCGCACTGGCGGCGGGCCTTTTGCAAATCGAAGACCTGCAGACGTACAAAAAGCTGCTGGTAGCCAGGCCGATCGTGCCGCTGGGCAAGGACATCGGCTATCTTCCCGGGGAAAAGGAAGAAAAGCTGCGGCCCTGGATGCAGCCGATCTATGACAATTTGGAATATTTGTTCAATACAAAGCGCTCCGGGGATCTGGACAAAATCCTGGCCGGAATGGGAAGTATTCAGGTAGAGGCCCTGACGTACATTCGCGGCCGTTCCATCCCCGGACAATTTATCATCATCGATGAGGCCCAGAATCTGACCAAGCATGAAGTAAAAACGATCCTTACGCGGGTAGGGGAGGGCTCCAAGATCGTCTTGATGGGCGATCCGGAACAGATTGACCATCCCTACCTGGACGAGAGCAATAACGGACTGACCTATGTCGTGGAGATGTTCAAGGATCAAAAGCTGGCCGGCCATATTCGCCTGGAAAAAGGGGAGAGGAGTGTCCTGGCCCAGCTGGCTGCGGATTTGCTGTAGGCCGAATAAGAACAGGAAAAGGGGTAAAGATATAGGTGTCGAGCCCAGTGATCCATGAATCAAACCGGCAAATAGCCTTGCAGGAGGCGAAGAACCGTGGATGGTCATGATCAAGCATTCGACAGTAGTCGAACTGGCGGAAACCGTACTCTTTAGGTAACACAAACTCTGTTACGGAGGTTGAAGAGCCAAAGAGACTGATCGGTATCACCCCATAGCAAAGGGCTCGACGCGGCCGCTCCCCTGATGGGAGCGGTTTTTCCATTTCAGGAAAGAAAAAACAGCCCGGCATGGTCTCCGGACTGTTCGCTGATGTTCCTTACGCTTGGCGGTTCACCGCTTTTTTCAATTGACTCATAATGCCGCTGTGCATGCCTTCATGGTAGAGCGTAAACAGAAGCATTTCTCCAAATGTATCGATCTGCGCTTTGCCCCTCAGGCTAAACGGAGTGGGCAGCTTCTCTTGCAGGCGGTCTGCAAAATCATTCTTGATGCGGGCTGTCTGCTCCTGCAGCTGTTGGCTCAGCGTCTCCAGGCTGGGGACCTCTCCCTGCCAATCGGCCGGCTTGGTTCCAGGGGAAAAAAGGGCCCCGTAGGAGGAAGGGACTTTGATCCCGGTCGGACCATAGAGGAGGGCATCCTGGCTGAGCAGAATATGGCCCAGATTCCAACGCAAGTTGTTGGAAAAACCTTCCGGCACGATATCCGCCTGCGCCTCTGAAATCTCCTGCATGCCGCTAAGCGTGAGTCCGCGAATCAATTCATACTGTTGCCAAACAAAACCGTAATCCATAGTCGTACACCCCTCCAAAAAATAACGTCCTATTCGTCATGTTACCGCAGAAAATGGAAGAAGAAAACATTCAAATGTGCTGCGCGGCCCTCTATTGTCCTCTCCCATCCCGGTAAGATAAGATAAAATATGGACAACTATTCACCAGAAAAAAGGGAGAACGGCGATGATGACGAGATATGTGCGAGTGGCGATCTGGTTGCTGGCAGCTGTATGGCTGCTGCAGGCATGCAGTTCGCCGTCCGGAGAAAATGGCCTGGCGGCGGCTTTTGATCCGGAAGACCCCAAAGAGTACGGCATCCGGGGAATCTACCTGGGTCAAAATATCAAAGAGGCGATGGAGCAGCTCCAGCCGACAAAGGCCGATTTCATGGATGCAGTCACCCGGGAAAGCTATACGGCCGATCAGCTCGCTGCCGGAGCCGGAACGATGGTCATGGGCCTGCTCCTGGTCGACGAGACACAGCTGATGGTGACCGTCAAGCAGGGAGTGCTCCATTCCATCGTGGTCGGCGGCATCCCGCGTGAAAAGGCGGCGGCGTTTGCCACTAACCGCGGTCTGGCCGCATACGACGGCCCGGAAAAAATTCAGCAGCTGTACGGACAAGCAGCGGGACAAAGTCAGGAAATCACCCTGCAGGGCAGCAAATATAAGTTGTTGCTCCGGCTGCATGACAACCAGCTGATCGGATACCGATTTGACACGGTAGAATAGAGCGCGCCGCTTATTCAGCAAAAAAATGAAGCTGCACGCCGTAGGCCTTGGCGATTCCCAGCATCAGCTGGTCCTGCTCGGAATCAATCAGGTACCAGGTGTCAGAGGCGGCAGCGGCCGGAATGCGTCCGAGAATCGACTCTTTCATCTGTTCCAGCGCCGCCCAGCGGTCCCGCTCCGCCCCTATGGCTGGATCCAGCGTAAAAGCTGCCACCCGGTCTGCATATACATAAAGATGGCCGTCTTGGCTTTCAAAACCGACCGCGTCCAGGTCGGCCATCTCGGCGTTTGCAGGAAGGAGCCACAACGGGAATTCTTCGCCCAGCATCGAGGCTTTCTCCAGAATTTCGATCAGCTTGTCCCGCTCTTGCTCGTTTTCGACGATCAAGAGCTGCTCATCACGGTCATATACATTGACATGATCTCCAATTTTATGTATGACTTGAGCATAGAAACCGGGAAGCTTTCCCGGCGCCTGCTGCATCTCGATCCCAAACATCCGCTTCAATGGATACACCTCATTTTGTCGTTTTGATTCATCGTAACACAAGAGAGAAGGAGGTTTCACATGAAAGATAATCTGCTAGTGGAGAGTATGGCTTTAGGGCCGTTTCAGACCAATGCCTATATCCTGACCCACAGCGAAACGGGAGAATCCATCGTCATCGATCCAGGGATGGAACCGGAACCGCTGCTGCGAAAATTGGCCGGCAAAAAGGTAGCGGCCATCTTGCTCACCCACGCTCATCTGGACCATATCGGCGGCCTGAACCAAGTAAGGGAGCTGACCCATGCTCCCGTATACATTCACCCACTGGAGCAGGAATGGCTGACCGATCCCGATCTCAATGGATCCAGCCGTTGGAACCTGCCTGAACCGATCATCTGTCAGCGGGCGGAACACGAGCTGGCCGACGGGCAGACGCTGGAGCTGGCTGGATTCTCCATCCGCGTGCTGCATACGCCCGGCCATTCTCCAGGCAGCTGTTCGTTTGTCATTGGACGCCATTGCTTTGGCGGAGATGTGCTGTTTGCGCAAAGCATCGGCCGAACGGATCTGCCCGGCGGTGATTTTGAGACACTGATGATCAGCATCCAGGACAAATTGTTTGAGCTGGATGATGAGACGATCGTCTATCCGGGACACGGCCCGAAGACGACGATTGACACCGAAAAAACGTTTAACCCGTTTGTAACCGGTATGCTTCGATGAGAAGCAAGTACACCTCTTTTACACTGAGTATCGCGCTGGCGTGGGGAGTCTGGGGCTGCGCTCCGTCAACAGGAACGCCCCATCCGCCCGCCGCAGTGGCGCCATCCGTGCCGACATCCGCTGCAACTCCCGCCGCATCTCCTGTCACGTCTGATACCGAAGCGGGACGCGAGCCGCCGCCGGCAGAAGGGGGGCCGCTCCCGTCAGCGGAAAGAGCGGGAGGGCATGAGCCGCCGCCCTCCCGGTTTCCGGAACAGCGCATTACCTTGATGGCGGTCGGAGACATCATGGTTCATGACGAGCAGCTGGAGGCTGCCCGTTTGCCGGACGGGTCGAACTACGACTTCGCTCCTTTTTTCAACCAGGTCGCTCCGATCTTTCAGGAAGCGGACTGGCTGATCGGCAATCTGGAGACGACGCTGGCCGGAGCGGAGCTGAAGTACACCGGATACCCGATGTTCAACTCCCCGGATTCGCTGGCGGATACCTTGAAACAGCTGGGCTTTACCGCACTGACGACAGCCAACAACCACTCCCTAGACCGCAGGGAAGCGGGGGTGCTGCGCACGATTGAAGCGCTGGATCGCGCAGGCATTCAGCACACCGGGACGTTTCGCGATGAGGCGAGCCGCAACCAGCCCCTGCTGCTGACGAAAGATGGCTTTACGCTGGCGCTGATCGCCTACACCTACGGGACGAATGGCATTCCCATCCCAAAAGGAAAGCCGTATCTGGTCAATCTGATCGACCCCGCTCTGATCAAGGCGGATATTGCCAGAGCGAGAGAGGCGGGAGTTGATCTGGTGGCGGTCGCCCTCCATTTCGGCAATGAATACCAGAGGCAGCCGAGCGCTGCGCAGCGGGAGATCGCCGGTCTCTGCATCCAGTACGGGGCCGATCTGGTTTTGGGAGCACATCCGCACGTCGTACAGCCGTATGAGTGGAAAACCGTTACCTTGGAAAGCGGGATGAGCCACAACGGTCTGATCGCCTATTCGCTGGGCAATTTCATCTCCGCGCAGCGGCGCGATTACAAAGATGTCGGCGTCATTTTGAAGCTGACCCTGCACAAGGGAGAGAATGGGGAAGCAAGTTTCGAAGAAGCAGAGTGGATTCCTACGTATGTTCATTATTATCGGAAAAATGGCAAACGTCAGTATGTCATCTATCCCGTTTCTCTCACCTTGGCCGCCGTCCAGCAAGGCCAAAAGGACCCGGCACTGACCAAAGAAGTCCTGAACACGCTTCACCGCTTGGAAAAGGAAATGAAACTTCATCTGGACTCGCTCCAGAAGCAGGAAAAGGCCAGCTAGCTTGCTGGCCTTTTTTTCCTTACTTTTGTCCAAATCCAAAGGGAAAGTTAATTTTTAGCTGCAGCTTCAACTCTTCGTTTGCCATGCTGATTCCCTGTACCTGGATGTTCGGCGAGATCAGCTCCGGATAGAAGCCAAAGTCATAGGCCTGATCCATTTCCTCGATCGTGGAGGAAGGCAGGGCGAAGCCGTCGAAATACAATTCATGGATGCGAAATTTCAACTCTTTCGGCGAAACCAGCTCATACGATCCCACCAGCTTGATCTGCATGTGATCATAGGTGCCCTCGACGATCAATTGATCATTTTCGAAGCGAAACTCCGAGTTTTGGAACAATTTGTCCTTGGTCATCAGAAACTGATTGAATTCATCCTGCTTGATCGTCAGCGTATGAAGGAACAGGCCGTCTGATTGAATTCTCTCCGGCGTAGCCAGTTCTGGAACCTGGAACATGACCGTAGAGAGTTGGCTAAAAAAGGTCTGGAAAGCCGGCAGGCCGCGCTCGCGCCAATCCACGATGAGGTGGTCCATCAGCGACTGAACGCTGGTCGCATCGCCCACTTTTTGCAAATTTTGCTCTTTTTCAGCCTGGATGGCCAGCATTTCCGCCAGCTGCTTCTCATAACTCTTTTTCAAGTCCTGCAGGGCCGTCAGCCGGTTCAGCTTGTCTGCCTGGAGCGACTCCATCTTGACGCGCTCTTCCTGGAATTTCTCCAGTCGCTGCATGTCCCGCTCGTACAGGAGCTGCAAAAAATCGAACATGAGCAGGAAATCGTTGAAATTTTCGGTATTAAACAGCAGGGTCAGCAGCGTGGCGCGCTCTCCGGTATAATAGGCTCGGGCTACTTCACCGGCATGCCGTCTCATCGCTTCCATGACGAGCTTTTGACGTTGCATGTCCAGATCGAGACGGGCGATCTCGCCGCTCAGTCTGCTCTCCTCTTGCTTGATCAGCCCCAGCGTCCGCTCCAGCTCTTTTTGGGTAAAATGCTGCTGCAGGATCAATTGCTCCAAGGGAGGAAGCGGCTCGGCGAATGCCGTCAGGGGAACGAGGGCAAGCAGTAGTAATGCGAGTACGATTTTACGCATTTCTTCACCTTTTGTATCCCAGCGTGATTGGAGCAAAAAGCCAAAGACGCTCTCACCACATTGTATGTTCTCTTATCGTATTATAGCCTTAATTAACTGAATTTGGATAGCAGGAGAAGAGAAGATGACCATCATATCCAGAATTTACAAGGAAATCGAGAATCATCCCGAGCGGGCGATCCCGTTTGTTCGCTTCATGGAGCTGGCCTTGTATGACCCCGAGGGGGGCTATTATCCGTCGGAGCGGCCCAAAATCGGCAAGGAAGGGGACTTCTTTACGAGTGCTTCGGTCCATCCTGTATTTGCAGAGACCCTGGCGGATGTCGCGGTGGAGATGTGGACGGCGGGAAGCTGGTCCCACCCGGTCCTGATCGAAATTGGCGGCGGAACCGGATCGCTTTCCCAAGGCATCCTCCAGCGGGTAAAAGAGGCGGCGCCGTCGCTGTTTGCCGCCGTCTCTGTCATCATCATCGAGGCAAGCCCTTACCATCGCCAATTGCAAAAGGAAGCGCTCGCCAAATGGGAGATTCCCGTGAAAAGCTATGAAAGCCTGGAGGCTGCGGCTAAGGCGGAGCGCGTCCAGGGGGTCATCATCTCCAACGAATGGCTGGACGCTTTCCCGGTCCATCGCGCGGAAAAAACGGCGGATGGCTGGCGGGAGATCTGGGTGGAAAAAAGTGCAGAGGGCCTGACGGAGTGCTGGAGAGAGCCTTCAGCGGAGCTGGCCCGCTATCTGAAAGCGATCGATCAAGGGCTTCCCCGGGGCATGCGGGTGGAGGCCAACCTGGAAATCGAAAAGACCTATGCCCAGCTAACTTCGCTGCTTGCCGACGGCTACATGATCACCATCGATTACGGCGATTTGGCGGAAGATCTGTACCATCCCAGCCGCAAACGAGGGACGCTGATGTGCTACTACCGCCATCAGGCAGATGACAATCCCTATATCCGCGTGGGGGAGCAGGATATGACCGCGCACGTGAATTTTTCCGAACTGATCCGGGCGGGAGAGGAGACAGGCTTTGCGAAGCTGGCCTACCTGCGGCAGGACCGCTTCCTGATGAACAGCGGATTGTTAGAAAAAGCAGTCGCCCACAATGACAGAGACCCGTTTACGAGCGAGGCGATGAAGCGGAATCGGGCGATTCAACAGCTGATCTACTCGGGAGGACTGGGCGGATTGTTTCGCGTGCTGGTCCAGGCGAAGGGAGATGTGCCGCGGGACGGGTTCCGTTTTCAGCGCGGCAGCTGGAAAGATCGATAAGCGTTTGTAACAAAAAAAAGATGCTCACATGTGAGCATCTTTTTTCTTACAGAAGTGTTTGCAGCACCAGAGAGTGCTCTTGTGGTCCTACAGGCATTACGAAGAATGTGTAGTATGTAAAACCCACAAACGATACGAACATAAATCCGAAGAAAATGTTCAGATATGCCCGCTCGGTCAGATTCATGTAGCTCAGCGCTACGAAGAATGCGGTCAGGCCGAAGAACAACAGAGCCATCGGGTACAATTGGGCCCAGAACGCCATCAGCGCGATAACAATGGTCCAGAAGCCAAGTACGCGATACATACGATCCATCTGCAATCCCTCCTTTGCAACAGGTCGGCAATATTTACAAGATTCCTCCCCCATTATATCGGACACAGGGGGGCGTGTAAACGGAAAGGTATGACGGTTTTTTGACTATACATGTGACGAAACAAAAGAGGAAGCGGAAAAGGCTTCCTCGATTATGTTTCCTGAGGCTGCGGACGATTGGCGACGGGCAGCCGGACAACCGTGTAATTGCACGAACGGCAGCCATTCAGCATCGAGTCATCTTCCCGTAACTCAATGTTCCCGAAGAATGTCTCAAATATTCCGGTCAACAGGGCGTTGTGCATCTTGCATACCGAATTGGGAAAGCGCTTGGCCGTTTCCGAAAAAGTGCAGTTGTACACACGGAAGCGCAATTCATCTTCCGTAATCGCTTCGATTTCCGGCTTCAGTCCTTGGGCGATCACGAGGCGGTTGATGTGGTCCAGCTTCTCTTCCAGCGAGGCGGTGGCCTCGTCAAAAGGGAACTCCTTCATGGCGCGCTTCGCCATCTCTGTACCCATCCGGTGCCCCATGTTAATCAGGGCGGATTCGCCGGCTTCGCCCAGGGAGAGCAGACTTTCTATGGCAATATCTGCGAGCAGACGATAGTCACGGGGAGGAAACTGCAGACTGACGACTTGATCAGACAGCGAGTACAGCCTGCTGGGCCGTCCGCCCTTCCCGCTCTTGTCAGAGGAGGAACTAAGAAGACGAACATCTTCCAGCTTCGTCAGATGGAGGCGGGCAACGTTGGGATGGATCGAAAAATGTTCGGCTACCTCTTGAACGGTGACGGGTTCAAGGCTGTTGGACACGTATTGGTAGATCAAAAAACGGGTGGAATCCGCTAAAGCGCTGGTCAGTTTCTGTGCGTCGCATTCCATAACGTTCCCCCCTTTCCTTACACAAATTATGATCAGTGTATCCGATTTTTCGTCGAATGTTAAGGCAAGAGTGTGCAGGAGTGTGCCATTGGGCGCTTTACCGCTGTCGATTGCCGCCAGATCATATCGTATTTTTTAGATTTAATACTATTGACATAGTGTTAATACCGCATTTATAATCCAAAGTAGAAAAGGATTTTTTATTAGCTTACTTTTCGATAGCTAATTCAGAGATAGAGTGAGATGGAGGGTGAAACAATGGCGGTAGCAGAGCGTACCCGTACCCAAAAACTGACGTTTTTTACGTATCCGAGCTGTACCTCCTGTCGCAAGGCCAAAGCATGGCTGGCAGAAAACGGGGTGCATTACGAAGAGCGGCATTTGTTTAAAAATCCGCCGACTTCCGAAGAGCTGCTGGAGATCATTAAAATGACGACGAACGGACTGGATGAAATCCTGTCGACTCGCAGCCAGCGCTTCAAAAACCTGGATGTCGATATCGAAGAAATGTCGGTCAGCGAACTGCTGGAATTGCTCAGCGAAGAGCCGCAGCTCCTGAAGCGGCCGATCCTGACAGACGGCGAAAATCTGATTGTCGGCTTTAACCAGTCGGCCATGAAAAACTTGCTCGGCTGACAATATCATGAACCACAACAGAGGAGGGGGCCAACCCTTCTCTTTTTTCTTTGCCAGCGGCCGTATACAATGAAACCAAAAGAAAAGGCGGAGGATGGACACGATGGAGACTATTCGCGTTGAAAAAAACGAGGGCGTGACAACGATTACGTTTGCCCGCCCGAAAGTACATAATGCGATCAGCCTGGAGATGGCGGATGAGTTGCTGCAGGCGATTGGGGAGTGCGCAGCCGATCCCGCATGCAAGGCGATCATCTTTACCGGAGAGGGCGACAGCTTCGTCTCGGGTGGGGATCTCGCGCAGTTTATCGCTGCGCGCGGACGAGAGCAGGCGCTGCCCATACTGGGCAAGATAGCCAGCCTGCTCAATGCCGTCGCCAACTGCCCCAAGCCGACCATCGCGATGATCAACGGGCATACGATTGGAGGCGGCAGCGAATTTGCGATCTCCTGCCATTTTCGCTATGCCAGCGAGACAGCGAAATTGGGCTTCGTCCAGATTGGGCTTCATATTACCTCAGGCTGGGGAGGCGGTTCGCGCCTGTTGGACAAGCTGCCGGAATCCGAGGCGCTCGCTCTGCTCTTGACCGGGAAAAAGCTGAGTGCCGGGGAAGCCCTGCGGGTGGGGCTTGTCGATCGCGTCTTTCCGCCGGATCGCCTGCGGGAGGAGACGGAGGCTTTTGCCAAAGCGATCGCGGCCCAGCCGCTTAGCGGCATCGAGGCGTACATGCGGATGCTGAGCTGGAAGCGCGCCGGCATTCCGCTCGCCGAACGTATCGAGCGGGAAGTCAGCCAGTGCTCCGACTTGTGGGGGAACGAGGAGCAAGTACGGCTGGTAGAAAAATTTTTACAAAAATGAGAAGATCGCTGCCTGTTTGATCTCCCTTCTGTTTAAAGAATTATACGCTTGGACATACTTTTTCTAGGTCGATAGGAATCATAAACTGGGCCCTATCGTGCAGGAATCGGACTTTTCGCCAGCAATAGGGCGGAGTCAAGTTTTCTGATAGAAAACGATTCTAGAAGAGTAGGGAAAAGCATAGGATGGAGTACATCATCCTTTTAAAGGTTACGGGAGGGACTTCATACATGGTAGCTTCCAGACAGGACGCATGGACTGAAGATGACGATCTGGTGTTGGCGGAAGTCACCCTACGCCATATTCGCGAGGGCGGCACCCAACTGGCTGCTTTTGAAGAGGTTGGTCAACGCCTGGGGCGTACTGCTGCCGCTTGCGGTTTTCGCTGGAACAGTTGTGTGCGCAAGAGGTACGACGCCGCGATCGCGATCGCCAAAAACCAGCGGCAACAGTTAAAAAAGATGGGACGGCTTTCCTCTGTACAGACGGGAAGCAGCGAAGAAACACATCTTCTCAGGAGATCACAACCGCCCGTTTCCGTTTCGGCTTCCGATTCTGCCGGAAACCCATTCCATACGCCGGAAGAAGAGCATATCGAATCCGTCATCCGCATTCTGACGAACCAAAAAGAGTGGATTCGCCGGATGCGACAGCTTGAACAAGAGTTGGAAGGAAAGAATCGGGAGTTAAAAGAATTGAAAGAAGCGCATGACAAGCTGCAAAAAGAACTGGAACAGACGCGGGGCGTAAACGAGGATTACAAAGCGCTGGTTCAGATCATGGAGCGTGCGCGAAAACTGGCGTTCTTGCAGGAAGAAGAGCCTGCCAGAGCTATCTTCAAGATGGATGAAAATGGAAATCTGGAGAGGGTGGAAAAATAGAAAAAGAAGCGGGTGCGCGTGCCCGCTTCTTTTTTGCTTAGTCTTGGAGACCGACGCCTTCCGGCAGCCACACGTAAGGGTTTTCTCCGCGGTCCCGCATCGGGTTGTACTTCACCGGCGTAAAGCCCATTTTCAGCCAGAACTGGTCGGCGCGGCAGCGGGAATTGGTCTTGATCGGGGCGCCAAAGCTCTTGGCGTGGTTCACCAGAGCGGTGCCGTAGTCTTTGCCGCGGTAGTCCGGGAGCACTTCGAGCTTCCACAGCTCGTAGTAATCCTGGGCCGGTTCGAAATAACGGTCGTACTTCCCGTCGATTTTGTAGAGACTCATCCGGGCGATCAGGAAGTCATTGTCATAAATGCCGTAAAAGGGAGATTCGGAGTCGTTTTCCACGATGTTCGCCTCCAGGTCCTCCTTCATGGAAAGCTCCTCCAGGCCAAATTCGCGAAATCTCTGAAACTCCTCCAGAGTTTTGTAGTTGATGTTTAAACGTTTTACCTCATACATGAGTTGCCACTCCTCTCACGCTCTATGCCTTTCCATTAACCTATCACCCATTATACACGAAAAGGTTACATGCAAGCGCTTTTTCTTCAGGAAACCTGTCCGGGGGGAAAATGTTTTGCATCTGATGGAATATTTTTTAATTTCATCCTAGAACTATGTCATTTCTCATGGCAAAATAGAGAGTAGGAAAATCATTTTGGCGATCGCCCGGACAAGTTGCAAGCGTTTTCAAAGTGCGGTCGATTGGCCAGGGAGAGGAGCGTTGCCATGCGTAAAGTATTGATTGCCAATCGCGGCGAAATTGCCCGGCGGATTATACGCACCTGCCGCGAGCAGGGAGTGAGCACGGTAGCCGTATACTCCGATGCAGACAAGGACCTGCCCTTTGTCCGCGAAGCCGACGAGGCGGTACATATCGGTCCTCCGCCGGTGCCGCACAGTTACCTGAATGTTGACGCGATTATGAAGGCGGCCAAAGAGACACACGCAGATGCGATCCACCCGGGATATGGACTCTTGTCGGAAAATGCCGCGTTCGCTCGCCGCTGCCTCGAGGAAGGGCTGCTTTTCATCGGTCCCACCCCTGAGGTGATTGCCCAGATGGGGGATAAATTGACGGCACGCCAGGTCATGAAGGCCGCAGGGGTGCCGATTGTGCCCGGCTGCGACGAGCCTGCTCAAAGCGCCGACGAGGCAGCGGCAATGGCCGCCCAGATCGGCTATCCGGTCATGCTGAAGGCCAGTGCGGGCGGAGGCGGGATCGGGATGCAGGTCTGCCATCATGAAGAGGAGCTGCGTCAGGCCTACCAATCGGCCAAGGGACGAGCGAAAGCATACTTCGGCAATGACGCCATGTACGTCGAGCGCTACGTCGATCAGCCCCGCCACATCGAGGTGCAGATCGCCGGAGACATGCACGGAGGCGTTATGCATATTCTGGAGAGAGAGTGCTCGATTCAGAGAAGACACCAAAAAGTCCTGGAGGAAAGCCCTTCGCCCTTCCTCGATCAGGATACCAGGGAGCGCCTCTGTGCGGCGGCCGTACAGGCAGCCCGGGCCGTAGGCTACACCGGCGTGGGGACCGTCGAGTTCATCGTCGACGGCAACAAGCAGTTTTACTTTTTGGAAATGAACACGCGGCTGCAGGTAGAGCATCCCGTCACCGAAGAGATGACCGGACTTGACCTGGTCGCAATGCAGCTGGACATCACCAGAGGCAAAAAGCTGGAGCTGGCGCAGGAGCAGATCAAGGCGATCCGGCATGCGATCGAACTGCGCGTCTACGCCGAGGATCCGGTGACGTTCATGCCATCACCCGGCACCATCACCCTGTATCAAGCCCCTGAGCTGGAGGGTGTGCGAATCGATGACGGCGTGGAGACCGGGACGCAGGTAACCCCGTTCTACGACCCGATGATCGCCAAGGTGATCGCATCTGGGGCGACCCGGGACGAGGCGATCGAGCTGGCGAAGCGGGCCATGCGGGAATTTATCATTACAGGCATCAAAACCAACATCCCCTTCCTCCTGGAGGTCTTGGAGGATGAGCGCTTCCAGAAGGGAGACTACACCACTCGATTCATCCAGGAACGGAAACAAAAATCAGTCTAAGGAGTGCGATCCAGATGAAAAATGTTACAGCTTCCATGGCAGGTACAGTTATTAACATCCTCGTGCAGAAAGGCGATCAAGTACAGGCGGGGCAAGATGTCTGCGTGCTGGAATCGATGAAAATGGAAGTGCCGGTCCAGGCGGAAGGAGCCGGTGTCGTAGCGGAGATCAAGGTAAACAGCGGTGATTTTGTCAATGACGGAGATGTTATCATCGTCCTGGAATAATCGCATGCTGCCACAAAACTGAGCGCCCGCTAGGCGAGGGGGAGAGATCATGCAGGTACAGGTCGTTGAAGTCGGACCGCGCGATGGATTGCAAAATGAAAAAGAGATGATCCCCACGGAGGGCAAGATCCGGCTGATCGAACGGTTGGTAGAGGCGGGCCTTCAGCGCGTGGAGGCCAGCTCTTTTGTCAATCCCCGCTGGATCCCTCAGCTCGCGGATGCGGCAGAAGTATGCCGCGCCCTGCCGCAGCTCCCCGGCGTGAGGTACAGCGCGCTGGTGCCCAATCTCAAAGGACTGGAGCGGGCCAGAGAGTGCGGGCTGACGGAAGTGGCGGTCTTCATGTCCGCCTCGGAGACGCATAATTTGAAAAACATCAACAAAACGATTGCGGAGACGTTCCCCGTGCTGCGCGAGACAACCAGGGAAGCGCTGGCGTTGGGCATGCGCGTCCGGGGCTATGTGTCGACGGTATTTGGCTGTCCCTATGAAGGGGAGGTCTCCTTGGACAGCAGCCGCCGCGTGACCGAAGAGCTGGTCGCGATGGGCGTCTACGAAGTGTCGATCGGAGATACGATCGGGGTCGCGACACCCAGACAGGTACACGAGGTATTTGCGGCGCTTGTGAAAGATGTTACGACTGAGCGCTTGGCCGGTCACTTTCACGATACGCGCGGCACCGGCCTCGCCAACGTCGCGGCGGCCCTGGAGGAAGGAATTCGCACCTTTGACAGCTCCATCGGCGGACTGGGCGGCTGTCCCTATGCGCCCGGAGCGGCAGGCAACATCTCGACGGAGGATCTGGTCTACCTGCTCCACGGGATGGGCTACCAGACGGGAATCGATCTGGTCAAATTGACCGAGGCGGGTGCCTACATGCAGGAACTGCTGGGGCGCCCCCTGCCCTCCAAGGTTCTGCAGGCCGCTCTCGCCCAAAAAGGCTGACGCGGCTGTGCCGGGGAGAGTATGCCGGATGTGACGGAAGATACGGGAGGGAGAACATGACGGTCTTGTTTCAAAGAGACGGGTCTGTCGGCGTGCTGACAATTCATCGCCCGGACGTCTATAACTGCTTGAACCTGGATACCTTGGTGTCCATGCGAAAAATCATTGCGGAAGTGACTGCCGATCGCGAGGTGAGGGTGCTGGTGATCACTGGCGCCGGAGAAAAGGCGTTTTGCTCCGGGGCCGACCTCAGGGAGCGGCGCTCGATGTCGGATCAGGAGGTGCAGCACTACATCCGCACGATCCGGGACACCTTTACGGAAGTGGAGAAGCTGCCGAGGCCGGTGATCGCCGCGATCAACGGTCTTGCGCTCGGCGGCGGCACAGAGCTCGCCCTCTCCTGCGATCTGCGGGTGATGAGCGAGACGGCGCAGATGGGATTGACCGAGACCTCTCTCGGGATCATCCCCGGAGCGGGCGGGACGCAGCGGCTCCCCCGGCTGATCGGCAAAGGCCTGGCCAAGGAGCTGATCTTTACGGCCCGGCGGGTAGCGGCGGACGAAGCGTTGGCAATCGGGCTGGTCAACCGGGTCGCAGCCCCGGAGCGGCTTATGCAAAGCGTGCTGACGCTGGCGGAGGAGATAGCCGCCAATGCGCCGATCGCCCTGGCGCAGGCCAAATTTGCCATCGATCACGGCCTCGAAGCGGATTTGGCAACGGGTCTTGCCATCGAAAGCAATGCGTACCAAGTGCTGATTCCGACACGTGACCGGCTGGAGGGGCTGGCGGCGTTCAAAGAGAAGCGAAAACCCGTCTATCGCGGGGAATAAGAGGAGGGAGAGTGACACCCATGAGCAAACATGCAGAAGAGATGCTGAAAGAACGGATCGCCCAGGTGGAAAGAGGGGGCGACGAAAAATATCACGCCAAGCTGCGAGAGCAGAACAAGCTGTTTGTCCGGGATCGACTGAAACTGCTGTTTGACGACGAATTTCACCTGGAGGACGGTCTGTTTGCCAACTTCATGGCAGGCGACCTGCCGGCGGACGGTGTCGTGACGGCGATCGGGAAGGTAAACGGGCAGACCGTCTGCGTGATGGCCAATGATTCTACTGTCAAAGCAGGCTCCTGGGGAGCTCGAACTGTAGAGAAAATCATTCGCATTCAGGAAACGGCGGAAAAAATGCGGGTGCCGCTCTTGTACCTCGTCGATTCTGCCGGCGCGAGAATCACCGATCAGCTGGAGATGTTCCCGGGACGGCGCGGGGCGGGGCGGATTTTCTACAATCAGGTAAAGCTGTCGGGAAAAATTCCGCAAATCTGCATTCTGTTCGGCCCGTCCGCTGCCGGCGGCGCGTATATCCCGGCTTTTTGCGACATCGTGATCATGGTGGATAAAAACGCCAGCATGTATCTCGGCTCGCCGCGGATGGCGGAGATGGTCATCGGGGAAAAGGTGACGCTGGAGGAGCTCGGCGGCGCGCGCATGCACTGCTCGGTCAGCGGCTGCGGAGACGTGCTGGCCGCCAATGAAGAGGAGGCGATTGCCGAAGCACGCCGTTACCTCGGGTACTTTCCGGCCAACTACACAGCCAAACCGCCGGTCGCGGCTCCGAAAGCGCCCAAGCCGGACGCAAAAAGGATCGGAGAAATCGTACCGGAAAATCAGAATGCACCGTTCAACATGTACGAGCTGATCGACGCCCTGGTGGACGAGGGATCGTTCTTTGAAGTGAAGAAGCTGTTTGCCCAGGAGCTGATCACGGGGCTGGCGCGGATGGACGGCAAACCGGTGGGCATCGTGGCCAATCAGCCGCGGGTCAAAGGCGGCGTTCTCTTTGTCGATTCCGCCGACAAGGCAGCCCGCTTTATCACACTATGCGACGCTTATCAGATTCCGCTGCTGTTCCTGGCGGACGTGCCGGGCTTTATGATCGGCACGGCTGTCGAGCGGGCCGGCATCATCCGCCACGGAGCCAAAATGATCTCGGCGATGGCGGAAGCGACCGTGCCCAAGATTTCGGTGATCGTCCGCAAAGCCTACGGGGCCGGACTCTATGCGATGGCCAGCTCCGCTTTCGAGCCGGATGCCTGCCTCGCCTTGCCCGGTGCGCAAATCGCGGTCATGGGCCCCGAGGCCGCTGTCAATGCGGTCTACAGCAACAAAATCCAGGCGATTGAAGACCCCGCGGAGCGGCAGGCATTTATCCAGCAGAAGCGGCAGGAGTATCAGGAAGACATCGATATCTACCTGCTCGCCTCCAATCTCATCGTCGATGCGATCATCCCGCCGGATGAGCTGCGCCGCGAGCTGATCGGCCGCTTCGCCGTCTACGCGGAGAAACAACAGCATTTTTCCGACCGCAAACATC
This sequence comes from Brevibacillus composti, assembly GCF_016406105.1. NCBI lineage: Bacteria > Bacillati > Bacillota > Bacilli > Caryophanales > Paenibacillaceae > Brevibacillus > Brevibacillus composti. Next base: position 1,609,185 of record NZ_CP066308.1, read on the forward strand.
CGGTATATCCGGTGTAAGCGCCGGTATCTTTCCTTTCAGGCTGCCCCACACGGGCAGCCTCCTTCCTTGTGCGCCACGCATGGCGACTAACTAGGCGGTGAAAGTCCGCTGTGGGGGCTGGTAGTGGCCAACCACTAGCCAAGAGCAAGGGTGTCCACCGTGAGGTGGAATCTGAAGGAAGCTGGAGGCAAAATCCCGGCCCGAGGAACACGAACATCATCAGGCATATGGAATGGGACAAGCTTGCGAGACAAAGCAAAGTCCAATACACTACACGGACATTCCGGTGTAAATGATGCGGGTATATGGGAGGAAAGTGAGTCGTCTTACCGTGGGAGGTCTCATGGACGTGAGAAGATGACATTCGAATCACGGTTGAAACAAGATTTATCATGAGAAGTCAGCAGACGCCATAGTACCTCGAGCAGTCGACGGCTTGAGGGAAGGGCTGAACCTTAGGAGGTGGTCGTCAATGAATGTTACCGAAACAGGAGATAAGGGCAGCCAACTTCCAACGGAAGGCTCACCGCAAAAGAATAGTGCGGAACACGAAGGATATGCGGGAGTGCACGTTCCTGAGAGGATAGCTGAAACCGACGACACCAACGCAAACGAGTCGAAGGAAAGGTTACTTGAGAAAATCATAAGCAGAGACAATTTGAACGAAGCGTTCAAAAGAGTCAAAGCGAATAAAGGTTCACACGGAATCGACGGGATGGGCGTAGATGAACTTCTACAATATCTCAAAGAAAACGGTGAAACCATCAAGGAACAAATCCTGGCGGGCAGATATCGCCCAAATCCCGTTCGAAGGGTAGAAATCCCAAAAGAGAACGGAAAGAAAAGAAACCTGGGCATCCCAACGGTGGTTGATCGAGTAATCCAGCAGGCAATTGCACAAATGCTCACGCCGATCTATGAGCAACAGTTCTCGGACAACAGCTTCGGGTTCCGACCCAAACGAAGTGCCCACCAAGCCATAAGGCGCAGCCAGCAATATATTCAGGAAGGCTACCGCTATGTTGTGGATATGGATCTAGAGAAATACTTTGACACCGTCAACCAAAGCAAGCTCATTGAAGTACTCTCAAGAACGATTAAGGACGGACGAGTCATTTCACTAATTCATAAATATCTTCGGGCAGGAGTTGTCGTGAAGCACAAGTTTGAGGAAACAGAAGTCGGCGTACCGCAGGGCGGGAATCTGAGTCCAATTCTCAGTAATATCATGCTGAATGAGTTGGACAAGGAGCTGGAGAAGAGAGGACACAAGTTTGTGCGATACGCAGATGATTTACTCATCTTCTGCAAGAGCAGACGAAGTGCCGAACGGACACTAACCAACATTCTCCCCTACATTGAAAAGAAGCTGTTCCTAAAAGTAAATCGGGAGAAAACCGTGGTGGACCTAGCCATTCGAGTGAAGTTTCTGGGATTCTCATTCTACAACCAACGAGGGCAAGTGAAAGTCCGCATCCATCCCAAATCCATCGCCAAAATGAAAACAAGAGTGAAGGAACTAACCGCAAGAAGCAATGGCATGGGAAATGAAGAGAGAGCCGAAAGGCTCAGACGCTATATCATGGGATGGGTCAACTACTTCAAGATTGCGGATATGAAGAACCTGCTCCAAACAACGGATGAATGGATGAGAAGAAGGATTCGAATGATCTACTGGAAACAATGGAAACGAATAAGGACAAAATTCGAAAAGCTGATCTCGTTTGGAATCCCAAAGTTCAAGGCATGGGAATACGCAAATACAAGAAAGAGCTACTGGAGAATCTCCAATAGCCCCATCCTCGCGAAAGCCCTCGATAACAACACCATTAAAGGCCTCGGATTTCTTTTCTTCTCAGATTATTATCGACAAGTGACTGCGTGAACTAAGGAACCGCCGTATACCGAACGGTACGTACGGTGGTGTGGGAGGTCGGCTACTCAACTAATGGGTAGCCCCCTACCCGATTTCTGTCCACGACTGGAAAATAAAACCCGGTAAAAATTTTTCGATAATTTCGATCTTTTTACTTAGGAAGAATTGATCATTCCGGCTAACTTTGGTATTCTTGAAATAAGTATTTATTAATGTAGGTGAACAAATGAGCGGCAGGCGATTTCCATGGATCTGGTTGTAATTGGTGGCGGTTCCGTAGGTATGCTGTACGCGGCACGTCTTTTGCTGAGCGGCCAGTCAGTTCGGCTCATTACCCGCACGCGGGAGCAAGCAGGCCAAATTCGGCAGGACGGCATCACGCTGCGTCAACTGGACGGAACCGAACGACATGCCCCGATCCCCAGCCAGCCGCTGGAAGACGGATTGCCCGCAGCGGATCTGTATTTGCTCGCCGTCAAGCAGACCGATTTGGATTCGATTTTGTCTGCGCTAAGTGATATTCCTCCTGCCGCGAGAGTGTTGGCTCTGCAAAACGGCATGGGTCATTTTGAAAAAATCACCGGCATCCTGGCCCCGTCTCAGTGCCTTTTTGCCAGCAATACGGAGGGCGCGCGCCGCATCTCTCCTGTGTTCGTAGCGCATACCGGGACCGGACTTTTGCGTCTGGGTCCATGGGAGGAGGCAAAGGAGCGCGATCCGATCGGCTCCGCATTTGTCGAGTTGGCCAATCGGAGCGGATTTCAGGCCGTCTATGAAAATGGCATGAAGCCATTTGCCTGGCGCAAACTGCTCGCAAACGCATCGATAAATCCATTAACAGCATTGTTCGACATACCAAACGGCATGTTGCTGGAATCGCCGCACACGATGCATCTCATGAGAGAGCTGTTTCAGGAAGCAGCCGCCGTAGCCCAGCGCTATGGTGAAAAAATAGAGGAACAAGACTGGCAGGATATTGTAAAAATTTGCCGAAATACTTCCCGGAATATTTCCTCCATGTTGCAAGACATCCGGCGGCGGAATGAGACTGAAGTGAAGGCTATTAACGGTTATCTCGTACAGAAGGGAAGGGAGGCCGGACTGCCCACCCCTATGCATGAGACAGTGCTGCGCGCCGTGCTGCTGAAATCAGACATGGTCAAGGGGAAGGGAGAGGCCGCTATTGACCTTTTTCAGTAAACTTTGGTCGTTTATCTCGGGGACCTGGACATATTTTTGGGCGATCATGACCGCCTTTCCTTTTCTCGCATTTCCTCTCGCTTACTTCTTGCTCTACCTCTGGAAGCGGGACCGGCGCTTGGCTGGCCGCTGGGCCATCAATATCACGAATTTTTTGTTGATTCGTGCGGTGGCTGTCGCCTACAGCGTCATCTGGCCGGATGCCGTCTCCGCCTGGTGGTGGATTACCGGATTTTTTCTTGCCGCCATTTCCCTGATCGGCTGGATTCAGGTGAGATGGAAGGGCAAGCTCTCCCTCTTGAAAGCCAGCTTTTCTGTCTGGCGATTGTCCTTTCTCTTATTTGGACTGGTTTACGTGGTGCTGTATACGACAGGTATCGTCAAGACGATGGGCAATGTATAGTACCTGCGATGCCGATACATATCCTATGAAAGAAAGAAGGTAGGTTTTATGAAGCTTCCCATCGAATCGATTGGACATAAGATTCGAATGATTCGGAAAGAGCGCGGCTTTACCCTGGAGATTATGGCCAATAAAACAGGGCTTAGCAAAGGTTTGCTCAGTCAGGTAGAGCGCGGCATTTCACAGCCTTCACTGGATTCCTTGTGGAAAATTACCAAGGCGCTGGAGGCTTCAATCATCCATTTCTTCGAGGATATCGACCAGAAGCAGGTACACGTAACGAAAAAGGCCAAGCGCAGACAAGTCGTTTTTCCAGAATCTTCGGGAACGTACGCCCTCTTGTCGGCAGGGGGGAGCGCGAAGCTGGGCATGCTGGAAGTCAGGCTCTTGCCGGGACAGCAGGTGCTGGATAAATTCGTGCAAGGCGAGGGAGAGGAATGCTTTGTCGTCACGGCGGGCAGGGTGACCGCCCGGTTCCCGGACGAAGAGCATGTCGTGGAGGCAGGGGACAGCATCGCTTTTGACAGTACTAAAGTGCACAGCATCGAAAACACAGGCGACGAAGAGGCGGTCTTGATCTGGTCCGTGACCACACCGCAGTTTTAAAATCGCAAGCAAACGAGCATACTTACACTTTGACAACCCATTTCGTGGGTTGTTTTGTTTTGTGGGGAAGGGGGGCATGGTATAATTTGCAGTGACACGGAGTAAGAAAGGTGAGCCTCTATGAACGTTGAATGTTTATCCCTTCCGTTGGCCAACAAATTGGCTGACGATTATTTGCAGGGCAAGGAGAGCGCCTTGCGCTTTTTTGCCCACCATCCGTACCGCACTGAATCTTATCAGGCGCGGATCGAATGGCTCGCGCAACATGAGATTCCCCACCGCAGCGAGCTTGCGGACGGGTTGCATAGCTATAACCGACAAATTGGCAATCATCAGGAAGCGCACGCCAACATCGACATCCTGCGGGAGCCGGGGACGATGGTGGTCATTGGCGGCCAGCAGGCTGGCGTGTTGACGGGTCCTCTCTATACCATATACAAGGCCGTTCATCTGATTCAGGCAGCCAAACGCTTGCGCGATCAACACGGCGTCCCGGTCGTCCCGGTATTTTGGATCGCCGGGGAGGATCACGACATCGACGAAATCGATCACGTATACGGCATGACGGACCATGAGACCCGGCTGCACAAGCTGAAGATGGAGCTGCCCCGCAGCGGACGGCCGTCGGCGAGCAGCGTGCCGCTGGATCGGGATGCTTGCCGGTCCTTTCTCGATCAGGTATTCGCCCTGATGACCGAGACGGCAGAGACAGCGTCGATCCGGACCTGGGCAGAGGAGGCAGCCGCGGCGTCCGAGACTGTGGTTGATTGGTTTGCGCGGCTGATGGCTCGCCTGTTTGGCAAGCACGGCCTGATCCTAGTGGAGTCCTCGCTGCCTTTTCTCAGAGAGCTGGAAAAGCCGGTCTTCACCGAGGTCGTGGAGCGAAATGAAGAGCTGAGCTCCCTGTTGGCAGCCGCGGCCGGCCGGCTGGAGCAAGCCGGCTATCCGCTCCAGCTGGAGGGAGGAGGACAGGAAGCCAATCTGTTCCTCTACGAAGGCATGGATCGGCTGCAGCTGCTGCGGCACGGCGATCATTTTGTCACCCGGCGCGGCATTTACACCCGGGCGGAATTGCTGGAGCTGGCTTCGGCAGATCCCTGTCGCTTCAGCGCCAATGTGGTGACCCGGCCGCTCATGCAGGAGCATCTCTTTCCCACGCTTGCCTTTGTCGCCGGTCCGGGAGAGATCGCTTACTGGGCGTATTTTAAAGAGGTGTTCGAAGCTTTTGGCAAAGAGCTCCCCATCGTGCTGCCGCGGATGTCCGTCACGCTGGTGGAAGGGGCGATCGCCCGTCTGTTGAAGGATTTTGATCTCGGGATCGATCGCGCCCTGATCTCTTTTGCCGAGTGGCGGGCAGCGTGGGAGAGCAAGCAGGGGCCGCATCCGTTGGCAGACCGCTTCGAAGAGGTGCGTGCCGCACTGCAGGAGCTGTATCGCCCCCTCGTCGGGGATGTGGCCCATCTGGAGCCGGGGCTGCGGCAGCTGGCCGAGAAAAATGCCCAGCGTCTTCTGCAAAATGTCGACTTTTTGGAAAGCCGTTTGGAGAGGGCATTGGAGCAGCGGGAGGATATCGGCAAACGCCGGCTGTACCGCCTGGAAGCGGCATTGTTTCCCGCTGGCGGACTGCAGGAGAGGAAGCTCTCGATATTGCCCTTTCTTAATAAATACGGGCTCTCCTTCGTGGATCGCCTGGTCGAAGCGCCGTTTGTGCATGACGGCAGCCACCAGGTCGTCTATCTGTAGATCTGCCGCCGCTCGTGCGGAGACTGGCATCCGATGCGATGGCATCCGCCGATGCGATGGCATCTGCTGATGCGGGCATCACGGACACTCCGGCATCATCCGATCATGTATGGCTGTTGAACTGCGAAGCTGCGATGCAGCGAATCGACATAGCCAGGAGCCGCACCTGTTTGAAGGTGCGGCTCCTTTTCATGTCCTCATGCCCCGCCAGCAGCTGAGAGTTTGGGAATGAGGTGGCCAATCCGGCTTTTCACATGGTATGATGGGAAAAGTTACCTGACCGATTGTTGTCATTTGTCGAAACATTTCAAGTATATGATCGTCTTACCTGGTAATAGGAGATTTGCTGCGAAAGGTGGTCAAGCTTTTCATGCGAGGCACAATGACAAAGACAGGAAAATGGCTATTGATCGCTGCCATATCAGCAACAGGGATACTGACGGGTGCTGGCAATGGGCTGCCGAGGGCGGAGGCCCGCTTAACGGATCCGATCAGCAGCAGGAGTTTTTCAGATACCCAGAGTCATTGGGCCAAAAAAGAGATTGAGGAAGCGGTCCGGGCCGGTTGGGTACAAGGTTTTCCAGACGCGACTTTCCGACCGGAACAGCCCGTCTCTAAAGAGCAGTTCATGGCATTGCTCGAGCGTGTGCTCCCTGCTTATCAGGGACACGAGCCGGAAGAATTTACGCGGGAGCAGTACCTCGCAGATGTGCAGGGCCGCTGGTCGGAGAAAACGTACACGCATTTGCTGGCCGCAGGGATTATTCCCTATGGCAAGCCGGATGAGCCGCTCACCCGCGTAGAGGCCGCCAGATTGTCGCTGGCAGCGCTGGGGAAACAATCCGAGGGGGAGAAGTACAGAGGAACCGCTTCCCGCTTTTTTCGCGATATTTCACCGGATAACGAATACCAGGTGCTGATGGTCTACCCGATCTACAAGCTGGGCGTGATGACCGGTTTTCCGGACGGGTCGTTCCGGCCCGAGGAGCGGGTCAGCCGGGCGCAGGCGGTCGTCCTTTTGAAGCAGATCAAAGAGGCCATCGCAGAGCTCTACCCCGGCCAGGTGACCGAAGCGGAGCGCCAAGCGATGACCAAAGCGGTGAGCACGTTTGTCACGGCCGTCATGGATGAGGAGAAGATCCGCCGCTATGACGATTTGGTGAAGTATGTGGAGGAGAATAAATGGCCGGTGACGGAAAAGTTTCTCCAGGAGCACTTCTCGTTTATGAAGTACGAAGTCTATGATTTCGCCAGATTCCCGCGCTTTGACGAGCTGATCTACTATGCCAAGATCAGCGAGGGCAAGTACAGAATGACCGTCCAATACTACTCTGGCGAGCTGGGCGGCAGCCTCGACCGAACCTTCTATCTCGCCTCCGAGGACGGGAAGAATTTTCGCTTGATCGGAAAAGACGAATAAGATCGGGCTATTTGCCGCAACCGAAGCGGAGCCCTTCGTGATTGCCTTGGCAGCCGCCGCTCACATCGAGCGGGTACGGCTGCTTTGCTTTTGTCTCTCCACCAGCAGCAGGACGGCGGCGATCGCCAGCGGATAGAGGGCGGACCAGCCGAGAAACGGATAGAGGGATACGGTCACGATCAGCGATGTCCAGGCGGCAAGACGTCCGTAGCGGCTGTTTTTGAGCAGGCGCACGCCGGCGAGACAGCCCCCGATGTAGGTGGCAAAAAACGTGGCGTTGGGAAACTGGATCAGGCGCGTGAGATCGATCCACTCCAGGGCCAGGACGGTTAACACCAGACTAAAGCAGATGGCTAGAAAGAAGAGTCCGCCTACGGGCGTTTGGTATGTCCGGTGAAGATGGCCAAACCAGCGGGGGGCGCTTCCTTGGCGAGCCAGGGCATAAGCGATGCGGGAGGCTGCACCGACATAGGCATTGACCGTGGCTACGCAGATGAACAGCGCGGTGATGCCGACCACCCAACCGCCTGCCGGACCGAGCGAGAGCTGCACCATGACGCTGAGCGATGCTTCTGACCGGCCCTCCCCGTAGCTGTGGGTGGCGACTGTGAGCAGCGCGACGGAAAAATACAGCAGCGCGACGATGCCGGCACTCCAGAGGACGCCGCGCACCGCGTTTTTCTCTGGATCGACGAATTCCTCCGACAGATGGGTGACGGCCTCCCAGCCGATAAAGCACCAGAACAACAGGCCGGCCACCTGCAAGACACTCAGCCAGCCCTGCGGGACAAAAGGGGTAAAGTGGGAGACGGAGGCATGCGGGATCGCGGAAATCACGGCCAGCACCAGAATCGCGGCGATCAGCCCGACGACGATGGTCTGCACTTTGCTCGCCACCTGCAGCCCGAAGATGTTCATGATGATGACGGCCACAAGGATCATCCCGGCGGCGAGATAGACCTGCAGCGGGCTCCAGTCCAGGAGCACGGCGGCGTAATGGGAGGCGGTCACCGCGACGATGGGGGCGCCGATCGGCACCGAGAGCAGGAAGAACCAGCCGACCAGATTGCCGGCGAAATCGCCGTACACCATCCGCACAAAGGTAGAGACGCCGCCAGAGCTGGGGTGTCGCGCAGACAACAGCCCCATGGTGATCGCCATCGGGAGCACCAGGATGGTCATGAAGAGCCAGGCGAGAATCGAGGCAGGCCCTGCGATTTCCGCAGCTAGGCCCGGCAGGAGCAGCACGCCGGAGCCGATGACCGCGCCGATGTACAGCGTCACGATATGCGGCAGCGACAATGTTTTTCGAAGTCCGGTTGCGTGCGACGGGGAATTTTCCATAGGGAACCCTCACTTTTTTAGTAGCTTTGATCCAGACACTGGATGACATAGCTGCAGTGTAGCATAGACGGAATCATCGGAGTTATCTATAATAATTGATAATACGAATCGGAAAAAACGATTGAGATCGAGGTGAGCCCGATGGATACCCGCTACTTGCAAACCTTTCGCGAGGTGGCCAAATGGCAGAGCTTTACCCGCGCGGCCGAAGTGCTGGGCTATGCCCAATCCAGCGTAACCACGCAAATTCAGAATTTGGAGCAGGAATTCGGCGTCACCCTGTTTGAGAGATGGGGGCGCAAAATTAAGCTGACCCAAGCCGGAGAGGTCCTGCTGGATTACTGCGGACAGCTCCTGGGACTCCTGGATGAAGCCAGGATGCAGCTGAGTGAGCAGTCGCAGATGGCGGGGACGCTGACGATCGGCACCGTCGAGTCCCTGGCCGCTTTTTATTTGCCGCCCTACCTGCAGCGATTTCGCCAGGAACAGCCGCAAATGAAGGTATTGCTGACGCCGGGGATCTGCCACGAGCTGCGCCAAGGGGTAAAAGACGGCAGCTATGACTTTGCGATCGTCCTGGACTGGCTGCAGACGCATCCCGACTTGGCCAGCATCAACCTCGGGGAGGAAAAGCTGGTTGTGATCGCATCCCCCGAGCATCCGCTGGCGGCGATGGAGCGGATCGAAGCCGCCGATTTTGCCGGAGAGCAGTGGATTTTTCCGGAGGCGGGATGCAGCTATCGCGCAATGATCGAATCCGTCCTGCGGGACTGCGGCACTAGCAAGGAAACCTCGCTGGAGTTTGGCAGCCTGGAAGCGATCAAGCAATGTGTGGCCTACGAGCTGGGAATCGCGCTGGTGCCGCTGATCGCTGTGCATGAGGAAGTGAGCAAGGGGACGCTGGTGACGCTGCCCTTTTCCCATCCGGACATCCGGGTATACCGGCAAGTGGTCTACCACAAGAAAAAGTGGATGCCCCGATCCATGCGCCATTTTCTCGACCTGCTGATGGGCAAAGAGGGAGCGGCGGATACGGTAACTAGCAAAAACAAACCGGAATAGTAGTTTTTTTAGTTTTCCGGGCGTCGTTCAGATAGGAAAAAGGAAAGTCCTGTGGTAAGATTAATCGTAGTTTTTTGTAGAAGAAGGAGGTTCATCCGTTCATGAACATGGTTTCTGAAAGCATTGTAAAAGATATGGCACTCGCGCCAAATGGCCATCTGAAGATCGACTGGGTAAAAGAACATATGCCGGTGCTCAACCGCATCCGCGAACGCTTTGAAAAAGAAAAGCCGTTTGCCGGACTGAAAGTGGCAATCTCGCTCCACCTGGAGGCGAAAACCGCTTACCTGGCGAAAGTCGTGCAAGCGGGCGGAGCCGAGGTAACCATCACCGGTTCCAACCCGCTGTCCACGCAGGATGACGTCTGCGCGGCGCTGGTAGAGGACGGCATTCGCGTCTTCGCCAAGTACAATCCATCTCCGGAAGAGTACAAGAGCCATATGATCAAAACACTGGAAACCCGCCCTGACCTGATCATCGACGACGGCGGCGATCTGGTAACCATCCTGCACAGCGAGCGCCGCGATCTGCTCTCCCAGGTGCGCGGCGGTGCCGAGGAGACCACGACCGGGATCCTGCGCCTGAAAGCGCTGGAAAAGGAAGGCAAGCTGGAATTCCCGATGGTCGCGGTAAACGACGCTTTCTGCAAATACTTGTTTGACAACCGCTACGGCACGGGCCAATCCGTATGGGATGGCATCAATCGCACGACCAACCTCGTCGTCGCCGGCAAAACCGTCGTAGTCGTCGGCTACGGCTGGTGCGGCAAAGGCGTGGCGATGCGGGCCAAAGGTCTGGGCGCGAAAGTGATCGTGACCGAGATCGACGCGATCAAAGCGGTCGAAGCCTATATGGACGGATTTGAAGTCATGCCGATGAGCGAAGCGGCCAAACACGGCGACTACTTTGTCACCGTTACCGGAAACCGCGACGTGATTCGCAAAGAGCATTTTGAAGTGATGAAAGATGGCGCCATTCTCTCCAACGCCGGTCACTTCGATGTCGAAGTAAACAAAGTGGAACTGGAAGCTTTGTCGAAATCCAAGCGCACCGTTCGCAAAGATATCGAAGAATTTGTCCTCGCTGACGGTCGAAAAGTGTATCTCCTGGCCGAAGGACGTCTGGTCAATCTGGCTGCAGGCGACGGCCACCCGGCTGAAATCATGGACATGACCTTTGCGCTGCAAGCAGTTTCTCTGGAGTACGTGAACAAGCAATACGAATCCATCGGCAAGCGCGTGCTGGATGTGCCGTACGAGTTGGACGAGATGGTGGCACGCTACAAACTGGAAGCGCTGGGGATCGGAATCGACAAGCTGACCGACGAGCAAAAGGCATATCTGGACAGCTGGGTCGAATAATTTCGCGAATCCCGTCCTTTCCCGGAAAAATAATTAACGAAAAATCCTGCTTACAAAAGCAGGATTTTTTCTTTATAATAGCTAATAGGTGTCCAAGTGGGGAAAAGTGGGGGAAAGTGGAGGTCATTTGGAGGAAAGTGGGGGGATCGGCCGTGTTCATGGGTGAATATCAACATAGCATCGATGACAAAGGCCGCCTGACGATCCCTGCCAAGCTCCGCGATGGCCTCGGCGCCTCGTTTGTCATTACCCGCGGACTCGACCAATGCTTGTTCGTCTATCCCACGGAAGAGTGGAAGGCTTTGGAGGAGCGGCTCAAGACTTTGCCGTTTACCAAAGCGGATGCGCGCGCATTTACACGCTTCTTCTTTTCCGGCGCATCGGAATGCGAGTGGGACAAGCAGGGAAGGGTAAATATACCGCAGACACTTCGCGATTACGCCGCGCTGCAAAAGGAGTGCGTCGTGATCGGCGTATCCAACCGCGTGGAAATCTGGAGCAAAGAACGTTGGGAGGATTATCTTGCCCAGTCAGAAGGGTCTTTTGCGGAAATCGCTGAGAAACTCGTGGATTTTGACCTATAAGACAACCAGACCGATGCATCAAGAAAAACAGTGCGGGGAAGCTTGATATCCGAAAAGCACTGACAGAACTGGGAGTGACGGCTTTGTCATTTCATCACGTAACCGTATTGCGGGAAGAAGCCGTTGACGGATTGAACATTCGGCAAGATGGCATCTATCTCGATTGCACGCTCGGCGGCGCGGGCCACAGCAGCCTGATCGCTTCGCGGCTCTCTCCGGAGGGGCGGCTGATCGCCATCGACCAGGATGATTGGGCGCTGGAAAATGCGAAAGAACGGCTTTCGCCCTACATAGATCGAGTCACCCTGGTGAAAAGCAACTTTCGCCACCTGAAAGAGATCGTAGACGATCTCGGCCTGGACGGTGTCGATGGAGTCCTGTTCGATCTGGGCGTCTCCTCTCCTCAGCTGGACGAGGGAGAGCGCGGCTTCAGCTACAATGCCGACGCCCCGCTGGATATGCGAATGGATCAGCAGGCGCCGCTCACTGCCTATGAGATCGTCAACGAATGGGACGAGCAAGAGATCGCCCGTATCATCTGGGAGTACGGGGAAGAGAAATTTTCCCGGCGAATTGCCCGGCAAATCGTCCAGCGCAGGCAGCATGCGCCTGTGAAAACCACCGGTGAACTGGTCGAGCTGATCAAAGAAGCGATACCGGCCGCGGCACGCCGCACGGGTCCGCATCCAGCCAAGCGCACCTTTCAGGCGATTCGGATCGCGGTCAACGATGAGCTGGATGCCTTCCGCGATGCCGTGATCGATGCGATCGGCATCTTGCGGCCAGCGGGCCGCGTCAGCGTCATTACCTTTCACTCGCTGGAGGATCGGATTTGCAAGCAGGTCTATCAGGATTTTGCCAAAGGATGTACTTGCCCGCCGGCGTTTCCGATCTGCACCTGCGGAAATGAAGCCATCGTCAAGATCATCACCCGAAAGCCGATTTTGCCGTCGGAAGAAGAACTTGAGGCCAATCCCCGCGCCCGTTCCGCCAAACTGCGGGTAGCGGAAAAATTATAACGCTCGCAGCCAGAGCCAGAGGAGGGAGACCGAAATGAGCTACTACTACCGAGGAAATCTCGCGGTAGAACTGGAAGAGTCACCGCGTTCCACCACCCAAAAGAAAACGAAACGGACTGTTCGCATCAAGCCGTCCATTCCGACCGGGGAAAAGCTGATGTACCTGTTTTTGATCAGCCTCGTAGTCGCAGGCGTCGGCCTGGTCGGTGTGCGCTATTCGCAAATCTCGCAGCACAACTACGAAATCCAGCGTTTGAAAAAAGAGATCAGGGTGAATAAGGAGACCAACAGCAGTCTTCAACTGCAGATCGAACAGTTGAGCAACCGGGACCGGATCATCATGGAAGCAATGAGAATGGGAATGGTGTACAATCCGGAGGCTGCTCATGTGGTCGGTCAATCCAAGGAGATGGCAGAGAAGAAAAAGAACTCGGCAGCCGCTTCGAGCCAAGCAGAAACGAATGAGCCTGCTGCAAACAACTGATCACATAGGATTGCGGAGCAAATGTTACTTACTGTGCAAGTAAGTAACATTTTTTTCGTAAACGGTCGTTTTTTGTTACTTTAGACCTAAGTGATCGTAGAAATGAAGCTGTCAAATGATGAAATAACGAGATTTTCGGGGTTGGAGTGAGAAAAGTGGACTTAAAACGGCGGATCAATTTGCGGATCATCTTTCTTGCGCTTACCGCGATTCTGATGTTTTTAACGATGACGGTCCGGCTCTGGTGGATTCAGACGGTCGATGCGGCCTATATCATGGGCAAGGCCAAATGGGACTGGGAAAAGACGCTGAAGCCCAAGCGGGGCGCCATTCTGGACCGGAACGGGGAGTATCTTGCTTTTGAGGGCAAGGCGTACGACATCAGCGTAAGGCTGAAGCCGCGTGATGAACGGGACCAGGATGTGCTGAAGGATCCCTATTATACGGCACAGGTGCTGTCGCCTGTCCTGAATGCGCCGATGGATCAACTCCTGAAATATTTGACCAATCCCACGGCAAAGGTCGTGGAGCTGGGACGGTATGGCAAAAAGATCAGCGAGGAGCAGAAGCTCTATATCGAAAAGATGCAGTATCCCGTCCTGCCAAACGGCGAACAGGTGAAGACCAACCAGCTTCCCGGGCTGATCATCACCGAGACCACCCGGCGCTACTATCCAAACAACAGCTTTGCGGCCCACGTCATCGGCTACATGGACTTCGACGACAATCCGAAGATGGGGCTGGAGCTGCAGTTCGACAAGGAACTGCGGGGAGAAAAGGGGGAGATGCAAGTCCTGACAGACGGGGCGGGCTATCAGCTGCCTGACGGGGAGCGCAAATACAAACCGGCCAAGGACGGCCTGAATGTCTACCTCACCATCGACAGGACGATCCAGGACTATGTCGAGCAGGCCCTCGACAAGGCGGAGGAAGAGTACAAACCAAAATCGATGACCGTCGTGGTCGCCGATCCGCAAACCGGGGAGATCCTGGCGATGGGCAACCGTCCGCAGTTCAACCCCAATACCTACTACAAGGGGATCACCAACTACACGAATCATGCGGTCGGGACGATGTTTGAGCCGGGCTCGACGTTTAAGATTATCACACTGGCGGCAGCCATCGAGGAAGGCAAATTTAATCCCAATGAGATGTATCAATCCGGGATGTACAGAAAGTTTAAGCCGCCGATCCGCGACCATAACAACGGGGCCGGTTGGGGAGAGATCAGTTTCCTCGAAGGCGTGCAGCGCTCTAGTAACGTCGTATTTGCCATCATGGGGTATGACTATTTGGGCCCGGAGAAATTAAAAAGCTATTTTGAAAAATTCGGGATCGGCTCCAAGACGGGAATCGAATTGCCGTACGAACAAAAGGGGATTCTCAATAACCTGATGAATCCGCGTTCGCAGCGGGACATCGCCGTTACAACCTTTGGCCAAGGGGTGGCGGTCACGGCGATCCAACAGGTTGCAGCGGTCGGTGCGATCGCCAACGGCGGCGAGCTGTTGAAGCCCCATATCGTCAAGGAAATGCGCGATCCGCTTACAGGAGCCGTCGTCAAGCGGAATCAGCGGGAGGTCGTCCACCGCGTGGTCAGCGAAGCGACTGCCAAAAAGACGCGCGACATTTTGGAGACGGTGATCACCGGCGAGCATGGTACGGGGGAAGCCTATGAAATCAAAGGCTATCATGTGGCGGGGAAAACCGGAACGGCTCAAAAATACGACGACAAAGGGAGAATCATGGAGGGACAGCACTACATCGTCTCCTTTATCGGTTTTGCTCCCAAAGACAACCCCCGGCTGCTGGTCTACGTCGTCGTCGACGATCCCACGACCACGGACAGTTACACGACGTGGGGAAGAAAATACGTCGCCCCGATTTTTAAATCGATCATGGAGAGAAGCCTCCAGTATCTGCAGCAAATGCCGGATTCTGCCGAGGCGGAAAAGGCGGCAGAAAACGTGACGGCGCAAGCGGTTGCCAGCGTAGAACAGGTTCGCGAAATCAGCATGCCCAAACTGGTCGGCATGTCCACCACAGCGGCCAAGCTGAGGGCGGAACAGGACAATTTCGCCGTCTCCATCATCGGGACGGGGACGAAGATCGTCAACCAACTGCCCGCGCCTTATGAAAAAATGGTTCCGGGTGCGGCCGTCACACTGGTGACTGACCGGATCGAAGGGACGAAGATGCCCGATCTGACGGGGAAATCTTTGCGCGAAGCGATGGAATTGGCTTCTCTGATGCAGCTGCAGATGTCCAGCTACGGCATCGGCTTCATCACGCAGCAGAGCATCCCGCCAGGAACGGTGCTGAAGGGAGGAGAGCAGCTGCAGATAACCTTGCAGCCGTCATCGGACCAGCCTGTACCGCTTCCGGATGCCAATCATCCCGGGTCCCCGGATGCGCCCGCAGGCCAAGCGGGCGAAACGCAGCCCGGCACGACGAACGACGGCGAGAATGCGCGGGAGGCTGCACCTGCAACCGGATCCGGCTCGCCAGGAGGCGGCGAGGCAGGACCCGGTTCGGGAAATGGGCCCCCCACAGGAACAGCACCCGTACCAGGTACTGCGCCCGCTCAAGGTACGGATGCGGTCACCGGAGCAGTGCAGACGGGTACGCCCGGCGTGATGCAAGCAGTTCCGCCCGGTTCCGCCGGAGCCGTGCAGCCCGGGGTCTACCCGCCTGTCTACCCCGGCTATCAGGGCTACCCGCCACAGGGCTATCCACCGACGATTCCCGTCGGCAACACCCCGCTTCCGGCCGGAACCACGGCCATCCCTGCCGGCGGCGGACAGGGGCTGCCGGCCGGCCAAATGCCGCTGCCGTATCCATACCCCACCCAGACCGTACCGAACGGTCAGTAGGGCCACGTTCCGTATTGTTGCTTCCCCGCTGGAGGCCGCCCGGACCTGGGAGGAGAAGCACCTATACACGATCTTCGTCCACACGGTACCCGCACACGCCCCGCACGAGCAGCGGGGTTCTAACCTGTCCCCCTGACGAATAGGCTAGAGAAGAGACAACCTGTGTCATAAGGGGGAACTCGTTGTGCGGGTATCCAATGTAACTGTGAGACGCCGTATTTTCGTCGCATTGGTGATCGGAATCGTGCTGTACACGGCGCTGATCACGCGGCTCGGCTATGTGCAGCTGGTTGCCGGGCCAAAGCTGCAAGAGAAGGCGCACGAGCTGTGGAACCGGAATATCAAATTCGAGCCGAAGCGGGGACGCATCCTCGACCGCAATGGCAAGGAGCTGGTCAGCAATATCAGCGTGCCCTCGGTCGTCGCCATCCCCGTGCAAGTCAAAGACCCCCACGATACCGCCAAAAAACTGGCCGTCGTGCTGGGGCAGCAGGAGGAGACCGTCTACAAGGCGATTACCAAGCGACAGAGCATCGAAAGAGTGCCCGGCGGCAGAAAAATCTCTCCGGAAAAAGCCCGCCAAATCCAGGATCTCAACCTGCCCGGGATCTTCGTGGTGGAGGATTCCCAGCGCTTTTATCCAAATGGGACGATGGCCGCCCATCTGTTCGGTTTTACGGGGATTGACAATCAGGGCTTGACCGGGCTGGAGCGCATTTACGACCCGTTTTTGAAAGGGACGCAGGGGCACATCTCCTATCTGTCCGACGCCCGCGGCCAGGCCATGCAGGGAGGCAGCGAAGAGTACGTGCCGCCGGTCGATGGCATGGATATGTACCTGACGATAGACAGCAGCATTCAATCGTTTATCGAGCGCGAACTGGATCAGGCGATGGTCGCCTACCAGCCGGACGACGTCCTGGCCATCGCAATGAATCCCAAGACCGGAGAGATTCTCGGCATGGGCAGCCGCCCCACGTATGACCCGGCCCGCTACAGGGACTATCCCAGCGAAGTATACAACCGCAACCTTCCCATCTGGAAAACGTACGAGCCCGGCTCCACCTTCAAGATCGTCACGCTGGCCGCCGCGCTGAACGAAGGAGAAGTGAAGCTGGAGGAGGGCTTTTTCGATCCCGGCTATATCATGGTCGCGGGGAAGCGGCTCCGCTGCTGGAAAAGGCAGGGGCACGGACAGGAGACGATGCTGGAAGTCGTGGAAAACTCCTGCAACCCGGGCTTTGTGACGATGGGCCAGCGGCTGCAGAAGGAGCGCCTGTTTGAGTACATCAAAAAATTCGGCTTTGGCCAGAAGACAGGCATCGACCTGATCGGGGAAGAAAATGGCCTTCTGTTTCGGATGGATCGCATCGGTCCTGTGGAGTTGGGGACGACTTCCTTTGGCCAAGGGGTATCAGTCACTCCGATTCAGCAGATGGCAGCCGTCGCGGCGGCCATCAACGGCGGCAAGCTGATGAAGCCTTTTGTCGCAAAGGAATGGCGGGACAGCGTGACCAATGACATCGTCGGCCGAACGCTGCCCACCGAGGTGCGGCAGGTGATCACCCCGGAGACCTCGGCCAAAGTCCGCTACGCATTGGAGAGCGTCGTCGCCAAAGGCACCGGGAGAAATGCTTACATCGAAGGATACCGCGTTGGCGGCAAGACGGGTACTGCGCAAAAAGTGCGGAACGGACGATACGTCAACGGCGAATACATCGTATCGTTCATCGGCTTTGCCCCGGCGGACGATCCGCAGATTGTCGTCTATTTCGCTGTGGACAATCCGAAGGCGCTCGCTTTCGGGGGCTTGATCGCCGCGCCGAGCGTCAAAAACATCATGGAGTCTTCGCTCCAGTACCTGGGCGTTCCCAAGCGCAAGGACGGCATCGAACGGGAGATCAACCGCGCGCTCGGAGACAAGCGCTATATCGAAGTGCCGGAGATGGTCGGCTTGTCCATGCGGGAGATCGTCACCGCTTACGACACACTGCCGCTGGTGGTGGAAGGCAAGGGTACGCATGTAATTCAGCAGGCGCCGCAAGCGGGCGAGAAAATCGAAGAAGGCTCAAAAATTCGCATCTATCTTGGTGACAAATCAAGCGATTAACTATAAAATGAGATTTCGGAGCGGGGCTTTGTCGAGACTTGTACACAAGTGCGGACACTCCGCTCTGAAGAATTCCCAATGCTTTTGTCTATACTAGGGAAAGAATGGGGTGCCAGTTTTATGTTGCTTCGGGATCTGCTTGCTCCCTTGCTGCCAGTCAAGGTCACAGGGGAAGACAGCATAGAGATTACGGGTTTGACAGCAGATTCACGCAAAGTAAAACCCGGATGCTTGTTTATCTGCTTGCCCGGTTTTACTGTCGACGGCCATCAGTTCGCGGCGAAGGCTGTGGAGATGGGCGCCGTCGCTGTATTAGCTGAAAAGGATGTCGATGTGCCGGCCACCATTGTTCGGGTACCAGATACCCGCAGAGCAATGGCGATGCTGGCTGACCGTTTTTATGGATCGCCCACGCGGACATTGAAAGTGATCGGGGTCACGGGGACGAACGGAAAAACCACGACGACGCACCTGATCGACAAGATTCTGCACGATCAGCAAAAACAGACCGGTCTCATCGGGACCATCCATAGACGGATCGGCGAAGTAACGGAAGAGATGAAAAACACGACCCCGGATGCCCTCGAGCTGCAGGAGAGCTTCCGCCGGATGCTGGACATCGGCACGGAGTACGCGACGATCGAAGTCTCTTCCCATGCGCTGGAGATGGGGCGCGTCCGCGGCTGTGAGATACATACCGCTGTCTTTACCAACCTGACGCAGGATCATCTCGATTACCACAAGACCATGGAGAATTACCGTCACGCCAAATCGCTGCTGTTTGCGCAGCTCGGCAATGTCTACGACCCCAAGCGGCTGAAAACGGCCGTGTTGAATGCTGATGACGAGGCTTCCGCGCTGTTTGCCACGGTAACCCCGGCCCGCGTGATCACGTACGGGATCGACAAGCCGGCGGACGTCAGAGCGGAAGAGATCTCGATTAGCACCCAAGGCACGTCTTTTGTCGCCCACACCTTCGCGGGCTCCATCCGACTCTCGCTGAAACTGATGGGCAAATTCAACGTCTACAATGCACTGGCGGCGATGGCGGTGGGACTGGCGGAAGGGATTCCGCTCGCGGAGATCAAATCCAGCCTGGAGCAGGTACAGGGCGTCAACGGCCGCTTTGAAGCAGTCAATGCCGGTCAGCCCTTTGCGGTGCTGGTCGACTACTCGCATACCCCCGACAGCCTGGAAAATGCTTTGACGACCATCCGGGAGTTTGCCAAAGGAAAGGTATTTTGTGTCGTCGGCTGCGGCGGCGACCGGGATAAAACCAAGCGCCCAATTATGGCGCAAATTGCAACAAAGTACGCAGATCTCGCCGTCTTAACCTCTGATAACCCCCGCTCCGAGGAGCCGGAGGCGATCATCTCCGACATGCTCGCCGGCCTTGCGGAGACTGCGCCGGAGCGCTACACCTCCATTGTAGATCGGCGGGAAGCGATCCATCATGCCGTCTCGCAGGCGAGCGAGGGGGATGTCATCCTGATCGCCGGAAAAGGGCATGAGACCTATCAGATTATCAAAGGGGAAGTCCTCTCCTTCGATGACCGGGAAGTGGCAAAAGAAGCCATCGCTCTTTGGAAAAACGAATAGAGGCGCCTGTTTATGAATAGCATCAGAGAAAGGAGGGTCGGGCATGTTCGCTGACAATGTACTCCTCGTCACGATCGTAGCCGCGTTTCTTATCGCAGTCCTCATCGGTCCCTTGTTCATTCCCGTGCTTCGCCGCCTGAAATTCGGGCAGGCGATCCGGGAGGAAGGACCGCAATCCCATCAGAAAAAAGCAGGGACACCCACCATGGGGGGTACCATCATTTTGTTGGCACTCATTTTTACCGTGCTCAAATTTGCCAATGCGACCATCGAGGTTCTCTTTTTGATGCTGGTTACCATCGGGTACGGATTGATCGGCTTTCTGGATGACTACATCAAAATCGCCAAAAAACGAAATCTGGGGCTGACGGCCAAGCAAAAATTCACCGGCCAGATCCTGCTCGCAGTCGGCGCTTATTATTTGCTGCATCTGATGGGGCACGACACGTCGCTCCACCTTCCGGGCACACCCTGGAAACTCGAACTCGGCATTTTCTACTTTCCTTTCCTCTTGTTCTTGCTCGTAGGCACGACCAATGCGGTCAACATCACGGACGGATTGGACGGTCTTTTGGCGGGAACGGGGGCGATCGCCTTCGGGGCCTATGCGATTATCGCCTGGTTCAGCCAGAGCTTTGACACCGCGATCTTCAGCGCCGCTGTCGTCGGGGCCGTACTCGGATTTCTGGTATTTAACGCCCATCCGGCCCGCGTCTTCATGGGGGACACGGGCTCGCTCGCGCTGGGCGGGGCATTGGCCGGGATCGCCATCATGACCAAAACCGAGCTGCTCCTCGCCATCATCGGCGGCGTCTTCGTCGTCGAGACTCTGTCTGTCATTTTGCAGGTCGTCTCTTTTAAAACGAGAGGCAAACGCATTTTCCGCATGAGCCCGTTGCACCATCACTTTGAACTGACGGGCTGGTCGGAGTGGCGCGTCGTCGTTACTTTTTGGCTGGTCGGGATAATTTGTGCAGGGCTTGGCGTATACCTAGAGGTGGTGACGCTGCGATGAATCGCTATCAAGACAAAAAAGTGGTCGTACTTGGCATGGCAAAAAGCGGTGTAGCAGTGGCAAAACTGCTGCACCGCTTTGGTGCGCATGTCGTGGCAAATGATCAGAAACCGCGCGAAGAAGCGGCCGGCGCGGAGGAACTGGAAGCGCTCGGCATCCGCGTCATCTGCGGCGGACACCCGGATGACCTGATTCACCCGGGAATCTCGCTCGTCGTCAAAAATCCCGGCATTCCCTACGAGGCGGCTCCCGTCGCCCGGGCGCTGGAGCTGGGGATCCCCGTCGTGACGGAGGTGGAGCTGGCCTATCAGGTATCCCGCGCGCCGATGATCGGCATCACCGGCTCCAATGGAAAGACGACGACCACCACGCTCATCGGACTGATCCTGCGCGAAGCGGGCATCGATGCCTTGACTGGCGGAAATATCGGCACGGTCCTGTGCGGACTGGCCGAGGAGGCGCGGCCCGACCAATGGCTGGTGGCCGAACTGAGCAGCTTCCAGCTGATGGGGACGGCTGCTTTCCGTCCCAAGATCGGGGTGCTGCTGAATGTGTATCCGGCTCATCTGGACTATCATCACACGATGGACGAGTACCGGGCAGCCAAATGGAAGCTCTTTGCCAATCAGACGGCGGATGACATCGCGATTTTGCCCTACGATCAGGCCGATGCTTGTCCGGATCTGCAGTCGCTTGCCGCACAGGTCTACTTTTTCAGCAAGCATCGCCCCGTTCCGCGTGGCACCTATGTAGAAAATGGCAGCATTCTCTTTGTAGGAGCTGCGGGGGAGCGCGAAGAAATACTACCTGTCGAAAAGCTGTCTGTCGCCCATCTCGACAATGCGCTGGCAGCCGCACTCGCCTGCAAGCTGGCGGGGGCGGACAACGGCTCCATCGCCCGTGTGCTGGAGAGCTTTGCCGGGGTGGAGCACCGGATGGAATACGTCGCGACCATCGCGGGCGTAAAGTATTACAATGATTCCAAGGCAACCAATGCGGAGGCGGCTTCCCGCGCGCTTCAGGCATTGAAAGAGCCGGTTGTCTGGATCTGCGGCGGCCTGGACAGGGGTGTGACGTTTCACGACCTCATTCCCGTGATCCAGCCGCGAGTCAAAGCGGTAGTTGCTTTCGGGGAGACGGCCCCGATTTTGCTAGCCCGCGCCAAAGAAGCAGGAATCAACACGCTGATCCATGTCGATACTGTGGAAAAAGCTGTGATCGCCGCTTCGGAGGCAGCGTCGCCGGGTGATGCGGTATTGCTCAGTCCGGCTTGTGCCAGCTGGGATATGTTCCCGTCATTTGAAGTGAGGGGAAGCATGTTTAAGGACGTTGTGCATAGACTTAAAACAAGCCTAGCATAACGCCTTGTCCCTCAGCTTCACTGCTTGCCATGGTTGACCTCCCGGGACGGCGTGAGAAAGGATGACTTTGCACGATGAGCAAGGTACGCTCTGCCCCCGACTTCATGATTATTTTTGCAACACTTTTTTTATTAGGAATTGGCATCGTGATGGTCTACAGCGCCAGTGCCATCGTTGCACAGCGGGCTCCCTTTAACGACCCGTACTTTTTTGCCAAGCGGCAGCTGATCTTTGCGATTCTCGGGATTACCTCGATGTATGTCATGATGAACATCGATTACTGGGTATGGAAACAATGGGCAAAGATCGGCTTTCTGATCAGCATCGCGCTTCTCGTCGTGGTTTTGATCATCGGGATCGAGGTGAACGGCTCCAAAAGCTGGCTGGGCATCGGCGCTTTCGGGATCCAGCCGGGTGAGTTCGCCAAGCTGGGCGTGGTCGCATTTTTGGCCCGCTGGCTCTCTGACAACCAAAAACAGATCGTGCTGTTTCGCAAGGGATTGGCACCTGCGCTGGCGATTCCCGTGGTGTGCTTTGGCCTGATTATGCTGCAGCCGGACCTGGGGACCGGGACGGTGTTGATGGGGACGGCGGTGGTGATGATCTTCGCCGCAGGGGCACGGATCAGCCATTTTATCGGATTGGGCATGATCGGTGTCGCCGGCTTCGTCGGCCTGATCCTCTCGGCGCCGTACCGGATCAAGCGGATCACGTCCTTCCTCGATCCCTGGCAGGACCCGCTCGGTACAGGCTATCAAATCATCCAATCCCTCTATGCGATCGGACCGGGCGGCTTGTTTGGACTCGGTCTCGGGCAGAGCAGGCAGAAGCACTACTACCTGCCGGAGCCGTACAATGACTTCATCTTTTCCGTGATTGCGGAAGAGCTGGGCTTTGTCGGCGGCACGCTGGTGCTCCTGGTCTTCCTCCTCTTGCTGTGGAGGGGCATGCGGACCGCGATCATGGCTCCCGATCTGTACGGCAGCCTCTTGGCGCTCGGCATCATCGGGATGATCGCGATTCAGGTCGTCATTAATGTAGGCGTAGTGACGGGAATGTTCCCGGTTACGGGCATTACGCTCCCTTTTCTCAGCTACGGCGGTTCTTCGCTGACCTTGATGCTGACAGGGGTAGGGGTATTGCTGAACATCTCGCGTTTCTCCAGATAGAAAGACAGAATAAGGCAAACAAGGTGAAGGTGATTCTATGCGCGTGGTCCTCACAGGCGGAGGCACAGGTGGACATATCTATCCGGCGCTTGCGGTGGCGAGAGAAATTACTCGCCAGGAACCGCAGGCTGCCTTTTTGTACATAGGAAGCAAGATGGGCCTGGAGGCGGACCTGGTGCCGCGGACGGGCATTCCCTTTCAGTCCGTGGAGATCTCCGGATTGAAGCGAAAGCTGACATGGGAAAACGTGAGGACCTTGTGGAAATTCCAGCGCGCAGTCTCTGCATCCAAACGGATGCTGCGGGAATACTGTCCCGACGTCGTCATCGGCACAGGCGGGTACGTCTGCGGCCCTGTGGTCTATGCGGCGGCGCGGTTGGGCATCCCCACCGTCATCCACGAGCAGAATGTAGTTCCCGGCTTGACCAATAAATTTTTGGCCCGCTACGTCAATCAAGTGGCGGTCTCGTTTGAAGAATCCCTGTCCTTTTTCCCGGCAGCCAAGACAGTATTGACCGGAAATCCGCGCGCCACCGAAGTGATGCACGGCGACGCGAAAGCCGGCAGGGAGTTCCTCGGGGTGGGGGAGGACAAGCGTATCGTCCTGATCTTCGGCGGCAGCCGGGGGGCGCGCGCGATCAATGAAGCGGCGATGGCGATCGCCTCCCGCATGGAAGAGTGTAGAGACACCCATTTTGTCTACGTCACGGGCAAGATCCACTACGAATCGGTTACGGACAGGTTAAAGGAAAAAGGTGTGGAACCTCGCAACCTTTCCGTCTTTCCATTCGTCCACAATATGCCGGATCTGTTGGCGTGCACCCATCTTTTGGTGGGGCGGGCAGGCGCTTCCAGTCTGGCGGAGTTGACGGCTCTCGGGGTGCCTTCGATTTTGATCCCGAGCCCATACGTCACGAACAATCACCAGGAGAAAAATGCCCGCGGTCTGGAGCGGCAAGGTGCCGCCGTCGTGATTCTGGAAAAGGAATTGAGCGGAGAGAGACTGTGGGAAGCCCTGGTGTCGATCCTCGGGGATCAGGCACGCTGGGCCGGAATGCGGGAGAGCTCCCGGAAGCTGGGGATGCCGGAGGCCGCAACGGACATTTATCAGCTAATGAAGAGATTGATCAAGTAAGCGGGGTTTTTTCGTCCGCTGTCACGCAAAAATGGGCGATCGCATAGTATGGAGCAAACACGTGATAAGGCCTAGATGCAACCCTAGCATGTGTATCAGGAGGTTCACATATGAAGAGAATCGCAGATGAGTTGAGGCAGGCAGATGTTGGAAAAGTGTGGACCAATGAACCTCTCGCCAACCATACAACGTGGCGGATAGGGGGTCCTGCCGATTTGTTAATCCAGCCCAAGGATAAGTCAGCCTTGTTGACAGCCTTGAACATCATCCGTCGTCATGAGATTCCTTGGAGCGTGATCGGGCGCGGTTCCAACCTTCTGGTGAGGGACGGAGGGATACGCGGAGCCGTGCTGAAGGTGGCTGAGGGCTTGAGTCACTGCGAATTCAGGGGCGAAGAGGTGCGTGTGGGTGCCGGATATTCCATGATCCGCCTGGCGACAGAAACGGGAAAGATGGGATTAACGGGTATGGAGTTTGCGGGAGGTATTCCTGGTACAGTCGGCGGAGCCGTTTACATGAATGCGGGGGCGCACGGATCGGATCTGTCACGGATTATCAAAGATGCCGAAATCCTCTTTGACGACGGTGAAGTGGTCGTGTTAAGCAACGAGGAACTGAACTTCAGCTACCGTACGTCCCTTTTGCAAGAGCGCAAGGGAATCGTATTGGAAGCGCGCTTCGGACTGCGTCAGGGCGACCGCAAAGAGATCGCGGCAACGCTGGCGGCCAACAAGGATCGCCGCCGGTTGACACAGCCGCTGCAGATGCCATGCGCCGGCAGTGTGTTTCGCAATCCGCCCGGCGATCATGCGGGTCGCCTGATAGAAGCGGCGGGCCTAAAAGGCTTTCACATCGGCGGAGCGCAGGTTTCCGAGCTTCACGCGAATTTTATCGTCAATCGGGGAGGAGCCACGGCTGCCGACGTCCTCACCTTGATTACACACATCCGATGCACGATCCAGGAGAAGTTTGGCGTCGAGATGCATCCGGAGGTCCTGGTGGTGGGCGAGGGGTAACACGGAGGTGAAAATTTGGATACTTTTGCGATCGAAGGCGGAAGACCTCTGTCCGGTTCGCTTCGGATCCAAGGAGCCAAGAATGCTGCCCTTCCCATCCTTGCCGCGACCGTGCTCGCGGAAGGGCAATTTTATATTTACGATGTTCCCCACCTCAGGGACATTGAGGTGATGCTGGAAATCTTGCAAGCGTTGGGAGCAGATGCCAGACATGCAGACGGGTGCGTGGATCTGGATACTACATCTGTCTCTGTCTCCCACGTGCCTGATGATTTGATGGGCCAAATGCGCTCTTCCATCTTTTTGGCCGGTCCCCTGCTGGCCCGTCTCGGCGAGGTCACCATCTCCCGCCCGGGCGGCTGTTTGATCGGAGAGCGGCGCATTGACCTGCATCTGGCCGGCTTGACCGCGCTCGGTGCGAAAATCGAGGAGGCAGAGGGCTATATTACGTTTCGGGCAGATCAGTTGTACGGTACCAATATCTTCCTCTCCTTTCCCAGTGTCGGGGCTACCGAAAACATCATGATGGCGGCTGTTTTGGCCAAGGGAACGACCCGAATCTGCAATGCGGCCAGAGAGCCGGAGATTATCGATTTGCAAAATTTTCTCAATGCCATGGGGGCCCGCATCAGCGGCGCCGGAACGGACACCATTGAGATTCACGGTGTTCCCAAGCTCCGCTCAGTCAGCTACCGCATCATACCGGACCGGATTGTGGCGGGGACCCACCTCCTCGCTGTCGGAGTGTCGCAAGGACACATCGAACTGACCAATACCATTCCCGAACACTTGACGGCTTTAATTGAAGTAGCACGCAGCTGCGGTGTTGAAATCAAGACCTACCATGATATAATGGAAATCAAGAGTACAGGTAGTCCGCGTGCCTACGATCGGATTATCACGTCACCGTTCCCGGGGTTTCCGACGGATCTGCAGGCGCAGCTCATGGTGTTCCTTTCTCTGGCAAATGGAACCAGCGTGATCAAGGAAACCATTTTTGAGGGAAGATTCAAACACGTCAATGAATTGGCCAGAATGGGCGCCTCTATCTACGTCGATCTGGGGTCCGCAATCATCCGCGGCGTCAACAAACTCTCCGGGACGACTGTGGAGGCGAGCGACCTTCGGGCAGGAGCCGCGCTTGTATTGGCGGGTTTGGCTGCAGAGGGTACGACCACGGTTTCGCAGATCCACCACATCGACCGTGGCTACGAAAAGTTGGAGTTGCAGCTGCAGCAATTGGGTGCCCGCATCACCCGAGTGGCGACATAGACCCAAGAAACGAAGCGGCATATTTATGCCGCTTTCCCTGTTTTGTACAGTGTCAGTTATTATAAGCATTCCCATTTTTTGTGCGGACGCCTCCTTCGGCCGTACAGGGAAAAGCACCAGTATGTCAGCCGGGAGGGCAACACGCGCTAGCGCAGTGAGGAAGGGTTTGAGACATGACGGTTATTGAAGATCGCATTCCACACGTCAAGCAGCAGCTCCCGAGGAAAAAAGGGAATCGCAAGCTCGTTTTTTTACTCGTCCTGTTTTTTCTGGTCGTCCTGATCGTCCTGTTTATCCGCTCGCCCTACAGCAAGGTGCAAGAGATCCAGGTGATCGGAAACGATATGTATACAGCCGAGAATATCATCAGCCATTCTGGTTTGACGATCGGGATGCAGTTTTTGAACGTCTGGGAGTATCAAGTGCAGAAAGCGGCTTTGCCGCTGGAGGGCGTAAAAGAGATCAGAGTGGAGCGCTCCTTTCCTGGGGTGATCCGCCTCCATGTGACGGAATACCGCCGGGTAGCCTTTTGGAACGGGCAGGACGGCAGCAAAGCCCCGCTGCTGGAAAATGGAAAGGTGCTCAGGCAGGTTGATTTTTCCAAGCGAATGGTGGACAGGCCCTTGATCAGCTCCTGGCAGGCTCCGGAGATGCTGCCGGATCTGGCGAAGGCGCTAGCCGCGCTGTCTCCCGCTGTCTTGGGCGAGATTTCGGACATCGCCCAGACGCCGACGGTGTACGACAAGCATCGGATTACGCTCTACATGCGGGACGGAAACGAAGTGCGGAGTGTCGTGGACAAGCTGGATACGATGTTAAACTGGTATCCGACGATTGTAAAAGAACTCCCCAAAGGGGTAAAAGGGGTTCTGTCGCTGTTTGAGCAGCCCTGGTTTGTACCGTACGCCAATCCGGGAGCGCCAATTCAACTTCCCGCCGGCGAGTCAAAACCCAAACAGTCATAAGTATTGCCAGAAGGGGAACTGCGATATGGGTCGACGTCATAAATTTAACCTGTACCTTACTCTCGTGACTTTTAGCACAGGCTTTCTCGTGGCTACTTCGGTCGAGACGACCAAACTCATGCAAAGGGAACGGATGAATGATCAACTGTTTCAACAGGAAACGCAACTGAATGAACGCATTCTCGCGGAAAAGGAACAAAACCGCCACTTGGAGAATCAACTGCTGGATCTGCAGCGGCAGGTCGGAAAAGTAGAGGAAGCGATGGCGCAGAGGAAATCGGAAGCGGCCGGCATTCTCAGCGAGCTGGAAGCGGCGAGGATGAGGGCCGGGGTGGTCCCGGTGGAAGGGCCGGGGGTCGTCATCACCATGCAGGACAACCAGAACGCCGGCAGCGCGGCCGATGTCACCAATTACATCGTGCATGAACAGGACGTCCGCCTGGTGGTCAACGAGCTGCGCGCAGCCGGCGCGGAAGCGATCAGCATCAACGGACAGCGGCTGGTGAGCAATTCGGCCATTCGCTGCGTCGGACCGACGATTATCGTAAATGGCATCAAGTCAGCGGCGCCCTTCGTCATTTCGGCGATTGGAGACCCTCACACGCTGGAGTCTGCCTTGCATCTCCCCGGCGGGGTCATGCAGACGCTCCAGGACTTCGTTCAGATCGATATGGCGAAGAAAGAAAAGATCCAGCTCCCCGCGTATGTAGGTGACGCCAAGTCCAAACATTCCTAGGTGAAGGAAGCGTTTCTCATGTTGCAAAAAAACCGCAAAATCACGTTTATTCTTGCCATTATTAGTGCTATCATAGGGGTTATGTTGACTATTCAGCTAAGGAGCAACTTCCATCCGATCCACAAGGAGTCGCGGAGCATCGCTGAGCTCCGGGCGACCTTGCAAAAGGAACTGGAGAAGCATAAAAATCTGTTGGCTGATATATCTAAGTACAACCAACTGTATTATCAGTACGAAACCTCATTGAACGAAGATGAGAGTCTTTCTGTCATGAAAGAGGAACTGGCTCGCAACCGCAAGCTGGCCGGCATGATCAGCGTGGAAGGCCAGGGAATTGTCTTGCGAATCGTAGATGCTCCCTTGCTGCCTCTGGAGGAGGGGAGCGAGGAAGAGATCCCGACGGAACCCGTGGTAGGGGGCTACACCATCGACGATGAAGATCTGAGATGGCTGGTCAATACCCTGTTTGCCAACGGCGCGCAGGCGATCTCGATAAACGGTCACCGGATGGTGGCGACGACGCCGATCCGCTACGTCGGAGATGCGATTCAGATCGACACCAGAACCATCCAGCCGCCGTACGAGGTGAAAGCGTTGGGTGAACCGGACGTGCTGTTGTCGGCGCTGAAGCTGGAGGGTGTAGAAGAGAACTTTCGCATGGCCAATAAAGAGATTATCGCCGAAAAGCGGGAGAAGCTGATCATTCCTGCCCACAGGGAGGAACGCCCCATCCGATACATGAAACCAGTCAAAGAAAAAGGAGAATCCTGACATGTGGCTCCCGCTTATCGGACTCATCCTTGGAATCGCGGTCGGTTTTCTGCTGGATTGGCGTGTTCCGCAAGAATACAGCAGCTACCTGTCCATCGCTCTGCTGGCGGGACTGGACACGATTTTCGGGGGGATCCGATCCTATCTGGAACGAACCTTTAACGTTCGCATTTTTATGTCCGGCTTTTTCTTCAACACACTGTTTGCCGCGGGTCTCGCTTTTATCGGCGGGTTCCTCGGCATCGACCTCTACCTTGCAGCGATCGTCGCCTTTGGTGTGCGCTTGTTTAACAACCTGGCGGTGATTCGCCGGATCGTCCTCTCCCGCTGGATCAACCAGCAGGAGTAGAGTCTCATGTTCCGTTGGGAAAAAGGTCATATTTTTACAAAAAGTCGTGTGAAAAAAAAGGGAATGGTAATCCTGTGTTGAATTATGTACGCAGATGTATTCACTACACGATGACTAAAGACGTAGCAAGGGAGGTGTCACAGGTTTGGTAAGCAATGAACTCATCGTCAGCCTAGATATCGGAACCTCGAAAGTACGCGTCATGATCGGCGAGGTAAACAACGGTTCCATCAACATCATCGGAGTCGGACAAGCACACTCGGAAGGAATCAAAAAGGGTGTGATTGTCGACATCGACCAAACTGTGCATGCCATCCGGGAAGCTGTCGACCATGCCGAGCGCATGGTTGGGGTATCGATTGACGAAGTGTATGTCGGTATCACAGGAAACCACATTGAGCTGCATGAAACACAAGGGGTTGTCGCTGTATCCAGCGAAGACCGTGAAATACGAGAGGAAGACATCCAAAGAGTCATTCAGGCAGCAAAGGTTGTTGCCATACCACCTGACCGGGAAATTATCGAAGTCGTACCGAAGGAATACATTGTCGATGGACAAGGTGGCATCAAAGACCCGCGTGGCATGATCGGCGTCCGTTTGGAGATGGAAGGCACGATCGTTACCGGGTCAAAGACGGTCGTACATAACATTGTGCGTTGTACAGAACGGACAAATCTGCACGTATCCGGAATATTCCTGCAGCCTCTGGCCTCTAGCACGGTGGCTCTCTCCAAGGACGACAAGAACATGGGTGTCGTCCTGGTAGACATCGGTGCCGGTTCTACGACGATCGGTGTATTCGAACAGGGAAAACTGGCGGCGACCACCGTTATCGGGGTGGGAGGCGACCATATTACCAATGACATCGCTCTGGGACTTCGGACCCACACCGATGTGGCGGAACGAATCAAGACGAAAAACGGTTGCGCCCTGATTGATGAAGCTTCTGAGGATGTTAAGTTCAAGGTAACCCGTATTGGCAGTGATGTGGAGAAACAGTTTACTCAGGTGGATCTGGCAAATATTATTGAGCCGCGAGCGGCAGAGATTCTCAATCTCGTGGAAGACGCCGTGTACAAACTGGGCTACCACGATGACATCGCTGGCGGGTACGTCCTGACGGGCGGCACCGTAGCCATGCCGGGATTCTTGGAGCTGGCAAAAGAAGAGCTGGACGCGCCTGTTCGCGTAGCGATTCCCGATTACATCGGCGTCAGAGACCCCGCTTACACGACAGGCGTTGGTTTGATTCAGTACGCCCTGCAGCAAATGGAGCGCCGCAGTGTGCGGATGGCTCCGCCAGCGTTTAAAGGGGGACAAAAGTCACAGGCCTCCTCGAAAGGTAGAGAAGGCGGCGGCTTGATGGAGAAAGTGAAAAACTGGTTTAGTGAGTTCATCTAAACATGAATGGTGACCGCAATACTCCGAATTTGGTGAAGAGACCGATTCGCCATGCAGCTTCACCACACAGAAAGCTTTTCTCAAGTTGAATTGGGGAGGACTAGCAAGATGCTGGAATTTGATATGGATATGGAATCCTATGCGCGAATTAAAGTGATTGGTTGCGGCGGTGGCGGAAGCAATGCCGTAAACCGAATGATTGCCGGCGGTGTGAGAGGAGTAGAATTTATTACTCTGAACACAGACGCGCAAGCTCTGCAACTCTCCAGTGCTGACATCAAGCTGCAGATCGGAGAAAAGTTGACTCGTGGACTGGGGGCAGGTGCCAACCCGGAAATCGGAAAAAAAGCAGCTGAGGAAAGTCGCGATATCATCGAAAATGCGCTGCGCGGTGCAGACATGGTATTCGTCACAGCCGGAATGGGCGGCGGAACCGGTACGGGTGCAGCTCCTGTCGTCGCGGAAATCGCAAAAGAACTGGGCGCCCTGACCGTAGGGGTCGTGACTCGTCCGTTTTCCTTTGAAGGACGCAAGCGTTCCATGCAGGGTGAACTGGGGATCGCAGCACTGAAGGAAAAGGTAGATACTCTGATTGTCATTCCGAACGATCGCCTGCTGGAGATCGTAGACAAAAATACACCGATGCTGGAAGCCTTCCGCGCAGCGGACAACATCCTGCGTCAAGGTGTACAAGGGATATCCGATTTGATTGCCACGCCAGGTTTGATCAACCTGGATTTTGCTGACGTCAAAACGATTATGACGGAGCGCGGCTCTGCACTGATGGGAATTGGGATCGGCAGCGGTGAGAACCGGGCAGCCGAAGCAGCCAGACACGCGATCTCCAGCCCGCTGCTGGAGACGTCGATCGACGGCGCGCGCGGTGTGATCATGAATATTACAGGCGGTACCAACCTCAGCCTGTATGAAGTAAACGAAGCTGCGGACATTGTGTCTTCCGCAGCAGACCTGGAAGTGAACATGATTTTCGGGGCGGTCATTAACGAAGACCTGAAAAACGAGATTATCGTCACGGTGATTGCGACCGGTTTCGAAGACAATCAGCGTCAAAACCAGAACGCTGCCGCTCGCCGCGTACAGCAGCCTGTCCAAACCGGCAGCCGCCCGACGCCGATTTCCAACACGGCACAGCCGCGAGCCAAAGAAGAGGAAGAAGAGAGATCCATTTTCTCCATGAGCAATCTGGACAATCTGGACATTCCCGCCTTCCTGCGCAACCGCAGACGCAACAAAAAGTAAACCTGAACGAAGACGCTGCATGCATTCTTATTGAGTGCAGCCGTCCAAGTGTAAGACAGAAAGCCTTGTTCCTTCGGGAGCAAGGTTTTTTTGGTTCAAGTAACGGTTCAGCAGTGAGAAGAAGCATGCTTCCCTGCTCAGCTCCGGGTTCCGCCCGCGGGGAAGCATGGACTGTCCGCTCCGTGACGATTTGCGAGGGAGTCGCAAAAGGAGCAACGCTAACGAGGTCATCCCACGTTGCGCTCCTGTTTCTCGCAAATCGCCACTCCGCTCAGCAGGGCTCCACTCGCACCGCAGGGAAACATGCTTCTTCTCACAATAGCCCCGTTACTCGTGACTCAAGGGATAAGGTAACTCGTTATCGTCATAAATGCTCTCCTATCATTATAAATACCCTTCGCCAGTAGCGCCCCGATACCTGTGAGTGTGGCCGTCATCATAAGAGGTCTGGCCAGAAAATCCATGATAATGTCCGCCGTCCGGAAGCCGAATGGGCGGACCTGTCCATCCCCGGAAACGGTGAACATGTCCGTCATCATAGGAGGTGGTGCCTTCGTAGTAATGGATGTGACCATCATCGGTCCCCTGATATGGCGTGGAGGTACGACCCCTCACCTGATGGCGATGACCGTCGTCCAAACTGGTTCTTGTCGAATAGGAATGGATATGACCGGGAAGATCGGCAAAGCGGATAAAGCGGATGTCATGACTGTGGGCATCCGTTTTTCTTTTTTTCACGCACAGATCCCTGCCTCTCTGATGGGTTTCCTACATCAAATGCAGCCCGGGATGCTTTGGAAACAGGGGGATTGCCTATTCTCAAATTCTCTACAAAAAATCCGAAAAAACACGGTCAAGAATTGACAGACTTTACATACACATTGATATATACTGGCCTTGGCTGATGAGCAAGGCAATATGGGACATGGTTGATCATGGATAAAGGTAGGTGTGGCCTGGTCTTTTCTGTGTGATCGGGGGTGGTCGCGGAGTGATTGTGTATCTCGATATCATTCTACTCCTCAATATTGCCATTGATACCATGCTTTTATGGTTTACGGCTTATTTTCGCAAAGAGCGGGTGCGATGGTGGAGGATAATTCTTGCATCCTTATTTGGATCAACCTATCTCGCCTTTTTCTTTTTTCCCGTCTTTGCGCCGATGTACCAATGGTCAGTGAAATTGCTGTTTTCCGTCATGATGCTGTGGATTGCCTTTGGCCATCGGAGGCTGCTGGCATTCTGTCATAATCTGATCATCTTCTATTTCGTCGCCTTTGTTTTTGGCGGAGGAGTATTTGGTCTGCAGTATTTTCTCTCGACCCGAAATGAGGTCATCAGTGAGTTGGTAACCGTCCACAATGACGGTTTTGGCGTCGGATTTACGCCGACCCTGGCGATTTTGCTGGCGGGTTTTGCCTTTATGTTTTTCCTCAGCAAGCAGAGCTACGCCGCGATCCAGCAGCCACGCCGCGTCGAAGCGGTGCTGGCAGAAGTCCGCATCCAGCTCGCGGGCGAAACGGTCTTGTGCCGAGGCCTCATCGATACCGGGAACCAGCTGCATGAACCGATTACCCGCAATCCCGTGATGATCGTAGAGGGCAGTCTGCTCACACATATCCTGCCTGCGGCGCTAATCGGGCTCATTCGCCAAACGGAAGGGGGCCTGAACCAAATGGAAGGCGTCTGGGATGAGCTGCCGCTTGAATGGCAATCGCGCCTCAGGCTGGTTCCGTATCGGAGCGTCGCCAGCGGGATGAGTTTTCTGGTTGCCATCAAACCGGATGAAGTCCTGGTGGTTCAGGAGGGCAGACGGTTTCTCCATAAAAAAGTTCTGGTCGGTCTCAATCCCCTGCCGCTTGCGGCGGACGGGCAATACCAGGCCATCGTGCATCCCGCGATGATCGAGACCCCCACCGAAGAAGAATATCCAGTACGCGAACAGGAGGGCTAACGATTATGTATGTAAAACTTCGCCTACAATTACAATTACTCTGGTACCGTTTCCTGCTGTGGACTGGTGCACGGGCAGAGGAGATCTACTACATTGGCGGGAGTGAGGCATTGCCGCCGCCGCTCACGAGAGAAGAGGAAGAAATCCTGCTCGGACGGCTTCCCTCGGGGGACCCCGCCGTTCGCGGCATGCTGATTGAGCGCAATTTGCGTCTCGTGGTCTACATTGCCCGCAAATTTGAGAATACGGGGATTAACATCGAGGATCTGGTCAGCATCGGCACCATCGGGCTGATTAAAGCCGTAAATACCTTTGACCCCGAAAAGAATATCAAGCTAGCTACATACGCCTCGCGCTGTATCGAGAATGAGATTTTGATGTACTTGCGCCGTAACAACAAAATCCGTTCGGAGGTTTCTTTTGATGAACCGCTGAATATCGATTGGGATGGCAATGAGCTTTTGCTCTCCGATGTACTGGGGACGGAGAACGACACCATCTACAAGAATATTGAAGACCAGGTGGACCGCAAGCTGCTGAAAAAAGCGCTTGACAAGCTGACCGAGCGGGAGCGGGTCATCATGGAGCTGCGCTTCGGCCTGGCGGGTGAAGAGGAGAAGACGCAGAAGGATGTCGCCGACCTTTTGGGCATCTCGCAATCCTATATTTCGCGCTTGGAAAAGCGAATTATAAAACGGTTGCGAAAAGAATTCAACAAAATGGTGTAACGCATATTTTCCAAATCGAGGGAGATACTGTTCCTAAACCGCGCCAGAGAGTGGGCATTTGCCCCTCTCTCGTCCGGGGACGCGTCAACACGCGGGCTTTCGAGACAACCGGGTTAGGAACTTTTTCTTGCTTCGAGGAGGGAAAGACGTGACGCGCAATAAGGTAGAGATTTGCGGGGTAGACACCTCCAAGCTTCCGGTGTTGACCAACAAAGAGATGCGGGAACTGTTTGAGCGCTTGCAGGGCGGCGAGCTCTCCGCACGGGAAAAGCTCGTCAATGGCAACCTGCGTCTGGTTCTTAGCGTGATTCAGCGCTTCAACAATCGCGGCGAGTTCGTTGACGATCTGTTTCAGGTAGGATGCATCGGACTGATGAAGGCTATCGACAATTTTGATCTCGGACAGAACGTGAAATTTTCCACCTATGCTGTCCCCATGATCATCGGGGAAATTCGCCGCTATCTGCGGGACAACAACCCCATTCGCGTCTCGCGTTCCTTGCGGGATATCGCGTACAAGGCCCTGCAGGTCAGAGACAATCTGACCAACAAGCATTCGCGAGAGCCGACCATCATGGAAATCTCGCAGGAACTGAATGTTCCCAAGGAAGATGTAGTTTTTGCACTGGATGCCATCCAGGACCCGGTTTCCCTGTTTGAGCCGATCTATCAGGACGGGGGCGATCCCATCTACGTGATGGACCAGATCAGCGATGAGAAGAACAAGGATGTCATCTGGGTGGAGGAAATCGCCTTGCGCGAGGGCATGCAGCGCCTGGGCGAACGCGAAAAAATGATCATCTCCATGAGATTCTACGAGGGGAAGACGCAAATGGAGGTCGCCGAAGAAATCGGCATCTCTCAAGCGCAGGTCTCCCGTCTGGAAAAGGCGGCCATCGCCCATATGCAAAAACACGTGCAATCGTAACGATTTATCTGATGCGACCCTGCGGAGGCCAACGCGGGGTTTTTCTTGTGCGCCACGCATGGCGACTAACTAGGCGGTGAAAGTCCGCTGTGGGGGCTGGTAGTGGCCAACCACTAGCCAAGAGCAAGGGTGTCCACCGTGAGGTGGAATCTGAAGGAAGCTGGAGGCAAAATCCCGGCCCGAGGAACACGAACATCATCAGGCATATGGAATGGGACAAGCTTGCGAGACAAAGCAAAGTCCAATACACTACACGGACATTCCGGTGTAAATGATGCGGGTATATGGGAGGAAAGTGAGTCGTCTTACCGTGGGAGGTCTCATGGACGTGAGAAGATGACATTCGAATCACGGTTGAAACAAGATTTATCATGAGAAGTCAGCAGACGCCATAGTACCTCGAGCAGTCGACGGCTTGAGGGAAGGGCTGAACCTTAGGAGGTGGTCGTCAATGAATGTTACCGAAACAGGAGATAAGGGCAGCCAACTTCCAACGGAAGGCTCACCGCAAAAGAATAGTGCGGAACACGAAGGATATGCGGGAGTGCACGTTCCTGAGAGGATAGCTGAAACCGACGACACCAACGCAAACGAGTCGAAGGAAAGGTTACTTGAGAAAATCATAAGCAGAGACAATTTGAACGAAGCGTTCAAAAGAGTCAAAGCGAATAAAGGTTCACACGGAATCGACGGGATGGGCGTAGATGAACTTCTACAATATCTCAAAGAAAACGGTGAAACCATCAAGGAACAAATCCTGGCGGGCAGATATCGCCCAAATCCCGTTCGAAGGGTAGAAATCCCAAAAGAGAACGGAAAGAAAAGAAACCTGGGCATCCCAACGGTGGTTGATCGAGTAATCCAGCAGGCAATTGCACAAATGCTCACGCCGATCTATGAGCAACAGTTCTCGGACAACAGCTTCGGGTTCCGACCCAAACGAAGTGCCCACCAAGCCATAAGGCGCAGCCAGCAATATATTCAGGAAGGCTACCGCTATGTTGTGGATATGGATCTAGAGAAATACTTTGACACCGTCAACCAAAGCAAGCTCATTGAAGTACTCTCAAGAACGATTAAGGACGGACGAGTCATTTCACTAATTCATAAATATCTTCGGGCAGGAGTTGTCGTGAAGCACAAGTTTGAGGAAACAGAAGTCGGCGTACCGCAGGGCGGGAATCTGAGTCCAATTCTCAGTAATATCATGCTGAATGAGTTGGACAAGGAGCTGGAGAAGAGAGGACACAAGTTTGTGCGATACGCAGATGATTTACTCATCTTCTGCAAGAGCAGACGAAGTGCCGAACGGACACTAACCAACATTCTCCCCTACATTGAAAAGAAGCTGTTCCTAAAAGTAAATCGGGAGAAAACCGTGGTGGACCTAGCCATTCGAGTGAAGTTTCTGGGATTCTCATTCTACAACCAACGAGGGCAAGTGAAAGTCCGCATCCATCCCAAATCCATCGCCAAAATGAAAACAAGAGTGAAGGAACTAACCGCAAGAAGCAATGGCATGGGAAATGAAGAGAGAGCCGAAAGGCTCAGACGCTATATCATGGGATGGGTCAACTACTTCAAGATTGCGGATATGAAGAACCTGCTCCAAACAACGGATGAATGGATGAGAAGAAGGATTCGAATGATCTACTGGAAACAATGGAAACGAATAAGGACAAAATTCGAAAAGCTGATCTCGTTTGGAATCCCAAAGTTCAAGGCATGGGAATACGCAAATACAAGAAAGAGCTACTGGAGAATCTCCAATAGCCCCATCCTCGCGAAAGCCCTCGATAACAACACCATTAAAGGCCTCGGATTTCTTTTCTTCTCAGATTATTATCGACAAGTGACTGCGTGAACTAAGGAACCGCCGTATACCGAACGGTACGTACGGTGGTGTGGGAGGTCGGCTACTCAACTAATGGGTAGCCCCCTACCCGATTTGCTTTCACATCCGGAGGTGCGGACATATTCGCCTACCGGCTCATATAATGAACAAGAAGGGAAGAAAAGAAGGTGAGGAGCAGATGGTCAAGATTTCGGACTTCCAGACGAAAGAAGTGGTCAACATCTTGGACGGCAAGCGGCTTGGACAAATATCCGACCTGGAAATCGACCTTCGCCACGGAAGGGTAGAGGCGATTGTTGTCCCGGGCCCTGGCAAATTCCTTGGGTTCTTTTCATCCGGCAATGATTACGTCATCCCTTGGCGCAATATTGTAAAAATCGGGAAAGATGTGGTGTTGGTGAGAATCGAAGAGACACTGCGGGTAGACGTCAAGAGCGGCAGCGCCGAGGATGAATATCGTTCGTAGAAAGGCAGACAGAGCCTTTCTTTTCTTTTGCGCTATGGTATCATAAACCATAGAATTTTCTACTTCGACGTGAACAGCGTCCATCGGATGAGGTGACGGCATGCGCGAACCTTTTTTGCAGCAGACGGACAGACAGGAACTCCATTTGCAAGAATGGGAAGAAGCAAATCCCGGTCTGGTGGCCGGTTTTACCATCCGCAGCGGCGGCGTCAGCACAGAGCCCTTCGGCACGATGAACATGGGGCTTCATGTAGGCGACGAGCCCTCCGCAGTGGTGACCAATCGCCGCAGGCTGGCCAAATCGCTGGGGATGTCTTTTGACGCCTGGACCTGCGCCGATCAAGTGCACGGCAACCGCGTGTGCGAGGTGACAGCAGGAGGGGCGGGAAGAGAGAGTCTCGAAGACGTTATACCGGCGACGGATGGATTGTTTACCCGGAGGGCGGGGATCTTGCTTACCTCGTTTTACGCGGATTGTGTACCGCTCTATTTTCTCGATCCGGACAATCGGGCGATCGGGCTTGCCCATGCCGGCTGGAAAGGCACCGTGTCCCGTATTGCCGAGGAAATGGTCGTCGCTCTCGGCAAAAAATACGGCACGCGCCCGGAACGGCTGCTCGTCGCCATCGGCCCTTCCATCTGCGGCCGCTGTTACGAGGTAGATGAGCGGGTGACCTCGCAGGTGCGAACATCGGCGATCCACTGGTCATCGGCCGTCGTCCCTCTGGATACGGGCCGCTACCTCTTGGATCTGCCGCGGCTCAACCAGGAAATCCTGAAAGAATGCGGCGTATCGCCCGAGCATATACGGCAGACCGGGTGGTGTACAAGCTGCCGAAGCGATTTGTTCTTTTCCCACCGGAAAGAGGCTGGACGGACAGGGACGACAGGACGGATGGCTTCCTTTATCGGCTGGCGAGAAGAACAGAGCGCAACCTGATCAGG
Source organism: Brevibacillus composti (assembly GCF_016406105.1). Taxonomy (NCBI): domain Bacteria; kingdom Bacillati; phylum Bacillota; class Bacilli; order Caryophanales; family Paenibacillaceae; genus Brevibacillus; species Brevibacillus composti. Next base: position 1,648,196 of record NZ_CP066308.1, read on the forward strand.
AAAGGAAGGAAGAGATAGATGACACAACAACAGCTACTCAAAGAAAGACTGGATCAAATCGAGCAAAGAATCGCGGCAGCCTGCAAGCGCGCCGGCCGAGAGCGCAGCGAGGTCAAAATCATTGCTGTGACCAAATACGTGGATGAAACCACAATTGGGGACCTGCTGGAGATCGGCGTGGATCACATCGGGGAAAATCGCGTGCAGGATGCCCTGCCAAAGTACGAGAAGTGGGGAGATCGCGGGGTTTGGCACTTCATCGGCCATCTCCAGACCAACAAGGTAAAAGAGGTCATTGGCCGCTTTGCTTATATCCACTCGCTGGACCGCCTCTCGCTCGCGGAGGCGATCAACAAGCGGGGGGAGGCGTTGGATCTTGTCGTTCCTTGCTTTCTGCAAGTCAATATCTCCGGAGAAGAGACAAAATTTGGCCTTAGTCCCAATGATGTATTGGCTTTTCTTCGCGAAACCAGTAATATGAGACATATAAGGATCGCGGGATTGATGACCATGGCTCCTCATGTCGAAAACCCGGAAGAGACCAGACCGGTATTTCAAGGTTTGCGAGAGTGGAAGGAGCGGATCAATGAGTGGGATTTTCCGCACGCAAACATCACGGAGCTGTCGATGGGCATGTCGAACGACTTTGAGGTAGCGATAGAAGAAGGGGCTACATATATTCGGCTCGGTTCCGTATTGGTCAAGCCGGTCTGATCAGCCATGCGAGAGGAGGATGTCTATGAGCGTCATGAATAAAATCAAAGGATTTTTAGGTCTGGAAGAAGAGGAATACTTCGAGGAGACAGTCATCGAAGAGCGGGAAGACCAGGAACCTGTCGTCAAGCGACAGCCGATGGGACGGGCGAATAACGTTGTGCCGTTTCAGACGAGGGAGAAGGAGGGAATTCGTCTGATCCTCTGCGAACCGCGTCAATACAGCGATGCCCAAGACATTGCCGACAACCTCCGTCACCGCCGGCCCGTCGTCGTGAACTTGCAGCGGGTAGACAAGGATCAGGCGAAGCGCATTATCGATTTCTTGAGCGGGACCGTCTATGCCTTGAACGGCGATATTCAAAAGGTGGGCGACTATATTTTCGTCTGCACGCCGGATCATGTGGATATTCAGGGTACGATTTCCAGTGTGGTGGAAGAATAAGTTGCGGGCAGACCGCCGGCAGCTTACCGGCCGCCGTGCGCAGCTCGTCATTTTGAACAGGACAAAGGGTGAGTAAATGATATCCATCTTGTTTACCATAATAGATTTTGCCTTTACGGTGTACCAATTCATGGTGATCGCCTACGTGCTCATGTCGTGGGTGCCCCAAATGAGGGAGACGGGGATCGGCCAATTGCTGGAGAGGTTCGTAGAGCCTTACCTGGCGCCGTTTCGCCGCTTCATCCCGACGCTTGGATTCATTGATATTTCACCAATCGTCGCGCTGATTGCGCTCAATTTTGCCCACAGCGGTCTCCGGACAATCCTCATCAAACTGATGCAGATGTAGGTGCAGGCGATGAGCGTATACGACCATTTTCGAAAAGAAGAGCTTCCCTTTGTGGAACGGGCGCTGGAAATGCTGACGCTGGTGGAGCGTAAGCAGGCCATGCGCCTTACTGATTTTCTGGACCCGCGGCAATCCGCGATTCTGCAAAGTTTGACGTCTCAAGTGCAGGATGTCGTCGTCTCGCCCTGGGGCGGTTACGAGGGGGCGGAGCGGGTCCGAGTGCTGCTGCATCCGCCCTATCTGACGCCGGAGACCGAGGAGTACCGCCTCACCCTATTGCGCATCGCTGCCGATCAGCGCTTTCACCGCCTGGAGCACAAGGATGTGATGGGGGCGCTCCTGAACGCCGGGCTCAAACGGGAAAAATTCGGGGACATGATCGTGGACGCGAGCGGCTGTTATGCCATCGTGGCAGCGGAGGTGGCGGATTTTGTCCGAACGCAGGTGACCCAGATCCACCGGACGCCGGTCGCTTTCGAAGAAGTCGAGTGGGACAGCTTCACGCCTCCTGCGGAGAGCTACCAGGAGAAGATGATCACAGTCGCGTCCCCGCGCGTAGATGCGGTAATTGGCGAGGTCTACCATCTGTCGCGGGCCAAGGCGGTCATCCCGATCCGGGCTGGCAAGCTGAAAGTGAACTGGAAAATTGTCGATGATCCCTCCTACCCGCTGGAGGCCGGAGATATGGTCTCTCTGGCTGGCTGGGGGCGCTTTAAGCTGCTGGAGGCGAGCGGACCTACACGCAGTGGAAGAATTCGGCTCCAGGTGGGCATCTTAACCTAGCGCCTGCAGAGGGAAGTCCCGTTAAATATTTGCAAAATCCGGCAGGAAATGATGAGCAAGCTGTCGAAATGATCACTACGATTATCGGGAGAAGTGGGGGGTTCACGTGCCTTTAACGCCATTAGATATACACAATAAGGAATTCAGCACTGGATTTCGCGGCTATAACATTGACGAGGTAAACGATTTTCTGGATCAGGTGATCAAGGACTTCGAACTCCTGATCAAAGAAAAGAAAGAAATGGAAGAGCGCATCGCGATCTTGAACGAGCGTGTCGATCACTATAAAAGCCTGGAAGAAAATCTGAGCAAGTCCATCCTCGTCGCTCAGGAAACGGCCGAAGATGTGAAGGCGAACGCACGCAAAGAAGCGCAACTGATTCTCAAGGAAGCGGAGAAAAACGCCGACCGGATCGTCAACGAAGCGCTGGCCAAATCCCGCAAGATCGCCATCGAGATCGAAGAATTGAAGAAGCGGGCCTCTGTCTACCGGATGCGTTTCCGCACCTTGCTGGAAGCACAGCTGGAGATGCTGGAAAACGGCGCTTGGGACGACATCGAACAGGCCGATTCATCTTCTTCCTCTCTGGCCGAATAATCCATTGACGTCAGGGCGATGATGGTACTATAATAATTTGAAACTTTTCTTTACAATTTTACATCAACTGACAACGATGAACGGGACGAGTACGCGATCTAGCACTGTTCAGAGAGCCGGAGCATGGTGGGAACCGGTCTGCTGCTGTCCGCCGAAAATCACCCGGGAGTTCAATAGCCGAAAGCCGTCAGCCGATTCGGGGCAGCGGTCAGTAAGTGAGCGCGTCATTCCCGTTATGAATGAATCAAGTGAAACAGGTGAGCTGTCTGCTTTGGCAGGCGCGCCTGTTTAAACAGGGTGGTACCACGGGAGCCTTCTCTCGTCCCTAGCAGGGATGAGGGAGGGCTTTTTTACATTTTCTGTAGAGGTGAAACAGACTATGGATTACAGCAAAACACTCGCGCTGCCAAAAACCGATTTCCCCATGCGTGGAAATCTTCCCGCCCGCGAGCCGGAGATGCAGGCCAAGTGGGAAGAGATGGATATCTATGCAAAAGTACAGGAGCGGACCAAGGGCCGTCCTGCTTTCATTCTCCACGACGGACCTCCCTATGCCAATGGGGATATCCACATCGGTCACGCACTTAACAAGGTCCTGAAAGACTTCATCGTCCGCTACAAATCGATGGCTGGATTCGACGCGCCCTATGTTCCTGGCTGGGATACGCACGGTCTGCCGATTGAACAGGCGATCATCAACGCCCAGGGGCTGGATCGCCGCAGCATCGAGGTCAACGATTTCCGCAAGCGCTGTGAAGAGTATGCCTGGAGCTATATCGACAAACAGCGCGATCAGTTTAAGCGTCTGGGCATCCGCGGCGACTGGGAGAATCCGTACGTCACTCTGGTGCCGGCATATGAAGCCCGCCAAATCAAGGTGTTTGGCGAGATGGCGAAAAAGGGCTACATCTATAAGGGGCTGCGCTGCGTCTACTGGTCCCCGTCCTCGGAAACTGCGCTGGCAGATGCCGAAATCGAGTACAAAGACAAACGCTCTCCTTCTATCTACGTCAGCTTCCAGGTAACGGACGGAAAAGGCAAGCTGGATACCGAGACCGGTGTCGTCATCTGGACGACTACCCCTTGGACGCTGCCGGCCAACCTGGCGATCTCGCTGAATCCCGAGCTGGAGTACAGCGTGATCAAAGCAGACGGACGCAAGTTCCTTTTGGCCAGCGGTTTGCTCGAAGCCGCAGGCAAAGAAATCGGCTGGGAACAGGTAGAGGTGCTCTCCACCTATAAAGGTCAGGAGCTGGAGGGCGTCGTGACTCAGCATCCGTTCTATGATCGTCCATCGCCGCTCATCCTGGGCGAGCACGTCACCTTGGACGCGGGTACGGGCTGTGTCCATACCGCTCCCGGACACGGGGAAGACGACTTTGCCGTCGGCCAAAAATACAATCTGGGCGTACTCTGCCCAGTGGACCACGAAGGCAAAATGACAAAAGAAGCTCCCGGCTTCGAGGGAGTCTTTTACGAAGACGCCAACAAGCTGGTAACCGAAAAGCTGAACGAGACCGGTGCTCTCCTGAAACTGGGCTTCATCACGCACTCGTATCCGCATGACTGGCGGACGAAAAAGCCGGTAATTTACCGCGCGACCGAGCAATGGTTTGCCTCGATCGATGCCTTCCGCGACAAAATGCTGGAAGCGATCAAGAATGTCCAGTGGATTCCGCATTGGGGCGAAACCCGCCTGGCCAACATGATTGCCGATCGCGGCGACTGGTGTATCTCCCGTCAGCGCGTATGGGGCGTGCCGATTCCGATTTTCTACTGCAAGGATTGCAATGAGCCGATCATCAACGATCAGACGATCGAGCACATTTCCGAGCTGTTCCGCAAAGAAGGCTCGTCCGTTTGGTTCGCGCGCGAAGCAAACGAGCTGGTGCCGGCTGGACTCTCCTGCGAAAAATGCGGATGCACCGAGTTCCGCAAAGAAACGGATATCATGGACGTCTGGTTCGACTCTGGCTCCAGCCATGAAGGTGTGCTCAGAGAGCGCGGGATGAACTGGCCGGCCGATATGTACCTGGAGGGCTCCGACCAATACCGCGGCTGGTTCAACTCCTCGCTGTCCACCGCTGTGGCCGTATACGGCACGGCACCGTACAAAGCGGTATTGAGCCACGGCTTTACTCTGGATGGAGAAGGACGTAAAATGTCCAAGTCGCTGGGCAACACCATCGTGCCGCAGGAAGTCATCAACAAGCTGGGCGCCGACATTCTCCGCTTGTGGGTGGCGTCGGTCGACTATCAAGCCGACTCGCGCATCTCGGATGCGATCCTCAACCAGATCGCCGAAGTGTATCGGAAAATCCGCAATACGTTCCGCTTCTTGCTGGGGAACCTGGATGGCTTTGACCCGGCGAAGGACCGCGTGTCTTATGAGCAGCTGAGCGAACTGGACCGCTTCGTGCTCGCCAAGGCGGCGCAAGTGGTGAAGCGTGCGCGCAAGGCTTACGATGAGTACCAATTCCACACGGTGTTCCATGCCGTTCACAATTTCTGCGTCATCGATTTGTCCGCCTTCTATCTGGACATCTGCAAGGATCGTCTCTACGTGGAAGCGCCTGACAACATCAAGCGCCGCGCCGCGCAAACGGTCATGTACGACTGCCTGCTCAATCTGGTGAAGCTCCTGGCGCCGATCCTGCCGCACACCGCTGATGAGGTATGGAGCTTTATCCCAGGCGTAACCGAGCCAAGCGTACAGCTGACCGACATGCCGGAAGCGAATGAACAGCACCTCGGCTTTGCGGCGGAAGCCCTGAGCAAGTGGGATGCGTTCCTCGCCGTGCGCGACGAAGTGCTGAAAGCGATGGAAGAAGCGCGCCGCAACAAAGTATTCGGCAACTCTGTCGACGCCAAGCTGGACCTCTACCCGCAGACGGAGGAAGTGGCAGCGGTATTGGGTTCGATGGAGGATCTGGCCGACCTGTTTATCGTGGCGCATGTCGACCTCCATCCGTTGGGGACGACTGCACCGGCGGAGGCGACGGCCCTGGAAGGCATCTCTGTGCTGGTGGCTGCGGCAGATGGCGAAAAATGCGAACGCTGCCGCGTCGTGAAGCTGGATGTAGGCGCCGACAGTGCGCATCCCACCATCTGCAAACGCTGCGCGGACGTCGTCCAGGAGCATTATGCCGGCGCAGCCGAATAAGCAAGAATGAACATGTAGCAAATGAGCAGCCGCTCTCGCCTTTTATGGCCGGGGGCGGCTTTTTGTTGCGTTTGCTTTTCCAGATAAAGGGAATGCGGGCTCGAGTCTGGGTTAAAGGGGCCAGGGAATAGACATACTACCCTTCAGGGATAACAAAGGAGGGACGGTGTCTACCATGGACAAGGAGAAGCTGGGACACTTCAGACAGAGGCTGTTGGAACAGAAGAGGGACTTGGAAAAAAGAGTGCAGGAGCATTACAACATGCAAGAATCCATGTCCGATTCGATTCAGGAATTTTCCATGTATGACAACCACCCGGCCGATATCGGCAGCGAAATGTTTGAGCGAGAAAAGGACCTGGCGCTTGACAGCCTGGATCGGGAGACGCTAAAAGAGATCGACCATGCGCTGCAGCGGATGGAGGAAGGGCGCTACGGCATCTGCACGGTATGCGGGCAGCCGATCGCAGAGGAGCGTCTCGAGGCGCTGCCGCAGGCGCAGACCTGCAAAGAGCATGCGCCCGCCCCCAATCTCAACAACTCCCGGCCCATCGAGGAGGAGTTTTTGCAGCCGCCTTTTGGACGTACTTCTCTGGATGAGCGGGACGATCAGAATACTTTTGACGGTGAGGATGCCTGGCAGATCGTGGAAGCCTGGGGAACCTCCAGCACGCCGTTTTCCTTTGTGGATAATGACAAGACGGACTACAAGGAAATGTATATCGAAAGCGATGAACCGGATGGATTTGTACAGGCGGTGGAGGAGATCGGCTACACCGACATCCACGGCTACCACGGGCCGGACAGCATCAAATTTATGCGCAGCGGCACGTATGAGGAGTACACGAGAAAAGGGGAAGGAAAAGGCAATTTCCTCGACTACGAGGATGCGTTGGAAGAGCGGGCAGAACGAGAAGGACGAAATGACTTGATGTAAGTTCAGGGGGGTGACAGAGGCATGCAAATTGCGCGCGTGGAGACCTTTCCCTTGCTGTACAGGCTGCGAACACCCTATGGGGATGCCAACGGGTATAAAAAATACCGGAGCTGCTTCTTGATCCGGGTCATCACGCAATCGGGAATCGAAGGCTGGGGAGAGGCGGTAGACTGGCTGCCGACGCTGGAAAAAGGCTTTTCCGAGCGAATCATTCCGTACCTTTTGGGGAAGCGTGCCACCGACCGATTGTCTCTGGTATCCACCATCAGCAAATGGCATCAGCGCTCGGCGGCTGCCGTCAGCATGGCCCTGACCGAAATCGTCGCCAAGAAGGCGGGCCTCTCCCTGTGCGAGCTGTGGGGCGGAGCGTTTCACGAGGAAATACCGATTTACGCCTCCTTCCAATCCTACACCGATCGAGAGGACTGGCCGCTCCATTCGGTCAGGCTGGTAGAAGCCCAGGTGTTAGCCGGCTTTCGGCAGGTAAAGGTAAAAGTCGGCGGCCGCTGCTGGCAGGAAGACCGGAAGCATATTGAACGGCTGATGGCCTCCATCCCTGACAATGTCCAGGTCGCCCTGGATGCCAATCAAAGCTACGACCTGGCCGAATCGCGAAAATGGGAGCAGGTTTTTTCCCGTTACGGCAATTGGCTCTGGATGGAGGAACCGATGCCGATGTCCCGGGCGGACGAATACGAAAAACTGCGGCCGCTGCTCTCCGTTCCATTGGCCGGCGGAGAAAATCTGATCAAGCCTGAACAGTTTATCCCGCTCTTAAAAAAAGGGGCAGTCGATCTGATTCAACCGGACCCGATGCATGCGGAAGGGATTGACCGCTACCGGGCCAATATCGACCTCGCCCGGAGCTTTGGCCATCGGGTCTCCCCGCATGTCTATGACGGCTCGCTGGCTCGTCTCTACGCCATCTGTGCACAAGCATGTCTTCCGGCCTGGAGCAAAATGAAGGGGGAGGCTGTTGAGCCCGTAGAGTGGGATGTAATGGAAAATCCCTTTACCTACTTGTTTCCGCTCGACCATCAAAAGGGACGAGTGCGCGTCCCTACGGGTGCAGGAATAGGTGTGGAACCGGATTGGAACATTATTAGGACACTGCGCTGGGATGGCAGCGCATACGTATAAAGACGAGGAGATTGGAAATGGCGCAAAACACGAGAAATCTGATTGGCTTGACGGGTATCCCGCTGATCATGGTGCTGGGCAACTCCATGCTGATTCCGGTGTTGCCTACGATGAAAGCGAAGCTGGATTTGACGTCTTTGCAAACCAGCTTCTTGATCACGGCTTTCTCCATTTCTGCCGGGATCGTGATCCCGCTCGCTGGCTACCTGTCGGATCGCTTCGGGAGAAAAATCGTCATCCTAATCGCCCTCGCCCTATACGGATTGGGCGGCCTGCTGGCAGGACTCGCCGCGCTCTGGTGGGACAAGCCGTACATGGTGATCATGCTTGGACGCGTCCTGCAGGGGATTGGGGCGGCAGGGACAGCGCCGATTGCGATGGCGCTGGCAGGGGACTTGTTTAAAGGAGCCTCCGAGAGCCGGGCGCTCGGGCTGATGGAAACCTCCAACGGACTTGGAAAGGTGCTCAGTCCCATCTTTGGTTCGCTTCTGGCGATGATTGCCTGGTACATGGTCTTTCTCGCCTTTCCAATCATTTGCGGCCTGATTCTGCTGCTTTTCCTCTTTTTTACCAAGGAGAAAAAGCAGGAGAAAAAACCGATGCCAGTCCGACAGTATCTGCAGTCGATTGGCCAGGTGTTCCGAACCCATGGGCGCTGGCTGGTACCCGCTTTCTTTATCGGCAGCATCTGCCTGTTCACGCTGTTTGGCGTTCTCTTTTACCTCTCCGATCTGCTGGAGGAAAAGTACAAGATTGACGGCTTGCTGAAAGGGGCATTTCTCGCCGTCCCGCTGCTGGTGATGAGCATCACCGCCTATGTGACGGGCCTGATCATCAAGAAAAAGCTGAATCTCATGCGGCTGTTCGTGATCATCGGGATGTTCCTACTGGCCACCTCTTACGTTATCGCCAACTTCGTGAAGGGAGCCTACGTACTGACGGGCGTTTTGATTATCGGCAGCGTGGGCACGGGGATGATTCTGCCCTGCCTGAACAGCATGATCATCGGGGCCGTAGCCAAATCGGAGAGAGGCATGATTACCTCGCTGTACAGCGGCGTTCGTTTTATCGGCGTCGCGATCGGGCCGCCTGTCTTTACCTGGCTGTTGGACCTCTCGCGCACCGTGATGTTCCTCTCCATCGCCGGCTTGGCTGCCCTGTTTGGCGTGGTGGCGATATTCTTTCTAAAGCCGAAACAGCAGGCGGGCGAAAGCGCCGGTGCGGCCAAGCAGTCTTCGGAATCTGCGGAGGAAGAGGACGAGAAGGCGAAGGAAATGGAAGCGATGCGGCAGATCGCGGAAGTGATGGGAATCATCGAAGAGAGCGAAGAAGACAAGCGGCGCCTCCATGCCATCCGCAAATACGGCTTTGACCCCAATGATCTGGTCAAGCGATTGCTTGGCGGCAAAGGGTCCAGAGAGAAAGAAAAAAGCTGACAGGCATCCACCGCGGCAGGGGGATGCCTGTCAGCTATGTTTTGCGCGGGATGTGTGCAAAAGGATGTTCGGCCAGCCTGGCCAGCGTCAATGGGTAGACGTCGTCGAACAGATACCGGCTGAAGGCGGGCGGTTTGTCGCGAAGATCCGGGATCGGCGAAAAGAGCACCGCCTTTTCCACATCTGTGCCGGTAGGCGTCTCCAGTGAGAGGACGCGGGCGGCGTAAATATCTTTGACGAGGTCGCCGGCGACGGTGTACTGGCCGATTCGTTCAATCGCCTCCAGGATCGCACCGGTCTCTTCATAGGTTTCCCGGATGGCTGCGCCGATGCTGGTTTCGCCCGGCTCTACCTTGCCGCCGGGAAGCTCGATTCCGCGCGTCCGGTGTCGGGTAAAGACCAGCTTGCCCTGCCAGAAAGGGAAGATCAGGACATGTCCGGCCGTTCGTTTCCGGTAGACGTCAGGGTCAAATGTAAGGGTGACGTCATAGCCGAAGTCATCGCGAAAATGATGCATGGTTCACTGCTCCTTCGTCTGCAGGGAGATGTGCTTGACGGCCTTCATCGCTTGCCCGGCGGCCAGGGCGAGACTGGCGTATTCCGCCCCGTTGGCGACGTCGCCGATCGCATAGACCCAGCCGGCTCCCTCCGTCTGTTGATAGGGATCGGTCAGCAGGTAGCCGTGGTCATCTGCGCCGAGGGCCTTTTTGACACTGTCGGAGTTGCCGTGCACGCCGATGCGGGGAAGAATCCGGTCGACTGCGAGCGCAGCCGGTGTGTCTGCGCGTGCGGAGCGCAGAGTCAGGATCGCTTTTCCTGCCTCCTCCCGGCAATCGACGACCTCTGTTTCCCAGAGGATGGTCAGAGAGGGGAGGCGCGAAAGTTGTTCGGTCCATTGCCTGCGGGCCCGCAGGTGATTGCTGCGCACCAGCAGATGGACAGAGCGGGCGTGGCGGGCCAGATTGCAGGCACTCTCTGCCGCGCGGTCCCCTCCGCCGATTACGGCTACGTCCATGCCCGATACCGTCTCCGCCTCGGCCGTGGTGGAGAACCAGGGCTGCAGCACGTGCGGAGAATGTGCCAGGGCCGGAATCTGATTGTGGCTGACGCCGGTGGCGATGATCAGCCAGTCGGGATGATAGGTCCTGCGGTTCGTCGTCACGGTCCGTCTGTCCGGGTCGATCGCGGCCAGCTCTTCGCCGCAGCGGATGGAGACGTTTTTCAGCGCATCATGCGCGAGAAGCTCCCCGAGCAGGGCCGGGCCATCCGCGTAGGTACGGGGAGGGAGATCCCAGATGTGATTGCGAATTTGCGTCAATTGACCTCCTAACCGATCCGTTTTTTCAATCAGGACGCAGGACAATCCCAGACGTTCGCACCAGATGGCGGCTGACAATCCAGCCATGCCGCCACCCGCGATGAGCACCTGTACGTATTCCACAAAAGTCCCCCTCTTCCTCAAAAAAGCTTCTGTCGAACAGTGCCCGAAGAAGCTGGTTCCTCGCAGGAGGAAGCATATCGCCGAATCATTGGCGGTAGCATTAACGTTCTATGTCTTTCCAGCTAATTTTAGACTACCCCTTTCGCCGAGTCCGTGCAAGTATGATCTCTTCGAAGCAGTTTTCCCCAAACTTTTACAAAAACAGACCCAGGTATGGTAGAATGATACATAATTTTACAAGAAGAAAAACTTCTCTGTCTTTTCGAGGGAGTGACGGATGTTGGGGAATGCGCAGAATAACGGAGTGCCGCCCGCGAAGCAAACGGCGAAACAAAGACGAGCCAAACGAAGCAGAAAAGGTCTCCGGCTGTGGCTCATGCTCACCAGCTGTGTGCTGTTTTTGGCGTTGATTGTCGGTGGGGGCTATGTTCTCTCCAAGCTGGACCAGACGCTGGATGAAGTAACCGAGGACCCCTACAAGCTGCCGGAGATGCCTAAGGCTGAGCAGCAGTACGAAGAGAACAAGTCGCTCTCGATCCTCATCATCGGCACGGATACGCGAAAAAATATAGGGATGCTGAATACGGATGTGCTGATGCTGGCTGTCGCCGACCCCGATGATCGCAAAGTGACGATGGTCTCCCTGCCTCGGGATACACGCGTAAAGGTGCCGGGGTATCCGGAATACCACAAGATCAACGGCGTCTTCGCGATCGGCGAAGGCATCAGAGAGCGGGCGGAGCGAAGGGGCGAAACGGTCACGGAAAATGGGGTTTCGCTGCTGAAAAAGACGGTGGAAACCATGTTCGGCATCCCCGTCGACCACTATGTGCTGCTTGATTTTGACGGCTTTAAGGCAGCCATCGACCAGCTGGGCGGCGTCGAGGTCACCGTCGACCGCGAACTGGTCTACGAACTGCCGCGCGGAGGCGTCTACCGCACCCTGAAGCCGGGCAAGCAGGTCCTCAATGGCGAGCAGGCGCTGGGCTTCGTCCGCCACCGCGTCGACAGGAGGGGCAGCCGCTTTGATTCCAGCGACTTTGACCGCAACAGACGTCAGCAGGAAGTCATCAAAGCCGTGACGGACAAGATGACCTCTGCGGACGGTCTCACCAAAGCGCTGGCTGTCCTGGAGACTGCAGGAAAGCATGTAAAGACCGATTTGTCCAAAGATCAGATCAAGGGTTTGGCCCTCGATTTTCGAAATTTCTCTTCCCAGGGAATCGTCACCCTGGACAACGGGGCCGTCTGGCAGTCCCCCTACTCGCTATGGCCGCGGGAAAATATGGATGAGGTCCGCCAGATCCTGCAGCGGGAGCGCGGGGCGACCTCCGAGCTGGCACTCAGCGACGCGGCCATCGCCGAGGTAGCCCGTGCCGAACCGCGCAAGCCGTCCGGGGGCTCGCAAGCCTCAGGGACCGGCAATGCGAGTGCGCCGAAGCCCCAGCCGGAACCAGCGCCCGCAGGTCAGGCCAAGCCGGGGACAGCGCCTGCAGCAGGGAAACCATCCGGCAGCGGACAGCCTGGCGCCGCCGCGCCGCCGCCAACCAATCCGCCGGGCGAGACCGCTCCGCCGCCCGACATCGTGGAGACACCGCCGGCACCGGAAGAGATGCCGCCGCCGGATATTGTCGATCCGCAGCCCTGGATCCCGCCTTCGCCATCGGCGGAGCATGACAGCGGCCAACACGGGTGAGGCCCCCGCAGCACGCCGGATGACGGCGTCAGGGCGGCAGCGAAATCGCGCTGCGACGATCCAACAGGAATACGGGGAAGCAAGCAGGGAGGCATCATCGCATGTCTCCCTTTCCTTTTTTCCCGGTCACACGCACTCGCGGGGCAGAAGAGCGATGGTGTACAATGGACGTGAACATATACAGATAGGGAGAGCGTGAAATGAAGGTCGTCATAGCAGAGAAACCGGACCAGGCGATGAAGCTGGCCGCCCCTTTTGCCCATCGAAAAAAGCAGGGATACCTGGAGATCTCTCCAAACCGCCTGTTTCCCCAAGGTGCGCTGGTCACCTGGGCGATCGGCCACATCTGTGAGCTGGTCGCACCCGAGGCGTACAACCCGGCTTGGAAAAAATGGTCGCTGAACAGCCTGCCGCTTATCCCGGATTCTTTTCGCCATCAAGTGACGCGCTCCAAGGCGAAGCAATTCGGCATCATCAAGCAGCTGCTCAGGCGTCCCGATGTCCGTGAAATCATCCATGCCGGCGACGCCGGGCGTGAAGGAGAGCTGATCATCCGCACGATTATCGAGCAATGCGGGGTAAAAAAACCGATGAAGCGGCTGTGGATCTCCTCCTTGACCGAGAAGGCGGTGGTCGCCGGTTTTGAATCGCTGCTGGACGGAGGAGAGACCGAAAATCTCTACCAGGAAGCGTACAGCCGCTCCTGCGCCGATTGGCTGATCGGGATGAACGCCTCCCGCGTCTACACGATACTGTTGAAGAACAAAGGCATCCCGGATGTATTTTCCGCAGGCCGCGTCCAGACGCCGACGCTGGCCTTGGTCGTGAAGCGGGAAAAGGAGATCGCCGCTTTCAAGCCGGAGCCGTTTTGGGAAGTGCTAGCCACGTTTGCGATGGAGGGCAAAACATACGAGGGCACCTGGCAAAAGGATGGACAGTCGAGGATCAATGACCCGGCGATGGCCGAGCGGATCGCCGCGTTCTGCAAGGGAAAAGCGGCACGCGTGGCCGAGGTGAAGCAGGAGCGGAAAGAATACCTGCCGCCCTATCTCTTCAACCTCTCGTCCCTGCAGGCGACCGCCAACAAGCTGTATAAATTTTCGCCGCAAAAGACGCTGGAGGTGGCCCAGAAGCTCTATGTGAAAGGGTACCTGTCCTACCCTCGCTCCGATTCCAGCTTCGTCACCCCGGAGGAGGCCCGCAGCTTTCCGGAGATTTTGGCCAAGCTGTCCAAGCAGCCGGCATACGGCCCGTACTTTCCTACGGCGAAAGCCTCCATCGCGCAAGACCGCCGCTACGTCAACCAGAAAAAGGTGACGGACCACTATGCGATCATCCCGACGGAACAGGTCCCGACGGTCTCCCGATTGTCGGATGAGGAACGAAAAATTTACGATCTGGTGGCCCGCCGCCTGATCGCGGCCCACTCTGAAAGCGCCCTGTTTGACTACACGACGGTGCTGACCCTGGTCGAAGAACGGGCGGAATTCATCAGCAAGGGCAAAGTGCAGATCCGCGCCGGCTGGCGGAGCGTTCTGTTCGACGAAGACAAGGAGAGCGACGAGGCGATCCTCCCCCCGCTCACCGAAGGAGAGGGCGGACGTGTGCAGAAGGCGAAGGTCAAAGAGAGCAAGACGCAGCCGCCCAAGCGCTACACCGAGGGCCAATTGATTACGCTCATGAAAACGGCGGGCAAGCATCTGGAGAACCAGGAGCTGGAAAAGGTCCTGATGAAGACGGAGGGACTGGGAACAGAGGCGACGCGAGCTGGGATCATCGCTATGCTGAAGCAGCGAAAGTACATCGAGGTCAAGCGAAACCAGGTGTACGCGACGCAAAAGGGGATACTCCTGATCGACGTAATCGGCGACAAAATCCTCGCTTCGCCGGAAATGACGGCCCGCTGGGAGCAGCGCCTGGCGGAAATCGGGCAGGGACAAGCATCGGCGGCGGCCTTTATGGAGCAAGTAAAAAAGCTGTCCCATAAGATTGTCCAGGATGCCATCGAACAGTCGGCCCAGTGGAATCTGCAAAGCTACGATCTGGCTGCGATGCCCAAACAGGCGTCGCGGTATCGGCTGGGCAAAAAAGTGGCAGTCTGCCGCGTCTGCGGCGGCGATCTGGTAGACAAGGGAGAATTCTACGGCTGCTCCAACTACCAGAAGTCCCAATGCCAAGTCACCGTCTCCAAGCTGATCATGGGCAAAAAGGTGACGGAAACCAACGCCAAAAAGCTGATGGAACAAGGGAAAAGCAACAAAATCAAGGGCTTTAAAAAAGGGCAGGAGAGCTTTGATGCCTACCTGGTCTGGGACGATCAGGAGAAAAAGGTGAAAGTCGCGCAGGCTTGATCGGACCAGAGGCACTTTTTTTGAAACCTCCGCGCGCCTCATCCGTACCTATAGGTAGAGAAGAACAGCGACAAAAGTTGGGCTTCTGATTCCTTATCTGAGGAGGAAATGAATCATGTCCATTTTTAAACGCCTTCGCGACCTGACCATGTCAAATTTGTACGCGCTGATAGAAAAAGCAGAAGATCCGATTAAAATGACCGACCAGTACCTGCGCGATATGCAGGAAGATTTGGCTGAGGCTGAAAAAGCGGTAGCTGCCCAGATCGTCTTGGAAAAGAAATTCAAGCAATTGTACGAGGAGCAGGAGGCTTTGGTGCAGAAGCGGGATGAGCAGGCCCATGTGGCGGCTCAGGCCAAAAATATCGACCTCGCCCGCCGCGCCCTGGAGGAGAAAAAGGCAGCCGAGCAAAAAATGGCCGAATACAAAGCCAGCTATGAACAAAACAAAGCGGCAGCAGACACGCTCCGCGAAAAGCTGTCCGAGATGAAAAAGCAGATTACCGACCTGAAAAACAAGCGGGAGACCCTGGCCGCTCGCGTCAATGCCGCCAAGGCGCAAAAGCAAATCAACCAGTCGATGTCCGGATTTGATTCCAGCAGCGCCATGGCCGGACTGAAGCGGATGGAAGAAAAAGCGATGCAGCTGGAAGCCGAGGCGGAAGCCAGCGGCGAGCTGTACAAAAAAGAGTCTTCGCTGGATGAAGAAATCGCGAAACTGAATAAAGATCAGCAGGTAGAAGACGAATTGGCCGCGCTGATGAAAAAATACGAGGGGTAATCCGCCTTGGGGCGGGTTCCCTTTTCTTTCCGGATTGCCGGCCGTGCAACGTAACGCCTTGGGGGGATTGTGAGTGGCCTGGACTGAAATGATCGCCATGCTGGTGTGGACGGGGGCTGGTGCCGTCCTGTTATTTGCTCTCATGTGGGTAGATTCTTTGTTTACCCGCTACAAAGATCTGACGGAAATGAAGAAAGGCAACGTAGCAGTCACGACCCGCTTTGTGATGAAGCTCTTTGCGCAGGGATATATCCTGTCCCAATCCATCGCCAGGTCCAATGACCTGTGGGAAGCGCTCTTAACCTCTGTCGTTTCCTTTGTGATTTTGTTCATTTTGGAATGGTTGGCGGAGCGGTTGCTGCAAGCGGCGGCGGGGCTCGATCTGGATCAGGGGACCCAGCAGGGAAAAGTGGCCCACGCGCTATTAGCCGGCTCTTTTCATGTCGTCGGCGCCCTGATTATCGCCGCCTGCCTGTAAACCATGAAAAGAGAGGGATATATGGATGAGTGTATGGAAGCGAGTCCGCAACATCTTTGCCAAGCATGAGCTTCCTCATGAAGAATCGAGCCTCTTGACTCTCGGACCGGGCGATGTCATTGAGGTCTCGCTGGAGACGTACCGGGTGACGGGAAAGACGCGCAACCAGAATCGCAATGCAGTGATGCTGACCTTGCAGGACGGCGGACGGGTGCGCTACCTCTTAATCGAAGAGCGGGAGCGAACGATTTATCAACTGTATGATGTGATCGACGGACGGCTGGATTCCCCGGATGAGATTCCGACCACCATCGAGATGGATGACTGTGCGTATCATCTGGAGGAGCAATTTTTCGGCAGGGTGACGGCCGCGGGACAAACCGCTTTTCTCACCTCGGGAGAACAACATGTCTGGCAATACCAATCTGATGACCGGCGGCTGCTTCGAATCGAATGGCAGGATGGGCGCTTTCAGCTCTATGAAGGCGAAAGCATCCTGCCAGCCGATGTGCAGGTGCTGCGCGGAACGTAGGGGGGAGGACGATGCGACAGTCGCTTGCGAAAGCATTGAAACTCATCTTGGTTCCGGCCTTGCTGCTGCTCGCGCTGGCCGGCTGCGGCACCCCGTCGGCGGCCTATTCCTACCCGCTGGAATCGGTCGTCGCCAAAGACGGAGGCCTGACCTCCAAGATTTATCGGGCGGAAAATAAAGCGGTACCCGAGGTGGCTGCCGAGCTCTCTGCACAACGGACACCGGATGAAATCTCCAAAGAGGACGAGAAGCATATGTTTCTCGTGTACGCAGACGAGTGGATCCACCTCCAGCAGGATGAAGCCAAGCCGTCTGATACGCTGATCGAGGTGGACAGCAAGGAATTCGTCAGACAAAACTACGATCCGTCCTTTCTGGAGGGGTACATCCTCGGGAGCCTCCTGAGCGATCTGTTCGACGGACACAAGAGCTATCCCGGCTCCTATCGGGGATACACGACCAAGGATGTATACAAGCCGGCTGGCAAGTACCGCGCGCCCACAGCCAAAGAGTTGAAACAGACGCCGCCGGTCACGACGGAGAGGTCGGGAAGCATCATCAAGCGAGGGGCGAAAAAGCCGGATACCGCTGTCGGGGCGGAGGGGAGCCTCACCAAAAAGCGTGTGGATTCCACAAGCGGCCAGACAGGGAAGATCATTCGCTCGGACCCTCGCTCACCGAGCATCTCCGATAGCTCCGGCATGTCGAAAAAGAAGAAATCGGTTTTTTCCTCGCCGAAACGCAAATCGGCTCCGCGGACCAAGGTTGGCGGATTCGGCAGAATTACCAAGCGAAGATAAATCCGCTCCTGATGACAGGGGCGGTTTTTTTTGTATCTTGGCCACGTTCTGTTATATATAATTTTATGTTTCTGTATTACATGTAAAATATTATTATTGATGAAAAATTGAAACTGTTATATATTGATATTAGATTCTGTATCATTTAATAAACGCAGCGAAAATAACCGTCAAATCGAACCTGAAAGGTGGATCCTCCCATGACCAAGCCCCAAAACAGAACCGTGAACGATCAGCCCCTTGCAACAGCCGCTGAAAACAGAGACAGATTCCAGGAGGCCTACACAGCAAGTCTCCGTCTGTGGCCCGTCCCGTATGAGACTGTTTACGTCCCCACCCGTTTTGGTCAGACACATGTGGTGACTTGTGGACGGGAGGATGCCCCGCCGCTGGTTCTCTTGCATGGAGCCATGTTCAGCTCTACGATGTGGTATCCCAATGTGGAGGCGTGGAGTGAATCCTACCGGATCTATGCGATCGACATCATCGGCGACAAAAACCTGAGCATTCCGGAAGCGGGTTGTGCCAGCAGAGCGGAGTATGCCGCCTGGCTCCTGGAGGTATGGGATGCTCTGGGCATTCACAAGCCCAACCTCTTGGGATTGTCGCTGGGCGGGATGCACGCGCTGAATCTGCTCGTCCGCGCCCCGGAGCGAATCGAGCGAGCCGTCATCCTCAGTCCGGCCGAATCCCTCGTTCCACTCCACCCGGATTTCTACAGCCATGCGTTCGGATTGCTCCAGCCTGATGGCGATGTCCGTTTTCTGGAGTGGATGTTTGCTGACCGGTATCTGCTGCCCCGCCCGTTTCTCGAGCAGTTCCGCGCTGCGATTGCATGGAGGGACGAAGCGAGAAGCGGCCTCCCGAAAGAAAATGGCTTTCCCTACGTCTACACGGACGAGGAGCTGCAGTCGATCCGGGTGCCGCTATTGCTGATGTGGGGGGAAAACGAGGTGATCTACGACCCGCGGAGCGCGATGGAGCGGGCCGGGAGACTGATCCCTGAGGCCCAAACCATTCTGGTGCCGCAGGCGGGACACGTCTTGTCCATGGAGAGCGCTGCCTACGTCAATCAGGCGGCTGCTGATTTTTTCAAGGGGACTAGACCATCTCCTCCTGCTTTGCCTCCCGCCTGATAACGAAACGAAGGAGCAAAGGCAAGAGAAATCCGACAAAAACGATTGCTGCTGGCCACCATTCGTTCAAGGAGAGAATTTGCAGTGGATTATCGTAAAACCACATCGTAAAGGAGAGGCCGAAGATGCCTAAATAGGTCGGGATGACCCTGTAGTCAATGGCGGGGAAGAGAAAGTGAAAGGCCCGCGATGCTGCATACAGGGTCAAACTGATCTTCAAAATCACACAAGGCAGCCAGATGGCGACGATGGGCAGGTCAAACCGATCCAGAAAATCAGAGATGCGGATTAACCGAACCAGCTCGAGACTTGGTTCGAGCAAATGTCCCGTCAATTCCGGTCCCAGGATCAGAATCGTCATCACCATAAAGGCTTCCGAGAGAAAAACGCTAAACAGCAGGCTGGAGGCTACCTGTTTGACCGAGTAGTGACTGCCGATCACGATCAGCGGGATGATGATGATTTCTCCGAGGTATCCCAGCGTCAGCCATACGCCGCGCAGCAAGGGATAGAGAGATTCGTCCCAAATTGGAGACAGAAACCGAACCTGCATCTGCGGAGCCAACACGACCGGCGTAATCAGGATGATGATGACAAACACCGGAAAGAAGACTTCGGTCATGCGGCCAATGGTTTGAAGTCCGCTGCGAGCGGAGAGAATCGCCAGGGCGATGATCAGGGAGGCGATGATGATCAAGGGGGTCATCGGGAGCAGGTACGTATTGATAATGTGCGTCAAGGTCTCCAGATCGCGCGCCAAAATGTAAAGGAAAAAGCAGAGATAGAAAAAGACGACGCCTTTGCTCGCCCGAGGAAACTGTGTGGAAAGGGCATTGAGCAGCGTCTGCTCCGGATTTTTGCGAAGAATGCCGGAAAACAGGGCGAGCGGCAGGAGTACGAGGAGATATGTCAGCGGATAAGCGAGCCAGGCGCTTTGCTTGGCGCTGCCGATCACTTGTGTATGCAAGTACTTGATGGAAAGGACATGTGTATACATGGCTCCCATGAGAAACAATTGGTACCTGGACACACGATCCATATAAGCAGCCGCCTCCTTCTCTATCCGTTAAGCCACTCCAATATCCAGGGAATGGGACGAAACGGATGTTTAGCCGAATTGATATAGATCCACATCAGCTCACTAAGCAGCAAGAAAGCGATCCCTGACCAGCGTGTCAGCGCTGAGCCGGATTTGATCGCTTGCCACTCGGACAAAAAGAGCGAGAGAAGAATGATAACCCCTAACACTAGATTCATTTTTGCTCCTTCTCCTGCGGGTTGATGGGCTTGGCAAAAATACCTGCATTTTCAATCTCCACTTGTGCGCGAACGATCAGTTTTGTACGGGGATAGATGCGCTCCCAATCTCCCTTGATGCGTTTCCATGCGGCGGGATCATCTCTCGAGATGCTCTCGCCGATTCCAATGGGATCGGCACCCAGGGCCTGTGCCTGTTTCACGCCTTTTTTTACGAGACGCTCCACCTCTTGGGAGACCAGCTTTTTGAGAAGATCCTGGTCCTTGACAAAAGGATAGGGGGATGTATTTTCCGAGACAATGCAGATCAAACGGAAATCCAGTACCGCGGTGACATCCCTGCCAGTGACCCTCGTTTTTTTCGATATCTGTTGATTGGTGATCACCACATTTACCGTTGCCTCTCCGTCCTCTACCTTGATCGTGAGAGAGGGGTGTCTGTACATGTCCATGGCAAGTCCGAGGCCTTTTGCTTCCTCGTCTTTGACGAATCCGGCCAATTTATTCCGGCTGTTGAATAAAGCAATGCCTTCCAGCGATAGGGTTTGAGCCGTCTCCTCGGGGGAGTCGGCAGAGTGAAGGGGAACCAGGGCAATGTACGGAGCGGAAGGATCGACCCCGTCGGTTAGCATCGCTTGATAAACGGTCTTTATAGGCGTAGGCTGGCGCAAGGAGAGCTGGATCAGCTCTCTGACCGCCTCCGCAGGATATTGCTCGACCGGTGTCTGCGTGCCGAGCGTCTTCTGTGCCGAGCCTTCTGTAATGACCAGCAAAGAAGACAAGCGTTTTTGCGGAACGCGCCCCAATGTGTCGAGAATGGGATCGATGCCTGCCTTTGCCGCTTGTTCGCCGATCAGGATGATCCGTCGGTGGGAAAAATTCAACCGCCGGGAAAGACGATTCTGCACCTGTGCGTTCGCCTCTTGGAGGGAAGTGGCGACGCCCACTCTCTGGTGCCAGGATTTTGAGCCTGAAGTGCCGCCGCCGCCGCCCTGGCTGCCCGCTCCTCCCATCTGGCTGGGGAGGGGGAATTGCACGGTTACCATGTACTTATCTTCCTGCTTGTCTATCGCCGTCCCCGTCACAATCGCCATATCATTAATCTCCAAGCGGTCCCAGCAGCCTCCCAGCAAGAGGGACAACAACACGACGAGGATACCCATACGTTTCATCGGCAGTGCATGCGGTCGCATCTCTCATCCATTCTCCGTTTCCGAATTCATTCTTTGACTGGTTTCTCCGGTGAGGGACACAGGTCTTGTTTTCATTCTCCCCCGCGGTGCCCGGATGAAGATATCTTTCAAGTCTCGCGAATGAAAAGGGGCAATCCCCGACAGATAAGGAACGCCAAAAGATTGCAACCGCGAGGCGTGGTGGATAATCACGTATACACCGGCTACGATGCCGACGAGCCCCAGCGTGCCGGCTAGCAGCATAAGCGGGAAGCGCAGCAGGCGGATCGAGATGGCGAGATTGAAACGAGGCATCGTAAACGAAGCGATCCCGGTCATGGCGACCACGATCACCATCGGGGCCGAGACGATCCCCGCTTGCACCGCCGCCTGGCCGATGACCAGCGCCCCCAAAATACTGACGGCTTGCCCTACGGTTTTGGGGAGACGGACGCCCGCTTCCCGCAATGCTTCGAAAGAGATCTCCATGATCAGCGCCTCTACCAAAACGGGAAAGGGAATGGCTTCCCGGGCAGCGGCGATGCTCAACAACAGGCTTGTCGGCAGCATTTCCGGGTGAAACGTAATCGTGGCAATATAGAACGATGGCAAAAACAGCGCAAGGAGCATCAGAGCAAACCGCAGCATGCGGAGAAAATTGGTAAAGACATAGCGTTCGTAGTAATCCTCACTCGCTTGCATCAATTGCCAAAAGGTGGCAGGGGCGATCAGCGCAAACGGCGTCCCGTCCACCAGAATGGCGAATCTCCCCTCCAGCAGCTGTCCGGCCGCGGTATCCGGCCGCTCCGTATATTGAAATTGCGGAAAGGGCGAAGAGGGATGGTCCTCTATGATTTCCTCGAGGTAACTCGTCTCCAGCACGCCATCAATGTCGATGGCCGCCAGCCTTCTTTTGGCTTCCTCAATGATCTCGGGACGGGCCAGCCCCTCCAGATACGTCAGGACGACGGGGGTTTTGGTGCGTCTCCCGATCAAAAAGGAAACCATTTTGAGCTGAGAGCTCCGAATCCGGAAGCGAATCAGCGCGGTATTCGTGCGCAGGTTTTCCGTAAAGCCCTCGCGCGGCCCGCGAATGACCGATTCCGTCGCCGGCTCCTCCACTCCCCGCCGTTCCCCTCCGCGAATGTTCAGGACATAACCTGTGGACAGGCCCTCGCAAAGCAATACGGCACTTCCCGTCAACACCAGATTTTGCACTTCGGCAAGGTCGGCTGTCTTATCCAGGCTGCTCGTCGAAACCTCCGAGATGAGCGCATCGACATTCCTCTCATCGAGCAGGCTTTGCAGGACGCCCTCGCTAATTTGAGTGGCATCTACCAATCCATCGATGAACAGGACCATCGCAGGCCTGTTGTGGACACGCAAAAAACGAAAGACGACATCCGAGCAATCGGAGAATGCCTGTTTCAAAGAGGCGACGTTCCGGGCAAGCTCGGGATGGATCGGGCCCATGGCAGGACTATTTAGATGTAGATGTTCAGGCAGAAGGGGAGAGCGGTCGGATGACGAGGCTGCAGATTTTCTCCATGTTCGATAAAATCGGCGCATGCGGGATATCCACCTGTTTTCTCATGATGCCTATCAGTATGGTCGTCGCAGGGGACAAATAAACAGGCGGAGAGGCAAGAGCAGGAAAAGAAAAGGGCGGGCGCCTATCACCGGACATGGGTGACTGTCATAGAGTGGTAGTGGTTAGTCAATGACCCACACAAGGAGGTTTCATCATTGGACTCCCAGTACCGTGTCTATTTTCCGTATGTCAGCCCGTTCGACCCCTGCCCGCCCCAACGTGTGAAGACATATGTGGTCCCTCCAGAATTGTTTATTCAGTTTCAGCCGCCCAACCTCCCCCAGTTTTCCCCGCGGGAGGCTCTTTTTCACGGCACGCTTTGGCCGGACTTGTACAGTCCTTATGAGGGACGCGGCGACAGGAGCGGCCTTGGCGAAGGGAGGAGAAAAAAATGAACGAACCCAAGCAGGTTGACGAGCGTTACTACCAGCTTATGCACGAGCTCCAGGCGCTGGATTTCGTCCTGGTCGAATTGACGCTCTATCTGGATACGCATAGCGATGATGCAGAGGCGCTGAATCAATTTAATCGAATGGCCGAGCAGCGCTGGAATGTCGCCTGTGAATTTGAGAGGCACTACGGTCCTTTATTGCAATTCGGTCTCAGCTATTCCGGATACCCCTGGCAGTGGAACGATACACCCTGGCCCTGGCAGGTTTAAAGATGAGGAGGAGAACACATCGTGTGGGTATATGAGAAAAAGCTGCAATATCCCGTCCGCGTAAGCAAATGCGATCCGCGCATGGCGAAATTTTTGCTGGAGCAGTACGGCGGTGCGGACGGGGAATTGGCTGCCGCGCTTCGCTATTTAAACCAACGCTATTCCATACCAGACAAGGTGATCGGCCTATTGACGGACATCGGCACGGAAGAATTCGCCCACCTCGAAATGATCGCCACCATGGTCTACAAGCTGACCAAGGACGCCACCCCCGAACAGTTGAAGGAAGCTGGTCTCGGCGATCACTACGCCAATCACGACAAAGCCCTCTTTTATCAAAATGCCTCCGGGGTTCCGTGGACGGCTGCCTACATCCAGGCCAAGGGCGATCCCATCGCCGACCTCTATGAGGATATCGCGGCGGAGGAGAAGGCCCGGGCCACCTACCAGTGGCTGATCGACATGACCGATGACGTGGACCTGCAGGATGGATTGAAATTCTTGAGAGAACGCGAGGTGATCCACTCGCTGCGGTTCAGAGAAGCGGTGGAACTGTTGAAGGAAGAGCAGGGGAGGAAGAAGTTTTTTTGAGATAGGTAAAAATGAGAGAGTGCCGGATAGGGAAAGACTGTCAGTGCATGACGGGCTTTTCCTTTTCTTGTTTGATATAAGGAAATAACGAGAGTAAATGAATTCTTTTTTTGAAGTAATTTGAGTGATTTACAGGAAATTTGTAAATAATTGCCGAATTGTATCATGTAAGACTATATGCCTACTTGGGGTGGTTGCATACATATCAATTGGTAATGAAGGAGGCACTATGGACTATATCGCCCATATTCGTCAGAAGGATGGATGCATCCAAAGTGTGCGCGAGCATTTGGATGGAGTAAAAACCGGATGTGAACAGTTTGGAGAGAAGATCGGTGCCCGCCATCTAGCAGGTTTGGCTGGTTGGTTGCATGACCTCGGGAAAAACACGAAAGGCTTCTTGAAATACATTCAGGAAGCGGCAGCGAATCCAGATGCCCCACCACGAAGAGGTTCAATTGATCATTCTACAGCAGGGGGCAGGTTGCTTTACCGCCGTTATCATCAAAAGGCAAAAACAGTCGAAGACAAACTGGCAGCCGAATGGATCGCGAATTGTATTATTTCTCATCACCAAGGACTAAGGGACTTTCTGGATCCTCAGCTGAACTCCCCATTCATTGAGCGAGTAGCGATGAAAGAGCTGGAGGAATATGAGCGCACAGAATCAGCTTTTTTTGAAATGTATGCGGAGAAAGAGCTTGATCAAAATTTTGCAAAAGCCAAGTCGGAGGTAAAGCATTTTTTGCATGTGATCCAAAACCAAAAACTGCCCTCGATAACTGTCTCGCTGTTGATCAAGTACATTTTCAGTTGTTTAATCGATGCGGACCGAACAGATTCGAGGCAGTTTGAAGAAGAGGAAAAGTCAGAGGAAGTCTTTGATAGTAAGGCTTTTTTCACCCAGAGCTACGAGAAGTTAATGAGCAGAATAATGGATCTGGAACAAGGGGATGACGCCGACCATCCGATCAACCGCTTGCGAAGCGAAATGTCCAGGCAATGTGAAGAATTTGCGAGGCGACCTTCCGGAATCTATACGTTGTCAATCCCTACTGGAGGAGGCAAGACGCTGGCAAGTCTGCGCTATGCCCTTGCACATGCCAAAAGATGGGGAAAAGAAAGGATTATCTTTATCGTTCCCTACACCACGATTATCGAGCAGAATGCCAGTGAGATTAGGGGAATTTTGGATGATCACGGGATGATTCTCGAGCACCATTCTAATGTAATCGAAGAGTACGATCTTGACGACGATAACGATTATATTCGGAAGAAAAAGATCCGGCTGGCTAGAGACAATTGGGATCGGCCCATTATTTTTACCACGATGGTACAGTTTCTAAACACTTTCTATGCCAAAGGCACACGCAATATCCGAAGAATGCATCGCATGACGAATGCTGTTCTGATCTTCGACGAGGTACAATCCGTTCCGGCCAAATGTATTTCCTTGTTTAATGCAGCCCTAAACTTTTTGCATATTTTCGGCCGCTCAAGTCTGGTTCTTTGTACAGCTACGCAGCCTGCACTTGATTTTGTCAAACATAAGCTCCGACTGTCCGAACAAGGTGAAATGATTGCAAACTTGGATGAGGTGAGCAGGAGCTTTAAGAGGGTGGAAATAGTCGACCGTACAACTCCGCTAGGTTGGAGAACGGAGGAACTCGCAGCTTTTATTCAGGAGAGACTGGAAGAAGCCCCCAGGATTCTGGTTATTCTGAATACGAAAGCGGCGGTGCGAAAACTATTTGTCCAATTGGAACAGAGCGATTGGGTGGAAGAGAACGGTGTGCGTTTGTTTCACTTGAGTACAAATATGTGTCCCGCGCATCGCAAGGATGTGTTAACAGAAGTGAAGCAGGCGCTATCGAATAATGAACGAGTCATCTGCGTCAGTACGCAGCTGATTGAAGCGGGTGTAAACATCAGTTTTGATTGTGTAATTCGATCTTTGGCTGGTCTCGATTCGATTGCACAGGCAGCGGGTAGGTGCAATCGGCATGGGAAAGATGCGGTTCGGAATGTGTATGTGATCAAGTCCGCAGATGAAGTGCTGACCAGGCTGCCCGAAATTCGCATTGGAGCGGAGAAAACAGAACGTCTGCTGTTCGAAATTCAAAAAGAGCCGGAACGTTTTGGTCATGATTTGCTTTCGGGAGCAGCACTAAATACATATTTCCAATACTATTACGCTCACATCAAAGACGAGCTGCACTATCCGATCAAAGAGCTGGAGAAGAACCTTTTTGATTTGCTTGGCACCAATCGAGACTATCACGCAGCTTATGAGCGTAAACACGGAAGCATTCCGGAAACTCTTACTCGAGCGTCATTTGCGACTGCCGAAAAACATTTTGAGGTAATTGCCAACGGCGCTACATCAGTGCTTGTACCTTACAATACAGATGCGGAGAATATCATTTTGACATTAAATGGGGAACTTGATTCCCGGGAGTTGGGGGAGCTTTTGCAAAAATCGCAGCAATATGTAGTCAATCTTTATCAGCATGAATTGAAGAAGCTGGAGAAAAACGGGGATATTTATCCTCTTCTTCACGGTCATGTTCTCGCTTTACGCGAAGTCGCGTATTCGGATCGTTTCGGTGTTGAAACAGAGGGAGAGGGCGAATGGACGATGGCGCTCATATAGTGAAAAAGGAAAAACCCGCTTAGGGCGGGTCTTTTCCACAAATGATGATGTACAAATTTCAATCCACGCTTTTTAGCGACAAAAAGAGTGTAACACAGGGAGGCAGTCCCAGACAATTTATCAAGTTAGCATTGCCTTTATTTGGATATTAGGGTATGCTTTTTTTGAAGAAGATAAATTATTATATACAAGAAGGTGGTGAATGAATGAGGAACCAATTGGAGTTTGAAGTGTTTGGAAGCTATGCCCTTTTTAGTGATCCGGTAACAAAAATAGGTGGTGAAAAATTTTCTTACCAAGTACCTACGTACCAATCAATCAAGGGGATAGTTGAATCCATATATTGGAAACCATCTCTTCTTTGGTACATTGATGAAGTTCGCATTATGAACCCCATCCAGACGGAATCCAAAGGAGTACGTCCGATAGACTACACCAAAGGAGGGAATACGCTGGCTTATTATACGTATCTGCGTAACCCGCGGTACCAGGTGCGTTGCCATTTCGAATTTAACCCTCATCGCAAGGACCTGATATATGACCACAACGAACATAAGCACCATAACATTGCGAAGAGGGCCTTGCAAGCAGGAGGACGCAGGGATATTTTTCTCGGTTCCCGTGAATGTCAGGGTTATGTAGAACCATGTGTTTTTGGCGAGGGAAAAGGCTTTTATGATGAGGTTCCTGAAGTAGATTTTGGCTTGATGGTACATGGGATCAGCTACCCTGATGAGACGGGGAAAAAGGAACGGGAAACACGCTTGTGGCGGGCCAAGATGCAATATGGCGTGATTCGTTTTATCCGTCCGGAGGAATGCACACTTGTTCGCAAAACAGGTGAAGGATTCATGAAGTCATTTGATTCCACAAATATGGAGTCAGTAGATGTTTTGTATGAAGAATGGTTCCCAAGAGGAGGAGGTAGTGAATGAGCTGGCTCGCTACTCTGAATCAGACGTATGAGAACCATGCGCACGTCATCGGTCAATTTGAAAAAAAAGCTAATGATCGGGAGTACGCGTTAATCCCTGTCTCTCATACGACTCAAAGTGCGCATATTGAGGTAATCCTCGACGGACAAGGTAATTTTATCACGGCCAAAGTGATCGACAAGAGCGAGGCGAGCACGATTATTCCCTGTACCGAGGCTTCCGCAAGCCGAACTAGCGCTCCGGTGCCACACCCTCTGTTTGACAAGCTCATATATGTGGCTGGTGACTATACCCGTTATTGCGGTGAAGGAAAAGGAACACCACATGCAGATTACATGGAGCAATTGCTTTCCTGGTGCGAATCCCCCGCAGCACATCCCAAGGTGAAAAGTGTATACACATACCTGAGCAAAGGAACGTTAATGGCTGATTTGATTCGGGAGAAGGTGCTTTGGGTCGATGAGCAGGAAAAACTGATCGAAAAGTGGACGCCGACGCTGGAAGAGAAGTACGGAGAGAGACCTGAGATTTTCAAAGTGATTGCTTCCGATCAAAGTGCCGCTTTTGTCAGATTTGCCGTACAAATTCCGGGTGAAGCAGAATCACGACTGTGGCGTGATCCGTCTGTGCAACAATCTTTCGTTCAATTTTACGATAGATTGTTATCGGAAAGAGATTTGTGTTACGTAACAGGGGAACATCTCCCTTATGCAGACAAGCACGCCTCCCGCATCCGAAACTCCGCTGACAAGTCCAAGCTGATATCTGCCAACGATACGAGTGGATTTACTTTTCGCGGGAGATTTCGAAACAGCCGAGATGCTGTGTCGATTAGTTACGAAGTATCCCAGAAAGCGCATAACGCTCTAAAATGGCTGATTGATCGACAGGGGTTTATTGTGGACGGCAAGGTTTTTCTGGTATGGGGTCCGGATAGATTAGAAGTACCGGATCCTTTCGGTGACACATTCAGTTTGTACCAGGATGAGGAGGAGGCAAGCGGCGATCTGGCTCACAAAGAGTATGCAAATCAGATCCGTCGTGCGATCGGTGGCTACCGATTTGACGGCGACTACAAGGCAAAAGTCATTATCATGGTGCTGGATGCGGCTACACCAGGCAGAATGTCGATCGTCTACTACCGTGATTTGAATAAAGAACTCTTCCTCGATCGCTTGCAACAGTGGCATGAAACATGCCTGTGGCTGCATCGTTATCGAAAAGATGGAGAGAACCGGACGATATCGTTTCTAGGAGCACCTTCATCACGAGACATTGCTTTTGCTGCGTATGGTCCAAGAGCCAGTGATAAAATCGTCAAGGTATTAATCGAAAGAATGCTGCCATCGATTATTGATGGAGCGAAAATACCACTGGATATCGTGCGAAGTGCTGTCAACCGCGCCTCTAATCCGGTAGGGATGGAAGAGTGGGAATGGGAAAAAACACTGAGCATAACTTGTGCTTTAGTAAACAAAACCTATGAAAAGGAGGGCTTTACAGTGGGATTAGATACCGCAAATAAGGATCGGAGTTATTTATTCGGCAGAATGCTAGCCATAGCCGATGTGCTGGAAAGAAGGGCGCTGGGGCGTGATGAGAAGCGTGCTACCAATGCTATACGCTATATGAATGCCTTTGCGCAAAGACCGGGGCGCACCTGGACCATTATCCAGTCAAATCTTCAGCCTTATCAGGCCAGAATGGGCACAGACGCGGGGTATTATAATCGCTTACTGGATGAAGTCGGATCGCAACTCAAGGCGGAACATTTTACAGATCGACCGTTAAGCGGTTTGTACTTGCTCGGATTTTACAGTCAACGTCATGAATTATACAAGAGTAAGAAGGAGAAAGATTCGGAAGCTGAACAAATAAACGAAAATTATGAAATGGGAGAGGATGTACAATGAGTACACTTGATCACAAAATTGATTTTGCCGTTGTTCTGTCTGTCCGTAACGCCAATCCCAATGGTGATCCGCTAAATGGAAACCGCCCGCGGCAGAATTACGATGGACGTGGTGAGATCTCGGATGTGTGCATAAAGAGAAAAATTCGAAACCGCCTGCAAGATATGGGCGAGTCGATTCTGGTGCAGTCCGACGAAAGGCGATCAGACTCCTATCGCAGTATAAAAGATCGCGTAGATGCGAATGAAGAACTCCAGGAATTTGCCAAAGGCAAGAAGCAAAACAATGAATTGTACGCGCAAGTTGCTTGCCAAACGTGGCTGGATGTACGCAGCTTTGGACAAGTCTTTGCTTTTAGCGGCTCGGATGTATCCATTGGCATTCGCGGTCCCGTTTCGATTCATACAGCAGTAAGTATTGATCCCATTGATATTTCGAGTATGCAAATTACCAAAAGCGTGAATGCGGTTACCCCCAAAGACCCCAACAAAAAAAGCTCTGATACCATGGGGATGAAGCATAGAGTCGATTTTGGCGTCTATGTTTTTTACGGTAGCATCAATACCCAATTGGCGGAGAAGACCGGGTTTACGAATGAAGATGCGGAGAAGATCAAGCAGGCATTAATCACCTTGTTTGAAAATGACACCTCTTCCGCACGCCCAGATGGCAGCATGGAGGTACATCGCGTGTACTGGTGGAAGCATAAGTCCAAATTGGGACAATACTCTTCCGCAAAAGTGCACCGCTCTCTTCAGATTCAATTAAAAGAAGGCATTACGGAAGCAAAGTCGGTAGAGGATTATCATTACAGCATTCAACCACTCGAAGGTCTGGAAGTCCAAGAATATGCAGGGCTATAACGAAGAGGACTTTCTGTTGCTTTCCGGGATACAGCACTTCAATTTCTGTAGAAGACAATGGGCGCTCATCCATATTGAACAGCAATGGGAAGAAAATGTTCGTACTTTGGAAGGGGCATATGTACACCGAGTAGCGGATCAACCCTTGCTTCGTGAAAAAAGAGGGGACAAGCTGATCGTCCGTTCTTTGCCGGTCCACTCAAAGCAGTTGGGCATCACAGGTATTTGTGATGTTGTCGAGTTTGTTCTTGATCCTGAAGGGATTTCGCTTGCAGGGGAGGAAGGCTTGTACCTTCCTTACCCTGTTGAATACAAGCGGGGGAAGCCCAAAAAAGATGACTCGGATCGATCCCAGTTAATTGCCCAAATGCTATGTCTTGAGGAAATGTTGGTCTGTGAACTCTCGCTCGGCTATCTCTTTTATGATGAAATCAAACATCGCGTTGAGGTGACTGTTTCTCCCTCGGATAAGGAGCGCGTGAGGACAACCTTGCTGGAAATGCACCACTACTTTCAACGAAATCACACCCCAAAAGTGAAGGTGGGGCCGCAC
Source organism: Brevibacillus composti (assembly GCF_016406105.1). Lineage (NCBI taxonomy): Bacteria > Bacillati > Bacillota > Bacilli > Caryophanales > Paenibacillaceae > Brevibacillus > Brevibacillus composti. Next base: position 1,679,165 of record NZ_CP066308.1, read on the forward strand.
TGCCAAAGCTGTTCCCTGAATCTTGTTTGCTTGCCTGAATTGATGAAACGGAGAACGGTTTCCAGCTTTATTGAAAGCAGGTTAGGCGAATGAAGAAATTACTAAATACATTGTTCGTTACCATACCGGATGCTTATCTGTCCCTGGATGGTGAGAATATCGTTGTCAAAAGTGAAGAGGAGACCTTGGCCCGCTACCCCCTGCATAATTTAGAAGCTGTGTGTACGTTTGGTTATGCAGGGGTAAGTCCGGCCCTAATGGGGGCATGCGCGACAAGAAATATTGCGCTTACATTTATGACGCGAAACGGTCGTTTTCTAGCCAGGGTGATCGGAGAAGACAGAGGGAATGTGGTACTCAGAAAGGAACAGTACCGTATTTCGGATGACGAGAGAAGAAGTGCTCTCGTGGCAAGAAATATGATCCTGGGGAAGATATTTAACAGCAAGTGGATTCTTGAGCGTGCTACACGAGACTATCCCCTCCGGGTTGATGTCGACCGAATAAAGCGAGTGACCGCTTCATTATCCGATGCGATGAAACTCGTTCGCAATGTGGAGGACCTTGAAGTTCTGCGCGGCCTGGAAGGCACCTCTGCTGTGCAATATAACTCTGTTTTTGATGATTTAATTTTACAGCAGAAGGAGCACTTTTCTTTTAACGGGCGCAGCAAACGGCCACCGCTCGATCATGTGAATGCCCTTTTATCTTTCGCCTATACATTGTTGGCGACTGATGTGAAAGCGGCTTTGGAGGCCGTAGGATTGGATGCTTACGTTGGTTTTTTGCATAGAGATCGGCCAGGACGGGCTTCACTAGCCCTCGATATGATGGAAGAACTCAGAGGGGTTTACGCAGACCGAATGGTGCTTTCCTTGATTAACAAGAAGATTATCAATCACAAAGGTTTTTATATGAAAGAAAACGGTGCGGTTCTCATGGACGATGAGACAAGAAAACAAGTACTGAAGGCATGGCAAGAAAGAAAACAAGAAAAAATTATTCACCCATTTTTGCATGAAAAAATCTCCTGGGGACTTGTCCCTTATGCCCAGGCACTGCTCTTGGCCAGGTATATCCGAGGGGATCTGGATGAATATCCGCCATTCTTGTGGAAGTAGGTGGTGACATGTTAGTCCTCATTACTTATGATGTAAACACAACAACCAGTGCAGGTAGGAAACGACTTGCCAAAGTATCGAAAAAATGTTTGGACTATGGACAAAGAGTACAAAATTCTGTGTTTGAATGCATTGTCGATTCGACGCAGTTCCGTCGTTTAAAGTATGAACTGGAAGAATTGATTGATGAGGAAACGGATAGTCTGCGCTTCTATAATCTAGGTGATAAATATAAATCAAAAGTCGAACATGTCGGAGCAAAAGGCTCCTATGACATGGAAGGGCCACTAATTCTGTGAAGTGCGAATGGAAAGCTCCCATGAAAACTATGGGGCCTTCGCACCGAGAATTTTGTCGAAAACAACAAACATTTTACTCGCTTTGGTAAAGTCAACCATAAAATTGATTGTTTTTTTGTGATTTTCTTTTGGAAATGCAAAGATTGATAGATGGACTGTATTAATATATTGCATTTTCGCTGTCGCACTCTGTATGGAGTGCGTGGATTGAAACAGTTTGCGAGCGATCCCCTTCAAGGCCCGAGAGATGTCGCACTCTGTATGGAGTGCGTGGATTGAAACTGGCTTTAATCGATACGAGATAACCGGACCACTGCGTCGCACTCTGTATGGAGTGCGTGGATTGAAACCGCCTCGTTGGCCAGTAGATCGTGACCTCTGCCGTCGCACTCTGTATGGAGTGCGTGGATTGAAACATCATCAACAGTGCGTGCAAACCGATCAGTTCCGGTCGCACTCTGTATGGAGTGCGTGGATTGAAACTATCCAACCCGCTGGGTGCTGATCGCACCAGGAGTCGCACTCTGTATGGAGTGCGTGGATTGAAACATCACATGCACCTTCATTCCTCCGTCCGCATGGAGTCGCACTCTGTATGGAGTGCGTGGATTGAAACCGCCTCGTTGGCCAGTAGATCGTGACCTCTGCCGTCGCACTCTGTATGGAGTGCGTGGATTGAAACCGATTCCGCTCAAAACTTCCCCAAATCTCATAGGGGTCGCACTCTGTATGGAGTGCGTGGATTGAAACCCCGCCTGGTCGATCTGGGCTATCATGTGGAATCGTCGCACTCTGTATGGAGTGCGTGGATTGAAACATCTTGGTCATGAAGTAGACCGCGACAAAGATCGGGTCGCACTCTGTATGGAGTGCGTGGATTGAAACTGTTTCCCGGATACGATGAGATCGGCGGCGGTGGTCGCACTCTGTATGGAGTGCGTGGATTGAAACTGTGGCGATACATTGAAATCGCGGGACTCGATAAGTCGCACTCTGTATGGAGTGCGTGGATTGAAACTCTTTTGGGCGTACTATCGCCAGAACACGGTTGTGGTCGCACTCTGTATGGAGTGCGTGGATTGAAACAGGCCGCCTGTACCGTTCGTGTGGTCACTGAACAGTCGCACTCTGTATGGAGTGCGTGGATTGAAACCCTCATTATCGCGCAGGCCATCCAAGAAACCGGTCGCACTCTGTATGGAGTGCGTGGATTGAAACTTCTTGATAGGTTTCGTCACCATATGCAGATTCAATAGTCGCACTCTGTATGGAGTGCGTGGATTGAAACCTGTTCCTCCGGCCAGTCAACCATCAGCCCCGCGTCGCACTCTGTATGGAGTGCGTGGATTGAAACCTCTTGCTCCGTGGCCTCAAAGTACCGCGCCCGGAGTCGCACTCTGTATGGAGTGCGTGGATTGAAACAATTCCGCCGCGATCCGAACCTCACGCGGGTAGACACGTCGCACTCTGTATGGAGTGCGTGGATTGAAACACCCGGTTCAAAGTGTGCAGCCTGCTGCCGGACTCGTCGCACTCTGTATGGAGTGCGTGGATTGAAACGCTCCAACCCATATTCGGAAGAGTAGGTTTTATGTCGCACTCTGTATGGAGTGCGTGGATTGAAACAGATTCACAATAACAGGTGTAGGTGCAATCACGCGGTCGCACTCTGTATGGAGTGCGTGGATTGAAACATCCTAGAGAACGATGCGATCCCTGTCACCCACAAGTCGCACTCTGTATGGAGTGCGTGGATTGAAACTTGGATGAGTAATAAGGTATACGACGCATTGAAAGTCGCACTCTGTATGGAGTGCGTGGATTGAAACCGATCCGGGATTATCCATTTCTGCAAAATCGGAGTCGCACTCTGTATGGAGTGCGTGGATTGAAACCGTTACTGTTTACAGGTTTGGAAAAACGCTTTGGCGTCGCACTCTGTATGGAGTGCGTGGATTGAAACTATGAGCTTCCGCATGTCATCCGCCCATGCGGCTAGTCGCACTCTGTATGGAGTGCGTGGATTGAAACCATAATGGCAAAGCTAACCCGTGCGGCAATCAATAAGTCGCACTCTGTATGGAGTGCGTGGATTGAAACCAGCAGCGTTTGCACATCTTTTTGCCGGGAGCGAAGTGTCGCACTCTGTATGGAGTGCGTGGATTGAAACTCCCAGAGCGGCGAAAAACTAACGATCGAATTTAAGTCGCACTCTGTATGGAGTGCGTGGATTGAAACCAGCCGAGAATTTCAGCAGCTTCGGCTACGCCAAGTCGCACTCTGTATGGAGTGCGTGGATTGAAACCCTGTTACGCTGGCCGGGTTCACCGCTGTTAACGTCGCACTCTGTATGGAGTGCGTGGATTGAAACTATGACGTGACCGTAAACGAATTCCTCCTTCTCAGGTCGCACTCTGTATGGAGTGCGTGGATTGAAACAGGATCTCATGGGCGTGGTCCTTGGCATTGTTTCCGGTCGCACTCTGTATGGAGTGCGTGGATTGAAATCTCATCATGGGAATCACACCTCCAGCCGGGCCTGAGCGTCGCACTCTGTATGGAGTGCGTGGATTGAAATCTCAGACTTGAGATGGCAGCGTCAAACTCTGCCCTAGTCGCACTCTGTATGGAGTGCGTGGATTGAAATACCCCCGTCATGACTGTCACGGCTTTGCCGTTTGTCGTCGCACTCTGTATGGAGTGCGTGGATTGAAATATCGTTGCACGTTCGTACCCTACATCATGGGCCGCGTCGCACTCTGTATGGAGTGCGTGGATTGAAATTGCCAATGGAGACGGCACTGGAAAAGTTACGCGCGTCGCACTCTGTATGGAGTGCGTGGATTGAAATTCCTTCCCTACTCTGTCTGGATGACAGTTACCAAGTCGCACTCTGTATGGAGTGCGTGGATTGAAATTGCCCCTCCGCCACCAGCTTGTCCGCCGCCTCAAAGTCGCACTCTGTATGGAGTGCGTGGATTGAAATTGCAACGCAGACGTAGACTGATCAGGCGGAAAGTAGTCGCACTCTGTATGGAGTGCGTGGATTGAAATTCCAAAGCGTGGTAGGATTTCCCGGAACCAATAGGTCGCACTCTGTATGGAGTGCGTGGATTGAAATTGTATGGCGGGGCTACGTGCTTGTTTGGCTTTGGCTGGTCGCACTCTGTATGGAGTGCGTGGATTGAAATTTGCGTAAAATCCGCTTGAGAATATCTCGGTCGATTGTCGCACTCTGTATGGAGTGCGTGGATTGAAATAGTTGGCGGCCCGGTGGCTCGTGGCCTTTTTGGAGTCGCACTCTGTATGGAGTGCGTGGATTGAAATTCCAAAGCGTGGTAGGATTTCCCGGAACCAATAGGTCGCACTCTGTATGGAGTGCGTGGATTGAAATTGCTGTCATCATCATGGGTACTTTCTTGGCTTGGTCGCACTCTGTATGGAGTGCGTGGATTGAAATGCTTGTCACAGCATCATATCAGCAAGTTGAAGTTGTCGCACTCTGTATGGAGTGTGTGGATTAAAACTTGTGTAAAAAGAAGCGTTTTATTTAAGAGGCCGCAATCGACGTCCACCTTTGGATCGGGTGAATGCCATGCTTTCTTTTGCTTACAGCCTGTTGCGAACAGAGGTTCAGTCTGCCCTTGAGACAGTCGGGCTTGACCCGGCGGTAGGCTTCCTCCACCGTGATCGCCCGGGAAGACCAAGTCTTGCCCTAGATATGATGGAGGAATTTCGAAGTTATTTAGCTGACAGGTTGGTGCTGACGCTAATAAATCGTCGACAGGTTCACCCGGATGATTTTGTGCGGAAAGAAAATGGAGCGATTCTCCTCAAGGCAGAACTGAAGAAAGAATTAATAACAGCCTGGCAAAAGCGAAAACGTGAAGAAATTCGTCATCCCTTTCTAGACGAGAATATTCCGTTGGGTCTCCTACCTTATAGCCAGGCACTTCTTCTTGCACGACATATTCGCGGAGATTTGGAAGAATATCCACCATTCCTATGGAAGTGAGGGGAAAGAGCAGTTCATGATGGTATTGGTAACGTATGATGTGAACACATCGACTCCTGAAGGAAGAAGACGTTTACGGAAGGTAGCCAAATGCTGTCAGGATTACGGGCAGCGAGTGCAGAATTCTGTGTTTGAATGTCTTGTTGACCCACTCCAGTTTAAACAACTTCAGGTACAGTTAGCCAATGTGATTGACACAAGAACCGATAGCTTACGATATTACAGACTGGGTGCGAATTGGAAAAACCGAGTCGAACACGTAGGAGCTAAAGCTGGGTATGACCCTGAAGGGATTCTATTTTTGGACTGAGTATTCAGAAGTGTAGAATAAAAGCGCGAACCTCAAGCGTACACGAAAATCCTGGGAGGTTCGCGAACCGCGCCAGGTATGATTTTCGTTTGGGGTAAGATGATCCATGATAGAAGTCTTGGTTTCCTCATAAGACGGTTCGCGGAAATGGTTGTAAAAAGCCTTTCGTATCAATGTTTTTAAGATATGCTGTCGCTCCTTGCACAGGAGCGTGGATTGAAACTCCCCACAATTGGCAATTTAACCATATGAGAATCGTAGGTCGCTCCTTGCACAGGAGCGTGGATTGAAACCCGGAGATATTAACTCCCGCACATTTGGTTCCGGTCGCTCCTAGCACAGGACCGTGGATTAAAACACCCTTAACAGTCCGCCATACGAAAGCTCATCTTCATCGCATACGACGGCGTGAAATGGAACACGTAAAACAACAGAATCTTGAAAGAGACAGTCATTTTGTATGGTGGCTCTTTTTGCTCTTCTCACCTTTCCAATAAGCGAGGCTAAGGCGGTAAGCATCATTGATCTCCCCTTCCCATTTTGGCCCGAGTTGGTATTGGCCGAACACGCTAATTTTCTTTGGTAGGATGGGCGATGAACCCCGTTGGCAAGGATATCTCCGGTGATGTTTACACGGTACCCTTCCTACTCGGAATAGAAAACGAAATATCACTCAAAACTCCCTACTATGTAACTTGAAACATGAACGTTATAATGAGCTTACTGCATATTTCTTTCAGTGAAGCTTCATGCGATCTGCTGCAGCCTGATGCCATTTCATTCAGCCTCATGCCTTTGATTCCGACTCAGCCAGGGCAAGGGAGCCGACACCTTGTTAAAAAGGACCTTACTCATCGTATTCATTCTTTTGACTTCTTTTTCTTTCATTCCGCTATCTCTCCTGGATTGGGATACCTACCCGAATAACCTGAGGGTGCATCAAGGCGTGATGGATCTGGCAGGATGGGAAGAAGAGCAGCACACGAGGATCAAACTGGACGGCACATGGGAATTTTATTGGAACCGATTATTGACACCCGAAGATTTCCGGAGAACGGCTCAGGACCAATCGAGACTACCCGCCCCGGCCTATATGGCGGTTCCGTCTACATGGAACGGGAAAGTCATCGATAACCAGCCGCTCTCCGCCTATGACTACGCTACCTACCGGATGGTGCTGAAAAATCTGCCCGCGGACGGCGTTTACGCGATAAAAAAGACGAATATCCGTTTTTCCAGCACGGTCTATGCAAACGGGCAAAAGCTCTTTGCGGATGGGACTCCCGCTGAAGCCGCAGCGAACTACCGAGCGGGGAATCTTCCGCAGATCGGCTTTTTTTCGGCGGAACAGGGAGACGTCGAAATCATTGTGCAGGTTGCCAATTACGATTACATCAATGCAGGCATTCCCGTATCCCCGTACTTTGGCGGGCAAGCCGCCATGATGGATTTCCAGCAAAAAACCATGACGCAGGAATTCAGTACATTTGCCATTCTCTCAGCGCTTTCGCTCATTTTTATTATCTGTTTTCTGACAGCGGCGTACTACCAAAGGAAAGACTTCACCTTGCTCATCTTTGCGGCTGTATGCGCCATCATCGCCGTCTACAACGGCTTGATCGGCGAACGTCCCTGTATATGTACATCCTTGGGGCATCTTTTGAGGTGCTGTACAAAGTAAAAGACATCTGTTCTTTACTGTGTTTGATTATTCTGACGGTCTTCTTTTTTCTCAAAAATTCGCGCAGATCCTCACCTTGGTATTGGGCTGTTACTTATTGATGGTCGTGTTTTTACCCATCCGCATCTACGTGTGTTCTCGTCGTGGACGATGATTATGCCAACCTGCAGTCCATGATCAACTTGTTGAAGCTGGAGGGGTATTCGACCGTCGTAGTCAATCGCGGGCAACTGGCCCTGGACGTGTTAGCCCAAAGGGAGTTTTTTCTCGTGGTGCTGGACATCATGATGCCGGATATGTCCGGCTATGAGGTGCTGAAGAAGGTGAGAGAGCGTTTTTCTCCCTTTGAGCTCCCGGTACTGATGCTGACGGCGAAAAACAGGGGAAATGATATCATCCTCTCGATGGAAAACGGGGCCAATGATTTTGTCGGCAAACCGTTTGAATCCGAGGAGCTGCTGGCTCGCGTGAGGAGTCTGACTCGTTTAAAGGCCTCCGTGCGCCATGCCAAAAACGCGGAAATTGCCTTTTTGCGGTCGCAGATCAAGCCCCATTTCCTTTTCAACGCGCTCAATTCCATAGCGGCCCTGTGCATGGACGAGCCGCTGAAAGCAGAAGAATTGACGCTGCAGCTGTCCCAGTATTTGAGAAGCAGCTTTGACTTCAAGCAACTGGATTCGCTGACCTCGCTCAGAAATGAACGGGAGTTGGTTGACGCTTATCTCAATATTGAAAAGGCGCGTTTTGGCGATCGATTGCAGGTAGATTTCGAGGTCGATGCCCATCTAAATGTCCGAATTCCGCCGCTGATCCTGCAGCCCTTGGTGGAAAATGCGATTCGCCATGGATTGATGTCAAATGTGCGGGGAGGAACCGTCAAAATCGCAGTGACGATGAAAGCAGACAATCTGGTCCACTTTGTCGTGGAAGATGACGGATGCGGGATCAGTGAGAAGAGACTGAGGCAGCTAATGGAAAAGGGCGGAGAAAAGAAAGGGGTAGGATTGTGGAATATCAGCCAGCGCATCAAGCTTCTCTACGGCAAGGCCCTCCACATGGACAGCAAAGAAGGGATCGGCACGAAAATCAGCTTTGACATACCCGCACAGCCGTTCAAGCAGATGGGAGGGTAACGATGCAGCGAGCCATTATTGTCGATGATGAAGAATTATCCGTAAAGCGGTTGTCAAAATTGCTGGCCGAATATGAAGAGATTGAAGTCAGCCGTACGTTTTTTAATCCCTGGGAAGCCTATGAATATGCAAAGGAACACCCGATAGATATCGCTTTTTTGGACGTGTCGATGCCGGAAGTGGACGGCATGAAACTGTCCAGCCTGCTGATGGAGCTGAGCGATGGCATCCAGGTGGTCTTTGTCACCGGGTTTGACGAATACGCGGTGGACGCTTTTGAACGGAGTGCGCTGGATTATTTGTTGAAGCCGGTTATGGCCAAGCGCCTGTCGAAAACAATGGAAAGGATTTTCAAAAGGCGGCCACGCGAGGAAGCGGCCATGCCCGTACAACATCCGATCATGGACGTCCGTCTCTTTAATGGACTGAGGATCGGGAGACGAGGGCTGGAGCGAGAATCGATCAGGCTTCGAAGCCCCAAAACCGAAGAGTTTTTCCGTATCTGATTTGCAAGCGTGACACGAGCAGGTGTTCGCCTGCGGGTTATCTTTTGCATCCGGCCCAGGCGAAAAAAGTAAGGCAACACTCGACAAAACAAGAAGCAACAGGGTAGCAGCTTTCGACAGCCTTTGATCGTTTTATCCGCTATGATGGCTATGGTGGTTGATTCGGAAAGCGAATGAGAAGACAAAGGAGCGATAGTCGATGCAATTGCCAGCCATTCTTCGGGATCACCGTTATAGCAGCACAAGAAAAAAGAGCCCGTTTTTTACAGGGATCGGAAATATCCAGACGATGGTAAAAGGATGTAATTCCGTTCATATTGCCTGGGAGATCAGCGAAGCGCGACTGCGCATGATCGCGGCATATTTGCCACCCGGCACGCGAGAAATCGCGAAAGGTTTACGCGTCTTTGACGCTGTTGAGTTTTTCCGGGAGGGGAGAATACCTGCGCCGTACCTGGATGTGCCGGTGACGGGCGATGAGCGCGATTGCACCCTCCGCAATCTGCCTGCCGGACGGATGTACCTGGTCGACTTTGGCTTGTTCCACGATCGGAAATTTTGCCCGATTTTGCGCTCGGATACGTTTTGGCTGCCGGATACGGGCAGGAGCGGCGAGGGGGCAGAGGCATCATCCAAGCGGGCGAGCACGTGCAGATATTCTCTGCCATATAAGGAACATCCCGTTCTATTGGCCTGATGCGCGGCATAGAGTGAACGTATGCTTCTTTCCCGGTTTTTAGACGATCGCAAAATACAAGGAGGTACCTTGGATGAAAGCATGGGTCTTGGCGGACGGGAAGGGAGTCGAGCTTCGTCCGTTGACTGTATTTACTCCGAAAGCGATGGTGCCGCTGCTGAATCGCCCTTGCCTGGAGTATACGATCGAGCTCTTGAAACGGCATGGGATCACGGATATTACGATCTGCCTGCGCTATTTTCCCGACCAGATTCGCGATTGGTTTGGCGATGGCTCCAGGCACGGGGTTACGCTCCATTACTGGGAAGAGGCGACGTCCGGCGACGGATTGAAGGGCCTGCTCGCCGAGGCGGGAGAAAGCCTCCAGGAGACGGTGCTGGTCATCGATGGAGCGGCCTTGACGGATTGTGATTTGACCGAGGCGCTTGCTCATCACCGGGCCAAGCGGGCTGTGGCTACCCTGATCGTGACGGAGGCAGGCGTATGGGACGACGAGATTCAAGCGGGGATCAGCACCGGGGGAGACATTACGCGGATGGGCAGGAGCATCCGCCGCCTCGACCAAGAGAGATGTGCTGCTGCCACCGGGATATTGTATCTGGAGCCGGCTGCTATTTCCCCGCTGATGCATGCGGAAACATTCTCGACCCCCGGGGAGCTGGCTTTTGCCCTCTTTCGCAGCGGGGTGAGGCTGTCCGGATACGCCTGCGAAGGCTACTGGTCGGGCTTGCACTCGTTGGAGGAATACCGGCAGGCCCAGTTTGACATGCTGGATGGCGCGGTAGCCGCGGAGATCCGCGCCCGCGAACTGGTTCCCGGCATCTATGTAGAGGGAGAGTTGCGGATGGACGCGGCTGTCAAGCTGGAAGGCCCCCTCCTGATCGGCGCCGGTGCCCATTTGCAGTCGGGTGCCTCAATCGGTGCCTATTCTGTCCTGGGGAGGCAGGCGCTTGTTTCCGAGGGAGCTTGGCTCACGCAGACGATCGTGGGGGAAAATGCCTTCATCGGGATGCATGCAGAGGTCAGCGGCAGCATCCTCGGAAAAAATGCCAGCATCGGCGACTGTGCCGTACTGGGAGAGAGCGCGGTCATCGGCGATGGCTGCCGTGTGGGGCGCACCGCCGCCATCAAGCCGGGTGTAGTGGTGTGGCCGTATAAAGAAGTAGCGGAAGGAGCGGACGTACATACTTCACTGATCCACGGTAATACCCGTGTGAGGAAATGGTTTGGCCAAGAGGGCATCACGGGTGTGGCCAATGTAGAGATCACGCCGGAATTCGTCACCCGTCTGGCCGCTGCTTACGCATGCCAGCTTCCCGCAGGGAGCCGGATCGCGCTGTCCGCGTGCGAGCATCCATTTGCGCAGCTCTTGAAACACGGGGTCATGACCAGCCTCTGTTCCGCTGGCATCGATACCGTGGATCTCGGCGTCGGTTTTGCGCCGCTTCTTCGCTATGGGGTGAAAAAGCTCGAGTGCGCCGGGGGGGTCCATCTCCATTTGCAAGAAAAGCCTGGCGAAAAGCAGGTGAAGATACAATTCGTCGGGCATGACGGACTGCCCATTTCAGCCGAGCTGGAGCGGAGAATCGCCGCCGCGTACACCCAGGAGACGTACGTCCGCTCGCTGCGCAGGCTGGGCCAGCTCCAGGTGGAGCACAGCATGCTGGACGCGTATGCCGAGTCGCTCCTGCAAGCTGTGGATCGAGAGGCGATCGGCGGTATGCAGACGAGACTGCTCATCGAGTCAAAGTCCCGTTTGTTGGGTGATTTTCTGAAGCAGATCTGTGCGGCATTGGGAATCGAGACGGTCATGGGGACCATTGCGGAGGGCGTGCAAGCGCAGCAGGCTGATATGGCTGTGCGTCTGCCGAAAAATGGCGAGGCGCTGGAGCTGTTCACCCATACCGGCGAGCGGATTCCGCAGGAGAGTCTCGCCTCCTTGCAGGCAATGGGGGAGCAGCCAAGCGGCCTCACAGCCCTCCCCTTCCAACAGGATGCGCTTTCCCTGCTCCTGTCTCTGTTAAATGAGTTGGGCCGGAAACAAATCTCGCTGGCGGAAAAAATAACGGCCGATTGTCCATGGTTATCGAAGCCGGATAGGATGCGTAAGATGTAAGGCAGCAGTAAAAAACAGCGTCTTCATTGCGGGCTGGGAGCAATGAAAACGATGAAAAAGGACCCAGAGAGCTGAGGTGGTATGATGTGAATGCAATACGCTTCGGGACCGACGGCTGGAGGGCCATCGTGGCGGACCAGTTCACGATGGAGAATGTGCGAGTCGTAGCCCAAGCCATTGCTGCTTACACCATCAGGATCGGTCAAAAAGAGCAAGGAATTATCATCGGTCATGACACCCGGTTTCTAGGCAGGCGCTTCGCCCAGGAAGTCGCTGGCGTGCTTGCGGCAAACGGCATACGGACCTACCTGGCCCATGAAGCGGTGCCCACGCCTGTCGCTGCATTTGGCGTAAAGCACTTCGCTGCAAGCGGTGCGGTCATGATTACGGCCAGTCACAACCCGCCGGAGTACAACGGGATCAAGTATATTCCCGATTACGCAGGACCCGCGTCGCCGGCGATTACCCAGGCGATCGAGGCGGAGATCCAGCGTATTATGCAGGGAGGAGAAGTGCTGACGATCTCGGCTGAAGAAGCCGCAAGCCGCAAGCTTCTGCAGACGATCGTCCTGAAACCGCATTACGAAGCCCATCTCCGCCGGATGATTCAGATGGACGTCATCCGGCAGGCTCATCTTCGCGTCGTCGTCGATCCCATGCACGGTTCAGGACGGGGATACCTCAGCTGCATGCTGGCGGAGGCGGGAGTGGAGGTGCGGGGGATTCGCGATACGGCAGACCCGTTTTTCGGCGGCAGTCTGCCGGAGCCGCAGGAACAGCACCTCACCCTGCTCAAGCAGGAAGTGGTCAAGCAAAAGGCCGCGCTGGGGCTGGCCAATGACGGGGATGCCGACCGCTTTGGCGTGGTGGACCGGTTCGGCCAGTACCTTTCCGCCAATGCCGCGCTGGTCCTTTTGGCCCGCCATCTGATCAAAAACAGGGGTCTTCGCGGCCGGATCGTGCGCACGGTGGCGACTACCCATTTGCTGGATCGGCTGGCCCAGCGCTATGATCTGGAGCTGGTCGAAACCCCCGTCGGCTTCAAGCACATCGGCGCGGAGATGCTGAGGGGGGATGTGCTGATCGGCGGGGAAGAGAGCGGGGGAGCCAGTATTTTGGGCCATATCCCGGAAAAGGACGGCATCCTGATCAATCTGCTGCTGGCGGAGATGTGCGCTTGGGAAAAGAAAGGCATCGACCAGATCCTGCGCGATGTGTATGACGAGTACGGCGAATTGCACAGCACGCGTCTGGATATCCCGGTTCTCGAGCGGCGGCGGCAAGAGCAGCTGTTGCAGGCACCCCCCGCGAAGGTAGGCCCGTATGTGGTGGAGGAGATCAACCGGGTGGACGGGATGAAGCTATTGCTGCGGGGAGGCCATTGGGTCTTGATCAGACCGTCCGGGACTGAGCCTCTGCTCCGGATCTATTGCGAGGCCGCCAGTGCCGAAGCGCTGCCGGTCATCGCCGAAGCAGTTGGCGACTGGTTTTCATAAAAAAATTTTCCATGTCCCTTTCCATGCTTTCATGGAAGGGGTTTTTTCCGTGACGGAGGGGAAAAGTCCGTCCGGCGGCGGTTGCCTATGTATTTTTCGCTTGCTAGAATCGTAGTAAATAGCAAGCAGCCCTGCGCTACACATGAAAGAAGTGAAGACATGAAGATTCATCAGGACGTACTTGCCCCCTTTTTGAAAAATGTGAAGGTGGAAAGCCGTTCCCCGGACGACCCGGTTGTCGTGCTCTCCACACCCTATCCGTGGGAGGTCGTCGGCGTAGGGAATTATGCTGCGGTTTTCTCGCATCCGGACTACCCTGAGGTGGTCGTCAAGCTGTACGCGCCGGGACGCCCGGGCTGGGAGCAAGAGGTGGAGGTATACCGCAAGCTCGGAGAAACGCGCTCTTTTCCGGTGTGCTATCAGGCGGAGCCGGGGTACCTCGTGCTCAAGCGCATACAGGGGATTTCTTTGTTCGATTGCTTTCGCTACGGGATTCCGATCCCGCCCCAGGTGATCGAGGATGTCGAAGAAGCTCTCGAAGAAGCCCGGGCCAAAGGGTTGTTTCCGCATGACGTTCACGGCAAAAACGTGTTGATGGACCGCGGCCGCGGCTACCTGATAGACGTGTCCGATTACTATAAAAACAAGCCGGACAGCAAATGGCGGGATTTGCGCAAAGCGTATTACCGCATCTACCTGCCCTTCGTCAAAGACCGCGGCTGGAAGGTGCCGCTGTGGGCGCTGGAGGGAATTCGCAAGGGATACCGCTATTACAAAAAGCTGACCAAATGGCTGCGCAGATGAGGTTTGCCGCTGCCGGCATTGTTGGCCATTTTTGCCTGTGGTAAAATAACATTTTAATGCAAAGCGATTAGCAGCTCTCTGTAGTCGAACGAAGGAGGACTTCCATTTATGTACTATCTTATCGCTGCAGCCATCATTGCCCTGGACCAGTGGACCAAGTCGCTGGTGGTCAAGCACATGGAACTGGGAGAGTCGATCCCCCTGTTTCAGGACGTGCTTCATTTGACATCTCACCGCAACATGGGGGCAGCTTTCGGTATTCTGCAAAATCAGCGATGGCTGTTTATCGTGATTACGATTGCGGTCGTCATCGGAATTATGATCTCATTGATTCGCATCGGGAAGTCCCAACCGCGCGTCTCTCTGGCCCTCTCCCTGGTCTTGGGCGGAGCGATCGGCAATTTTATCGACCGGATCAGCACGGGCCAGGTGGTTGATTTTGTCGATGTGACCCTCATCAATTTTCCGATCTTTAACGTAGCCGATGTAGCGATTACCGTGGGTGTCGGCCTGCTGTTGCTGGATACCCTGCTGGAAGGAAGACGGAAAAACGGCTGATGGATCAATCGATTTTTGCGGATACTAGGGAAATGACACCAGAGGAGAGAAAGATGAGCGAATTGGATGTATTTGAACGATATGACTGGGTGGCGGAGCCGTCCGATGCCAAAGAACGAATCGATAAATTTATCACGGAACAAAACGAGGACTGGTCTCGTTCGCAGGTACAGGCCTGGATCAAGGAGGAGCGCGTCCTCGTAAATGGCGAACCGGTCAAGAGCAACTACAAGCTGGCCGCCGACGATGAAGTGACGCTGCGCGTGCCGCCCCCGAAGGAGCTGGCGATCGCAGCCGAACCGATGCCGCTGGATATCGTCTACGAAGACAGCGATGTGGTCGTCGTCAACAAACCGCGCGGACTGGTCGTCCATCCGGCACCGGGCCATTACACCGGCACGCTGGTAAACGGGCTTCTGGCCCACTGCAAAGACTTGTCGGGCATCAATGGCGTACTGCGCCCGGGGATTGTGCACCGCATCGACAAGGATACCTCCGGCCTGTTGATGGTGGCCAAAAACGACAAGGCCCACCTCAGTCTGGCAAGCCAGCTCAAGGCGCATACGGTGAATCGCAAATACGTGGCGATCGTCCACGGCGTAATTCCGCATGAGATGGGAACCATCGACGCTCCGATCGGACGCGACCCGAAGAACCGGCAGCAGATGGCGGTCGTTTTTGAGAACAGCAAACCGGCAGTGACCCACTTTATCGTGCTCGAACGCTTCAAGGAGTACACGCTGGTAGAGTTGAAGCTGGAGACCGGGCGCACGCATCAGATTCGCGTCCATATGAAGTATATCGGCTATCCGCTGGCGGGCGATCCCAAGTACGGACCGAAAAACACGCTGGAGCTGGATGGACAGGCCCTGCATGCCCAGACGCTCGGCTTCGACCACCCGCGCACGGGAGAGCGTCTGGAGTTTGAAGCGCCGCTCCCTCCGGAGATGGTCGCGGTCATCGAGTACCTCAAACAATTGTAGTGCGCGAGGAGTGCGGTTCATCAGCGAGCCCGCCGATCGGATGTACGGGCGTGAAGCCATTTTTGTCGATCTGTACGGGAATCCATTTCTTTTGCTGGAGCCGCTTCGCTTGGAAAGTTTGTGAGCCGGTCATCGCGGCATGCTCTTCTGCCGCTGGCGGGCGAAGAGATATCAGGAGAGAAAATGACGGAGAGAAGGGCAGCGGATCAGCTGCCTTTCTTTTTTTTTTTGTGGACAAGAGGCTTATTGGAAATACTGATAGCAAATTCGGCCAAAAATAGGACAAACCGGCAACGGAGGGCGTCTCATGCTCGTCAAAGGAGTAACAAACGAACAATAGGACAAAGGAGGTATCCGTGATGTGGAAGCCCATATCTTTTCTGGCTAGCGTCGCCCTTGCGGCGGCAGCTTTGCTGGGCGGCAGCGGATCCAGCGGCGCTGCGGAGAAGATCCAGCAGCCGATGCGGGTCTACCAGGGAGCGATACCCGCGCAGATCGCCTTTACGCACCAAAAGCAGCTCTGGATGGTAAACGCCAGCGATCCCGAGGCTGCTCCGCGACAGGTGACCAGCAGTGGGGACGTCCAAATTGCGGGGTGGTCTGCCGATGGGGCGTGGCTTTTTTATTTGCATGCCCCAAGTGCGGAAGAGGTCGGCTCGAACATGCATCTGTGGGCAGTAAAAGCCGATGGGACGGGCGCCTTCCAGGTAGACCCGCGTCCGGTGCGAAATACACCCAAATG